>JBAWGF010000209.1:0-3350 GCA_049592615.1 Candidatus Acidiferrales bacterium
GAATTCTACAGGCGAAAATGGAAAAGAGAAAATGGAAATTGGCGCAGCCGCTGGCGAAGGCAGAAAAAGCGGATGCGCTCAGGATGGCAACATTTTCCTTCGTCGCGATGAACCAAGCAGCACAACCGATGCGAAAACGCAGAGCCAGCAGAACCAATCACCGAAGCGGGCGTAGGGCGTCAAGTCGCTGCGAAAATCGTAGGGCGCATCGAGTTCGCCGCGAATGTCGGTCGCCAGGCTCGCCACGGTACGCCCGTAGGGATCGATCACCTGCGTGTACCCGTTGTTCGTGTCGCGCAGCAACCAGCGGCGGCTTTCGACCGCACGGACGCGCGACATCATCAAGTGCTGCTCCGGCGCCGCCGAGCGGCCGAACCAGCCGTCGTTCGAGACGTTGATCAGCAGTTGCGCGCCCTTCGCCGCGAATTCGCGTATTTCATCCGGAAAAATCGCCTCGTAGCAAATGAAAACGCCAAACTTCGGTCCCGCTGAAGGGACGTAGGTTTCGATTCCCGGCAGATTGCCAACGCGATAGTCGGTGCCCGGAGTGAAATCGGCGATGTCCGCCGTCAACCGGCCGGCAAACTTGATCCATTGCCGGAGCGGAACATACTCGCCGAAAGGAACGAGATGAATTTTGTCGTACGTGAAAATGCGCTGGCCGGAGGCGTTGAACAGCACGGCGCTGTTGGACGCGAGCCAGTGACCCTGCGCGTCTCGCTTCCAATCGACGACGCCGACAAGAAAATCGGCGGCGGCATCGCGTGCAATTCGCGAGGCGCGCTGCGCAAACAGCGGCTCCTGCAAGCTGAACGGCGCGGGGACCTCCGGCCAGACGATCAGGCCCGGTGTTTTCCTCGCAGCTTCGACGCTGATGCTTTCAAGCTCGTCGAGCTCGCCCGCGTGCGCCTGAAGCCAGTCCGGAGGATAGTGCTCGGATTGCGGAAAATTTGTCTGCACCAGATGCGCGATGAATCGCGGCTGCGTTTTTGGAACAAGATACCTTCCGCCCGCCACGACGAGAATCAGGAGCGCGGTTGTTAGGATCGCGGTCTTCCACGCGCGCTCGGTCCCGGCGAGAACGGCATAGGCCACGAGCGAGCTGTACGCTGCGATTACAAAAGTAAGCCCGTAGATCCCGGTCAGCGGAGTGATTTGCAACAGCGCGAGGCTTCCGGTCGCAGCATAGCCGGTCAAATTCCACGGGAATCCGATGTACGGCAGGTGCGTGCGCAAAAATTCCAGAGTCACCCACAGGAATGGCGCGAGCACGCAGGCCAACGCAAGGCTTCTTCTCGATGCATATGCAACACTCCAGGAAAAAATCGAGCAGACAATTCCTCCGGCAACGCCGATCAGCCCCACGACTCCCGCGGATGTCCATGGATCCACGTCGCCGTACTGCTTGATTACGACGGCGATCCACGGCAGGCACACGGGATAGAAAAAGATGCCGTGAAGGAAGCCGTAGAGCAAGGATTCCGCAGGCCGCGCTCGCGCCGATGCGAGGACGAGCATGCCGACGGCGATCCAGGCGAGAAGCGAGAGATTGTAGTCGGGAAAGGAAAGAGCGAGGGCGACGCCGCTGCCGATCGCGAGCAGGGCTCGCGTATGCCACCGGAAAACCATTCAGCGCTTGATAATAGCCTTGATTCCTTCGCGGTCAAGCGCGCGCTTCGCAGCTTCTGCGGATTGCATGTCCGCATACGGGCCGACCTGCACGCGATAGAGGGCATCCGAGGTGGGCGTAACTACAAACGACGGAAACCTTTTCTGTTGCAGGATATCGGCCATCGCCAGCGCGTCGCTTTCCCGCGTCAGCGCCGAAACTTGCAAGACGATCGAGCCCCGCGTCATCGGCGGCGGCTGAAAGCGTGCGGCTGGTTTTGCGGGACCAGGGGAAGCAACCGTCTTCGTCGTCGCCGCAGGAGTTGAACCAGATGATTTCGTAGCTACGGCGGGCACAGGAGCCGAGGGCTTTGCGGCGGGTTCGAGCTTGTTCTCTTCTTTCTTCGTCGGGTAGAAATCCCAACCACTGGACGCCGGCGGCGCAGCGGGTTCATTTTCTTTGGCTTTGGATGCTGCGTTCGAAGAAGCTCCTGGAAGCGAATTCTTCACCAGCCCCGCTGCTGCTTGAACCTGCCCGCCAAACTGCGTCCGTCCCATAACGTAGCCGAGAGTAAAAAAAACGGCGCACAAGAGCACAACGCCGAGAAATAGTCCCACAAGGTGCCGGCTCTCGAGCACCCGGTCCCCACCCCCGCGTCTTCCGTTTCCACCCGCCATTCAATTTGTCCTATCGGGTCACTTCTTGCCCGATGCTGCGGCCGTCACCCACTGCGAAATAATGTCAACCGGCAGCGGGAACACGATGGTCGTGTTTTTTTCCACGCCGATCTCGGTCAACGTCTGCAAATACCGGAGTTGAATCGCAGCGGGCTCTTTCTCGAGCACCGCTGCGGCTTCCGCCAGCTTGGTCGAGGCTTCGAGTTCGCCCGCGGCGTGAATCACCTTGGCCCGGCGTTCGCGCTCCGCCTCCGCCTGTTTGGCGATGGCGCGCTGCATGGACTCCGGAATATCGACTTGTTTGACCTCAACCTTCGTTACCTTGATACCCCAAGGCTCCGTATCCTGGTCAAGGATTAGTTGCAGCTTGGCGTTTACCTTTTCGCGCTCGGACAAAATGGCGTCCAGCTCGAACTGGCCGACGAGGCTGCGCAGCGTGGTCTGAGCGAGCTGCGAAGTGGCGTACAAGTAGTTCTGCACCTGCGAAAGCGCCAGAGTGGCGTCCACGACGCGGAAATAGCAGACCGCGTTTACTTTTACCGACACGTTGTCGCGCGTGATGACGTCCTGCGGCGGCACGTCGAGCGTTTCGATGCGCAGCGAAATCCGCGTCAGCTTGTCGATGGGGAAGAAAACCAGGCGCAGGCCGGCTCCCTTCGCCTCCGGCAGCATCCGCCCCAGGCGCAGCACGACGCCGCGCTCCCATTCCTTGATCACGTAAACCGAATTGAAAAACCAGATCACGAAGATGAGTACGCCGGCTCCGAACAACATCAATGTAAAATCCATCGCTGCCTCCTCCGAATCATTCGGTTACGAAGACGATGATTGCGCCGTCTTCACGGGCTCGACCTCGAGAGTCAACCCCGCCACTTTCGCCACGCGCACTCGCGCGCCCTTTGGGATTTTCTGGCCATCGGCCGACGTGGCGCGCCAGAGTTCGCCGTGCACGAACACCATGCCATGACCGCCGGCGGCGTCGAGCGGCTGCGTAACGTCGCCTTCCTCGCCGATCAGTTCTTCTTTGCCGGTGGATTGTTTCCAATTGCGCGACCGCAGAACCA
>JBAWGF010000210.1:0-4894 GCA_049592615.1 Candidatus Acidiferrales bacterium
GATGAGCATCACGCCGACAGGCCAGAATCCACTTCTCTTTGCAATCGCCGTCGGCGGCGTTTACCAGGGAGTCGCGAATACGGCGCAGATTACGACGTTGAAAGATGTTACCGGCAGCGGTGATATCGGCAGTGGAGAGATGCGCCTGCAAAATTCCGCGGCCTTCAACCCGGCCTCGGTCGCGGGGACCTATACGTACGGAACTACGGGCCAGTCCCCGAGTGGGCAACGTGTCGGCGAACTGGGCTTCATCACGATCGGCAACAACAACGGTACGCTGTCGATCACTTCCGGCAGCGCCGTACTCAATAATGCCGGAACTTCCACAGCGATCACATCGATTACCGGAAGCTTGACGACAGTCGACGCCAATGGCCGCACCGTCGAGAGTGCCAATGCGGCGCCCTTCGGTGCGACCCAGTACGCCCTCTACGTCGTGAACAGCGACGAATTGTTCGCTATGTCGCTCGACGGCCGGTCGTTGTTCCCACTGCTCGTCGGCACCGGCATCCGGCAATCCACCAATCCGTTTGCGAACAGCTCGATCGCCGGGCCCGATGTGATCACCCTCCAGGGTAATTCTGGCCAGTCCGAAGATGCGTTGATAGGTTTGCTGGTGGGTCCGGACGGGAAGAGCGCTACGCTCACGTCCGATTCGAATATCGGCGGCACAGTTCAGACGAACCAAACGCAGACCGGGACTTTCTCCGTTGCATCGAATGGCGTCGCGACGCTGAATTTCACCAACCCCGTGACCGTTTACCTCGCGCAGCCAGACCGGGGATTCGCGATGACAAGCGACTCCTCTGTTCTCTTCGGCGAGATCAACCCGCAGGCGCCGGTGTCGCCCACCACGCCTCTTGGCGGCAACATGGTCTTCGGCCTGAGAGAGGCGATTCAGCTCGCAAATTCGTATTCCTCGGGTGCGGCAACACTCGGCTCGGCACCGAACACACTTGATGTCACCGACGACGAAAGCCACAAGGGCGGCGACATTTTCTTCGATCAGAGTCTCGGGACTCTGAATTTCACGGTGGGGACAAACGGCCACTTCACCATTTCGCCGACAGCGATCACCAACGGGGAAAGCGGATACGCGATTTCTCCGTTCGAATTTGTAATCTTGGATCAGTCGGGCCCGACATCGAATCCAACGCCTACGACACATCCAAAGGTGATTGTTTTGCAGAGCCAGATCGCCGGGCCGGGAACGCCGTCGCCTGCTGCGCCGGCAGTTACCGTTCCGGGGACGGTCATAATTGGCCAGACCGCACAATCCCCAGCTATCACCATCACCAACGTCGGGTTCGGGCCGCTCGGATTTACCGGCGTGAACACCGCCAATTCGCCGGATTTCATCGTTGACCCGTCGAGCACTTGTGTCGGCCCCGTCACCGTTGTCGTCCAGCCGCAGGGGACTTGCATGCTCGTGCTTGACTTTGCGCCGACGGCGAACACAGTGACCGGCAAGCTGGTGACGGAAAATCTGGTTGTCCTGACCGATGGCACAAGCAACGTCACGGTTGCAGCTAGCGGAACGGCCCAGGGTGTCCCGGACTTTACGATATCCGCTACGCCCGCGACGCAGACAGTGGCCGTGGGAAGCGGCACGACCTACACCGTGAATGTCACGGACTTGAACGGGTACAGCATTCCGGTGTTGCTCACTGTGAGCGGCTTTCCCTCGGGTTCCACGTTGACATTCAATCCGACGTCGATTACAGGGGGCACGCCTTCTACTTTGACGGTAACGACGGCAAGCGACACTCCGCTGGGCACATCGACGTTGACAATTACGGGAACCAGCGGCTCGCTCTCGCACAAAACCACCACTCAACTCGTCGTGACGCCGGCGCTGGTTTCGATTGCGGTGGCGCCAACCGCTGCCAGCATTGCGGCGGGCAACACGCAGCGATTCACCGCCACCGGGACGTATAGCGACGAATCCACGCAGGACATCACGGCGACCGTGACGTGGGCCTCGTCGAACACGGCGGCGGCGACGATCGTGTCCGGCGGCGCGACGGCCGGAACAGCTACGGGAGTGAAAGCGGGCACTACGACAATTACGGCTTCGCTCTCCGGAATCACGAGCAATGGCGCGACGCTCACGGTAACGGCTCCGCTTCTGGTTTCGATCGCGGTGACGCCGAATCCGGCTAACGTTGCTCTCAATAACACGCTGCAATTCACCGCGACCGGGACGTTCACTGACAAATCGACGCAGGACCTGACGACTGCGGTGAATTGGACTTCTTCCGACACGACGATTGCGACGATCGGTAGCGCGACGGGTCTCGCCACCGGAGTGTCTGCGGGCGGCCCCATCACCATCACGGCGGCGCAGGTGGAGGGCAAGATCTCCGGAACGACACAACTGACGGTGACCTCGATTACTCTCCAGATGGCGCCGGGTTCGCCCGCGGCACCACCGCCGGTTTCGCCGGGAGGCACAGTCGTGATCGGGATCGTGCTGGGGGTACCGCCAGGGACCAAGGGAACTGCGACGCTCACGTGCGCAGGAACCTCGCCCCCCGACGCTGCGCAGTTCTTCAATTGCACGCCGGTGCCTGGCACCGTCACGTTCACCGGCAACGGGCCCACGCAAGTTGCCGTCGTGCTGAAGACGTTCTGCACGGACGTGCCGCCGGCCTTCCCGAAGATTCCGGGGGGACTTGACGGACCGCTCGGCATGGTGCTGGTGATTTTGGCTGTCGGCGGAATATGCTTCACGTTGCGGCGGCGTCCGCGCTGGGCGGTGTCGTTCGCCCTTGTTGTAATCATGGTGATCGGCGCTTCGTCCTGCGGCAGTCCGCCGGCGGGACCGAGCGGCCGGACACCGGCTGGAAATTACACGGTGACGCTGACGGTGACGATCAACGGACAATCCGCCAGCTTGCCCATACCGATCACGGTGGTGAATTAGGCGGCAATACGGAAGTGGACGCCCCGCGACGAACGCAGCGATGCGCCGAGCGGGCCCCGCCGGCGAGTAGATCGTCGTGTACGGCGTTGCCGGGGCGGCGCTGAGATTCTTCGTGCATTCTCGCCGATCCGCGAAAGCGACCGGATCGCACAACTCGCGGATGCACTCAGAATGACAACGAAAAGCAAGAGTGCATAGACTCGCGGCAGCGAGTCTTCGCCACTCACGACGAAACGATAGTGGACGAGCCGGCCGGCCAAATCGTGTCGAGCAACACAAGCCAAATCGCAACCAGCGCCGACATGCCTACGACCCACGGCAATCGCTGCTGAAAAACGCCGCTTGCAGTAGCCGCAATCAGATAAACCACGAAGACGCCTGCCTGCAATCCCAGTTGACGGTCGCGCAAATTGGACGCTTCGGATGATTTGTCCGAGTACGGCCCGCCCTGCGCGGGACGCATCCGCCGAATGAATCCTACAACCATGCTGGTGATTGTGCCCGTCACGACCGTCGTCGCGATTCCCGGAAGATGCAAGTGCTGGATCGCGGCGCTCTGAATTCCCATCGCGATAGCCGATAGAACAATCAACAAAAATATGGTGGATTGACTTCGCCCGAAAACCGAAAGGTGCAACCCAAGCGCAAAGAAGCTCAGGATGATTGTTTCCGCCAGCACAGGCCAGAAGAGCGCGCGTCCGATTCCCACGGAAATTCCCCTGCGATGAACGAGCAGCGCTCCGGCTGCGGCGCCGAAGATGAATCCCGCGAGGGCGAGGAGAGCGCGATACGCCGCAAGCGCTTGTCCCTGGCCGAGCGAGAGTCCGAGCAGGACTGCGTTGCCGGTCATGTTCGCGGTGAACACGTGGCCGAGTCCGAGATAGCCGATTGCGTCCACCGTGCCGGCGGTCCAAGTGAGCAGAAGTATTTGCGCATCCCAACGGATTGTCGCCTTCAAGTGGTCATCCATGTGTAACTCCAGTCGCGCCGAGGCATATCGCGGCGCGTGCGAGGCGATGTCGGGAGCGCGCTCGCGCGAAATTGCGGCGAGCCATTATCGCGCAGATGTGCGCGAAGCGGAGCGGTCATCCTGGGTGCGGGAGCGGATGTGGCGAGATGGGAAGCAGGAGGCGAGGAGTAAAAGCAAACACAGATGAACACGGATGAACGCAGAAAAAGGAGACGAAGCAGGAGGAGGAAGAATTCAACTGCAAGAGAGGGGCTTATGGGACGAGCGATGGGATTTCAAATCTCAATTCAAACGATATGCTCCGCTCATTGTGCTGGGTTTAGCCCATTCGCGCAGGTTGGATTCAAAAGGGCAGATGTGATGCGCGTCACATTCAGGTGAAACGCCGGTCACATTCCTGGGATTCCTCGAATGCTAGTCTGCGTTGTGAGGCTGGCTAAGGGGAGGAACACATGGAAGTCCTTGTCGAGCATTTGGGCGCGCTTCAATTCCAGATCAAAGCGCGGGAACACACGCTTGTATCCGATCAGCCGCTTGAAAACGGCGGGTTTGACGAGGGGATGACGCCCCCGGAATTGCTCCTCGCGTCTTTGGGCTCCTGCGCAGGGTACTACGCGGCGCAGTATCTGAAGAAGCACGACATCGCGCTGGAAGGCACGCAGGTTCGCGTGACTGCCGAGAAGGCGAAAGACCCAGCCCGCATGAATAACTTCCGAATTGAGGTACAAATTCCAGGTTGGGTCTCGGAGGAGACACGAGAGGGAATCGAAGAGGCCGTGGAGCACTGCCTAATCCACAATACGTTGCTGCATCCGTCCCGAATTACACTCGATGTGGAGTCTTCCGTACTCGCGACCGTGTAACTCGTCCGAGCAGAGTTTCTCGCGAAGGCGCTTAGGAGTTCGAGTGGGATGGATGGGGTGAGCGATGGGATTTGAACCCACGACCCTCGGTGCCACAGACCGATGCTCTACCAACTGAGCTACGCTCACCATCGC
>JBAWGF010000211.1:0-1917 GCA_049592615.1 Candidatus Acidiferrales bacterium
GCCTCCGAGCATCCGCATTACGTTCGCCACGATGTCGAAACTGGTCTTCTTCTGGCCGTCGCGCTTGTCTTCCCATTGCCGCGACTGAATGCGCCCTTCGATGTAAACCAGCGAGCCCTTCTTTAGATACTGCTGCGCAATCTCGGCCAGTTTGCCCCACAGCACCACGCGGTGCCATTCCGTGCGCTTTTGCCGTTCGCCTGTGCGGTCCTTAAACGTCTCATCCGTCGCGATGGAAACATTTGCAACCGCCTGGCCGCTCGACGTGAATCGCGTCTCGGGATCGCGTCCCAAACGCCCAACAAGGATAACTTTGTTGACAGACATGTGTGACCCACCTGTTCAGAATTTCCTCAGAATAAGTGGAGTATAGCCGAACTGTGGTGACGCGGCGAGGAAATGTCGGAGCGAGCCGGAATCGCACGCGGAGACAATGGCTTTGCAGCATCTTTGATAGAATCCCCGCATCCAATCGGCTTTGCAATCCAAACGGGAGGGGAATCCATGGCTCAGAATTTCGAAAATCACACGAGAGTCGTACCTGCATTTCACTTTGGTGTCGTGGGAATTCTAGTGATCAATCTCTTATGGAACGTTTGGCGGATCATCCATTCCGTCTCGGTGGAATCCGTGATTTCGCTCCTCTTGGCGCTTGCCTTTTTGGTGGGTCTCCTCTACGCGCGGATGTTTGCGCTGACGGTGCAGGACCGCGTGATCCGCCTCGAGATGCGCCTGCGATTGCAGCAATTGTTGCAGGCGGACCTTCGCGCGCGCATTTCCGAATTCACGGTAGGGCAGTTGATTGCCTTGCGCTTCGCGAGCGATGCGGAGTTGCCGGACCTGGCGCGCAGGGTTCTGACCGAAAAGTTGACCGACCGCAAAGCCATCAAAAAGCTGATCCGCAATTGGGAGCCGGACTATCAGCGAGCGTGAGCGCACCTCACCCCTGGCCCCTAGCGGCGAGTCGAGGGCGCTGCGCCGATTTCCTTCAGCTTCGCAGTGGCGCGGCGCGCTTCATCCGAGCCGG
Source organism: Candidatus Acidiferrales bacterium (assembly GCA_049592615.1). Classification (GTDB taxonomy): domain Bacteria; phylum Acidobacteriota; class Terriglobia; order Acidiferrales; family UBA7541; genus Palsa-295. The sequence goes on from JBAWGF010000211.1 coordinate 1,028, forward strand.
GGAAGCGGCGAACCACTTCGCGCAAATCGCGCGTGCCCACGGTTTTCTGCCCCATCTCGAGTTCCGCCATCGCCTTCTTCAGCATGGAGGCGGCCAGCTTGAAGCTCTTCGGATAATTCACGAGCACGCTGTCGTACTGCGCGATCGCGTCCTGATAATTTCCCTGCGCGTAAGAAATTTCGCCGAGATAGAACTGCGCGTTCGACGCAAGATCGTTCGCCGGGAAGTTCTTCAGGTAATCGGAGAATTCCTGCCGCGAGAGATCGTATTTGCCGGTAGTGAAATCGCGCAGCGCGTTCTGGTACAGCGTGTCGGCGGAAATCGGCGGCATGCCCTGGAAGCCACCCGCCGGACCCGGCCCTGCGCCGCCGCCCGCACTCGGTGCGCCGCCGCTACCGCCTGAAACTTTCGAGTCAATGCTCTGGAGCAGGCTCTGAATGTCGGTCATTTGCTGCGACAGCTTTGCTACGCGCGCCTGAATGTCCTGTAAATTGTCGGACAGCCCCTGCGTCTGCTGCGTCAGAGTGTCGATCCGCGAGCCGGAATTCGCCGAAACTTCCTGAACGGTTTTCTGCACCGCGCCCATCTGGGTGTTGAGCTGGTTCACGGAATCAGTTGACTGCTGGATGAGCGTCCGCAGCGTGGCGTTGCTGCTGTCCATGGCGCTCCGCAAATCCTGCTGCGCCTGCAAAATCTGCGACACCTGCTGCTGCAATTGAATCATTTCTTTCGACACGGCTCCGGCGGGCGGGGGAACGAGCGCGGAACCAATCAGAGCGCCGAGAAACAAGACTGCGAGCGCGAGCACGATCCATCGTGTACGCAAAGGGGTGCCTCCTTCCCGTCCCGCTCGTCCTTCGAGCCTCGCATCGCGGAGCCCGAAGGAAAAG
>JBAWGF010000212.1:0-14732 GCA_049592615.1 Candidatus Acidiferrales bacterium
AACTCGAAAAAGCGACTCCTGAGTTGGTCGAACTGTTGATCAACGAGGGTGGCTCCACATTCGGCAAGGCTCACTTTGAGGTGCCGTTCGCTGCGAACATGGTGCGGTCAATCGCCGGCGAAGCGCGCCGCATCCATGGTGACGTCTTTCCCGCCGACGGTCCCGGCCTGATTTCGATGGCGATTCGACGACCGCTCGGCGTTGTGGCCGGAATATCGCCGTTCAATTTCCCGATCGTTCTGTCCCTGAAAAAAGTTGCATTCGCTCTGGCTGCGGGCAACACCTTTGTGCTGAAACCTTCGGAAGAAACTTCGCTCGTGGGCCTCAAGCTCGCCGAAGTTTTTGAACGAGCAGGTTTGCCGCCCGGTGTGCTCAACGTGGTTCCCGGTGATGGACCAACCCTGGCCCGTGTGTTGTTCGATGATCCACGCGTGAAATTGATTTCCTTCACGGGCTCTACCGCTGTAGGACGCATTATCGCCACCGAATGCGCGAAGCGAGGCAAGCGAGTCGTTCTCGAAATGGGCGGGAAAAGCCCGCTCGTCGTGTTGAAAGACGCGGACGTTGACTACGCCGTGGATACGGCATGCTTCGGCATCTTTATTCACCAGGGCCAGATCTGCATGGCAGGCTCGCGAATCATCGTCGAGGCGCCGATTTATGAAACCTTTCTCGAGCGCTTCGTTGCCAAGGCTCGCACTTTGAAGGTCGGCGACCCGCGCGATCCGCATACTGTAATCGGCCCGCTGATTCGTTCGTCGCAGTGCCCGATGATCGACCGGAAAATAAAGGACGCAGTCGCGGGCGGCGCCCGACTGCTCACCGGTGGCACGTACGAAGGAAACTTTTTTGCACCAACTGTCCTCGCCGACGTGACACCCAACATGGCGGCATTCCGCGACGAGCTGTTCGGTCCCGTCGCAGCTGTCAGCCGGGCGGATAACGCCGATCACGCGCTGGCTCTCGCCAACAACTCAGTTTACGATCTCTCTTCCGCCGTGCTCACCAACAATCTGCAGCTCGCTATGAAATTTGCGCTGGAACTTGAAGCGGGCATGGTCCATTTGAATGGGCCGACCGTGCACGACGAAGCGACGGTGCCGTTTGGCGGTGTGAAGGATTCAGGTAGCGGACGCGAGGGTGGCCGGTGGTCGATCGAAGAGATGACGGAAGTGAAATGGGTGACGATCCAACTCGGCCGTCGGCCCTATCCGTTCTAAGTTTGCGCTGCGAACTTCGTTGTAAGAGTGTGCTGATCCGTCACCGCTTTTTCTTGGCGCTCGCGTTCATTCCGGTGAGGATTTCCTCGGCAGCATGAAACGCTGAATTCGCCGCGGGAACACCGCAGTAAATCGCCGATTGCAACAATACTTCCTTGATTTCGTTGCGCGTCACGCCATTGTTAAACGCGGCGCGAAGATGCAATCGCAGTTCGTCGCTGCGATTGAGCGCCACCATCATCCCAATCGTGAGTAGGCTGCGAGTTTTTCGCGGCAAGCCGGGCCTCGACCAGATTTCGCCCCACGCATAGCGAGTGATCAGATCCTGAAACTCTTCGTTGAAATCGTTCGCGTTCTTCACGGCGCGGTCCACGTGCGCGTCACCCAGAACGGTTCTCCGCACAGCCATGCCCTGCTCATGCCTCTTGCGTTCGTCCATCGCCGCTCCTTCTCAGGCGGTTAAGAAACGGATCAGTTCCGACGTAAATTTCTCCGACGCTTCGACGTTCGAAAGATGCGCTGCGTCGAGCTCGACAAACTTCGCACCGGAAATATTCTCCGCTGGAAAACGGGCCTCCGCGAGGGGGATCACAGGATCTTTCGCGCCGGCAATGACAAGCGTCGGCGTGCGAATCGCCGAAATCGCTGCGCGCTGATCCATGTCACGAATCGCTGCACAGCACGCCGAGTATCCTTCGGGCGAAGCGTTCTCGAGCATTCGTTGCGCCGGGGCAACCGCTTCGGGCGCGCGATTGCGAAAGTCCTGCGTGAACCAGCGTTCAACCACTCCTTGCGCGACTGCCTTCATGCCAGCCTTGCGCACGGTATCGATTCGCGCATTCCACGTTTCTGCCGTACCAATCCGCGCCGCCGTGTTGCAGAGTACAAGCCTGCGCAGGCGGTCCGGCGCATTCACGCCGAGCCACATGCCGATCATTCCCCCCATCGAAAGGCCGCAGAAATGAACGCGGTCCAGGCGGAGCGCATCGAGCAATCGTACGACGTCGCGGGCAAGCTGCTCGATCGTGTATGGGCCGGCGGTCACGGAGGATTGACCGTGGCCGCGCGTGTCGTACCGCACGACGCTAAATTTCCTTTCGAGCGCTGCGAGCTGTGGGTCCCACATCGAAAAATTCGTGCCCAGGGAATTTGAAAGTAGGACGACCGGCGCATTAGGCGCACCCGTCAGAGAGTAATTTGTGCGCAGGTCTCCGTTTTCGACGAATGGCAAGTGCCTTACTCGCTTTCGCCGGCTGCTTTCAACCGACGAGATGAATGTGTCGCGAGGACGCGATCGATCATTGTCTCGGCCACGCCGAGATACTGCCGTGGATCGAACAGCCGGTCGAGCTCCTGTTTCTTCAGGAGTTTCGTGACCGCCGCATCTTCCGCAAGCACCTCGCGGAGGTGCCGCTTCTCAGCCAGCGCGCGCTTCGTTGCAGCTTCCACCAGATCGTGCGCTGCGCTCCGGCCCATTTCCCCGGCCAATGCCATTTGCACCGCTTCCGCAAAAATCAGACCGTGCGTCACGTCGAGATTCTGCGCCATCTTCGCCGTATCAATCTCGAGACCAGCAACCGTGTCCGTCAAATGATGCAGTGCGCCGCCGGAGAGCCCGATGATCTCCGGCATCAGTTCCCATTCGGCTTGCCATCCCCCGAGCCCGCGCTCCTGCTCTTGCACCATCGCAGAGAGCATCGCGCTGACGAGTCCGGGAATGCGCGTGGCGGCGGCAAGCACAACAGCCGATGTCACCGGATTGCGCTTGTGAGGCAGCGTCGAGGAACCGCCGCGGTTTTCGCCCGCAGGTTCGTGGACTTCCGCAACTTCCGTTTGCATCGACAAGGAGATATCGCGGGCAATCTTTCCGAGCGTCCCGGTGAAAAGACCAAGTGCGGTGGCCACTTCGGCCACTCGATCCCGATGAGCGTGCCAGGGCGCATCGGGGACAGCGAGATGCAATTCATCACCGAGCGCTTCGGCAACATCTGCACCCCTATTGCCGAGCGCTGCGAGCGTCCCTACCGCTCCGCCGAATTGCAGGACCATTGCGCGGCGCCGCGCTTCCGCAATCCGCACGCGGTGGCGATTCACGGCGTCGAGCCATCCCGCTGCTTTTAATCCAAACGTCGTCGGCAGCGCTTGCTGCAACCACGTGCGCCCTACAATGGGAGTGCTGCGATGCTTCTTTACAATTTGCGCGAGCGCACCCCCTAATCTTTCCAGCTCCGCTTCGATGTGCGCGAGCCCTCCCCGAAGTTGAAGAACAAATCCCGTGTCGATCGCGTCCTGGCTGGTCGCGCCCCAGTGCACAAACCGCGCGGCGTCCTTATCGTCCTTTGCCACGAGCGATGTGAGCTGCTTGATCAGAGGAATCGCGGGGTTTCCCGCGAGGGCGGTGGCCTTTGCGATCGCGGCGGAATCGAAGAGATCGGCCTTGCACTTTCCCGCGATGGCAGGCGCCGCCGCCTTCGGAATCACTTTCGTGCGAGCCTCCGCCCGCACGAGGGCCGCTTCGAAATCCAAAATCCCTTGAAGGTGTGCGCGATCGGTGAAGAGAGCTTCGATGACGTCCCAGCGGAACAGTGGTTCCAGCAAGCTCATGCCGCCAGTCTATCCACTCTTAGCAGTCGAAGAAAACAGTTTCTTCGCGCCCTTGCAGATTGACATTCCATTCGAGCGCGCCCGGCTGACCTGCGATTTTCTTCGCAATCAATGTCGCGCGCCGCGCCGGGTCAACCAGGTTCAATGCGAAATCTTCGCCGTTGCTCGGTTCCTCCGGAAAATAAATGCGCGTGACGAGGCGTAGCAACAGGCCGCGCATAAAAACGGACACGTCTATGTGCGGCGCTTGCAGCTTTCCCTCGGGCCCGGGCACTCTCCCGGGCTTAATTGTGGCGAAGCGAAACTTTCCATCCTCATCCGTCCCCATCCGCCCGTATCCCTGGAATCCCGGTTCGAGCGGCTTGTCCTGCTTGTCCTCGGGATGAGCGTACCTCCCATGGGAATTCGCCTGCCAGATTTCGACCATCGAATCCGGGACCGGATTGCCGTCGCCATCGATCACGCGTCCTTCAATCGTCACGCGTTCCCCGGAAACTCCCGGTCCGGCGAGGTTGTCTTGATTCAGCCACGTGCAGCCGATCGCGAAATAGGGGCCAACAGTTTGTGATGTTGTGGCCTGCACTGTCATCTTATCCTCATCTTTCCATGGGCGTTGCTTCGCGGCCGGCAAGGATAATGTCAAAACGATAGCCGAGCGCCGTTTCGGGGATTGTCGTCTCCCAATCGAAAATCGAAATCAACCGGCTCCGCGCTTTCTCATCCGCTGTGGAGTTATAAATCGGATCGAACGGGAGGAGCGGATCGCCCGGAAAGTACATCTGGGTCACAAGGCGCGTCGCAAATGCGGGACCGAACACCGAAAAATGGATGTGCGCAGGCCGCCAGGCATTGTTATGGTTGCGCCAGGGATACTGTCCCGGTCGAATGCTCACGAACCGGTAGTGGCCTTCTGCGTCCGTCAGCGTATGGCCGCATCCGATGAAGTTCGGATCGAGTGGCGCGTCGTGCTGGTCCACTTTGTGGCGGTATCGCCCCGCTGCGTTTGCCTGCCATACTTCCACAAGCGTCTGCGGCACCGGCCGGCCGTCTTCGTCCATCACTCGCCCGCTCACGATGATCCGCTCTCCGAGCGCTTCTCCAGAAGGTTGCCGCGTCAGATCGCACGCCTTCACGTCCACTCTTTCCTTTCCGAACAATGGTCCGGTCACTTCGGTGAGCGTGTGCGGTAAATAAATCAAAGGTTTTGTCGGGGCGCGCATGACCGAAGACTTGTAAGGCGGATGCAGATGCTTGGGCTGCGTTCCATGTTGCGGGCGGCGGTAGCCCGCGATCCGAATCACTTCAGGCATGGCTGCTCACCATTCCTTCGGCCTCGATGCTCCGGCGGTATTCCGCAAAATCCCCGGTGCCCAGCACGTGCCGGTTCATCCACGCAAGAAACGTCTCGCGCTCGCGAGAAATCCCGTCCCATGTTTTGCAAAACATATTGTCGCGATCGTAGTAGCCGTGCGCGTAGGAGGGATGCGCGCCGCCCGGCACTTTGCACACGCACGACACGACCCATCCGGGTAAGACGCACGCATTTACCGGAGCCTTCAAATCGTCCACGATCTCTTCAACAGTCACGATCACTCTCTTCGCCGCGAGCGCCGCTTCTTTCTGGATACCTATGATTCCGTAGATCAGGACATTCCCTTTGGTGTCCGCCTTCTGAGCATGAATGATGGTCACGTCGGGATTGAGCGCGGGCGTTGCCGTAAGCACTTCGCCCGTGAAAGGACATGTGATGGTCTGGATTTTCTTGTTGTGTTTTGGCATGTCCGAGCCGACGTAGCCGCGGATCACAGCGAAGGGCAGGCCGGAAGCGCCCGCTTGATACCGCGCCGCCATATCCGCGTGGCTGTGTTCTTCTATCTCGAGCGGCGCCGGCCAGCCCGCCTGAATGGCATCTCGAAACCGGTGCAGCGATCCGACCCCCGGATTTCCTCCCCAGGAAAAAATCAGCCGCGAAGCGGCGCCCATGCCGATCATTTGGTCGTAAATCAGGTCGGGCGTCATCCGCATGAGCGTCAGATTCCGCCGCCGCTGACGAATCACTTCGTGGCCGGCGGCATACGGGATCAGGTGCGTGAATCCTTCGAGCGCGACGGAGTCCCCGTCATGCACGAGGGACGCGACTGCTTCCCGCAAGGATGCGACTTCAGCCACTCCTGTTTCCCTTCTGTTTATGCGGCCGCTCGCTGCCGTTCAAGTTGAGAGCGAATCTATGCAAGCACGGACGGACTTGTCAAGGCCGATTATCGAAATATTGTGCGCATATCGACCAATTCGTGTATCCTTCCCGAGATTTTAGGAGACTTTTATGCCTCGCGCTGATTCTCGCATTTCCTCTAAAAAGAATCCCCGCCTAGATCCCCCACCTGCTCCTCCGCAGGATTCCTTCCCAACTCCTTCCGCTCAGATCGACGCCATCAGCGGCGATCCAAACTTCATGACTTCGCTGGCCCGCGGTCTGGCCGTTCTCCAGGCTTTCTCCCAGCGAAAGCGGCAGCTCACGATTTCTCAACTCAGCGCCAAGACCGGATTCTCGCGGGCCGCAGTCCGCCGCTGTCTTTACACGCTTTCAAAGCTCGGTTTTGCAGGCTCCGACGACAGCCGGCATTTTTTCCTTCGGCCTCGCGTTCTCGCGCTGGGCCATTCCTACATTTCCTCAATGCCGCTCGCGACGGCAGCTCAACCGGTGTTGGAACATGTCAGCCATCTTCTCCACGAGTCATGCTCGATTGCCACCCTCGATGGAGTCGACATTATCTATGTCGCTCGCGCGACCGTAACGCGCATCATGTCCATCGACCTCGGCGTCGGCAGCCGCTTGCCCGCGTACTGCACATCCATGGGCCGCGTGTTGCTCGCTCATTTGCCGCCGGATGAGCTTGAGCCTTATCTCGCCCGTGTTGAGTTCTCGCATCGCACGGATCGGACCGTCTCCAGCATCGAGAAGCTGCGGCAGGTCTTGCGGCTCGTCCTCCGAAATGGCTGCGCCATCGTCGATCAGGAATTGGAGCTGGGTCTTCGTTCTATGGCCGTCCCGATTCAGAATCCGGGTGGCAAGGTGGTCGCGGCGCTAAATGTTGGCGCTCACGCGCAGCGTGTCTCCATACAAGACATGCAAAACAAATTCCTTCCGCACCTCCGGGCCGCGGCACAAGAACTCTGCATGCTCCTAAGGTGAACATTCGTGTCGGACGGTGACGGTGGCCGTGACAGAAGGAGGGCGCGCGAAATCATCTTGTTCGAAGTGGCAGCAGCCGGCGCTATTTTCTTACGCCGCCATGGCGAGCGCGATGCTTTGTGCCCCATGCGGACATCAATTCAAGGATGGGATTCAGGCTTTCTCCATGTCTTGTGATGGAGTATTCCACGCGGAGCGGCACTTGTGCATACACCTTGCGTCGGATGATTTTGTCACGCTCCAGCTCCCGCAGCCTTCGCGTCAACATCTTCTTGGTCGTTTCCGGAATCAGTTTCTGAAGTTCGCCGAACCTGCGTTTCTTGCTCTTCAGGTAATACAGGATCAACGGCTTCCATTTTCCGCCGATGATGTCTGTCGTGATTTTCACCGGACAATCGAATTCGTGCAGCATGGAGTCCCTCCGTATACCTGGTTACGGAAAGGTGCCTACTGGCAAAAAAATGACTTTAGCCTAATATCGCCCTCCGGAGCTAGTACCGAACGTCTCGGATCTCGATCTTTGTCACTGCGAGTGCCAAATCTGGGCCAAGGGGTCACGACTCGCTATTACAAGTGCTGGACGCAGGGCGAAGGAAATGACCAAGCCATGCGGCCGCTTAAAATGAATTGGCTGCGAATACCGGCTCATTGGGCGGGAGGTTTGTGGTGAGCGGCAAGAGACCCGTTGTGTTGTACGGAGCCAGCGGCTTTTCGGGCCGCCTGGTGGCCGAATTCCTGCGCGAATACAACGTCCCCTTCATCGCGGCTGGCCGGAACAAAGCAAAGATCCAGGACATCATGAGCCGCGTTCCCGGCATTGAAACCGCGAACTATGAGATTGACGAAGTGGGCGGCTCTGTGGACGAACTGGCTAAACTATTTACAGGCGCGAAGGTCGTCTGCAACACGGTGGGCCCTTTCATCTACAACGGTCCGCGTGTTGTCGAAGCGAGCCTGAGAGCGGGCTGCCATTATATCGACATCGGCGGAGAGCAAGCGTGGTTACGGGAGGTGGCGGAGAATTGGAGTGAGAAATTCGCACAAAAAGGACTCCTCGTGGCGCCTGCGACCGCCTACATGTCCGTCACGAGCGACATCGCCGCGCACCTCTGCATCGAGGCGGGAGGGATTGATACGCTCGAAATCCTGTCGATGTTCAAGGGAATCCCGACATTTGGTTCCACGCAGACAATCTTCGCGGCCATCCCGACAGAAGCGTTTTACCTGGAGCAGAACCGCTTCAAACCCTGGCCGCGCGCCACTTCCTACGAAGTCGTCGTGCCCGGCTTGATTCAAACCCAGTTGGCCTTGACGTGGGGCGGCTTTCCCCATCCAGTTTGGTTCAAGGATCACCCGCAAGTCGCGAATGTCCGGTCTCTGGGCGGGATTCTCGATCGGCAACTGATGTTAGGCGTGGCAGCGACCGAAAAGCACTACGAAGATAAAATTCGCCCTTTGCCTAAGGAGGAGCAGCAGCGTCAGCTTGCTGAAATGGCAGGTTCCGTGCAAGCCGGCACTCCGCCTCGGGAAAACACCCACGAGCATCGCACCATCGATGTGGTCATCGGACGCGGCACGATGGATTTTGCTCAGTGCGTCATTTTTGGAACCTGCGCCTACCGGCAGACGGGTTTGATCCAGGCTTTCGCGGCGCACAGTCTGATCCACACCCGGCCTCGGAAAACGGGATGCGTCCCGGCGACGGCTGCATTCGGTCATCGCGAATTGCTGAAGGTTCTCGAGACCCATGGTCTCGCAAAAGCGAGAATGAGTTCCTGACGGCACGATGAAGGTGAACCAGTAGGAGCATCACGCGCGATGTGGGCAGTGCTGAGTTTTCATTCGTCTGGGATTACGGCGCGAGGGGATCGGACGGGATGCGAGCGATAGATTATTTCGAAAAGGGTGCGGAAGCGTACCCGGATCGAACAGCGATTGTCGATCGCGACAAACGCATCTCGTATCGCGAAATGCGTGGCGCGACCGAGCAAATTGCGCGCGCGATGTGGGCAAACGGGTTGCGCGGGGAAGAGCCGGCCGGAATCTATTCACCGAATGATGCGCGCGTTCTCCTCTGCATGCTTGGCATTATGCGCGCCGGCGCCGTGTGGGTTCCGATCAACTCGCGCAATGCTCTCGAAGCAATTATTCAATACATGAACTATGTCGGGATGTCGTGGCTCTTCTACCACAACTCCTACCGCGAGGGCGTGCAGGAGATCAAAGCTCGCGTCCCAACCTTGCGTCGTTGTGTCTGTATCGATGCAAAAGCTGGGATCGATCCATCGCTCGATTCGTTCATGGAACAGGCAGCGGGTGCGGATGAGACCGACTGGGGCGATCCCGGCGGAAATCCGCAGCGCCTAATGGGACTCGTTCCAACCGGCGGAACTACGGGGCCCGCAAAAGGCGTGATGGTCACAACCTTGTCATGGGGAACCATGACAGAAATGGCTAGCCGCTACTGGGCCTCCGCCGATGCAGAGCCTGTCTGCCTCACTGCGGCTCCCCTCTCGCACGCTGCCGGTGTGGTCGCTTTCGTAATGACCACGCTGGGAGCAACCAACATCGTCCTGCCCGGATTCGATGCGCTGGAAGTATTACGGAGCATCGAGCGCTACCGCGTGACGCACCTCTTCCTGCCACCCACCGCGTTCTACGCCCTGCTCTCCCATCCGGATGTTGGCAAATTCGACTACTCGAGTCTGCGCGTGTTTATTCTGTTGGCCTCGCCCGTGTCGCCCGACAAGCTGAAAGAAGGAGTGAAAATTTTTGGCCCCTGCATGTGTCAGTCATACGGGCAGACCGAAGCGCCGATGCTGATGACCTGGCTTGACCAGAAAACGGTCGCGGCCGCCGCAGCCGGTGATCATCCGGAGCGGCTTCGAAGCTGCGGCAGGGCATCTTCAGCCGTGCGTCTCGAAATCATGGATGACGGCGGCCGGATTCTCCCTCCCAACACCCCCGGCGAAATCGTTGTCCGCGGCTCGCTCGTGGGTGCCGGCTATTACAAGATGCCGGAGGCGACCGCTGAAATTCACGCATACGGCTGGCACCACACAGGGGATGTGGGTTATCGCGACCCGGACGGCTACTTTTACATTGTTGACCGCAAGAAAGACATGATCATCACCGGCGGCTTCAATGTTTTCACGGCCGAGGTTGAAGCGGGAATCATGGAGTTGCCGCAGGTTCGCGAATGCGCGGTGATCGCCGTGCCGCACGACAAATGGGGTGAAGCAGTGAAGGCCATCCTCGTTTTGCGCGAGGGCGAATCGCTGACTGAGGATGTAGTCGTCGCTCATTGCAAGGCAAGGCTCGGTTCCGTGAAATCGCCTAAATCGGTCGAATTTCGTGACGAGATCCCGAAGACGCCGGCTGGAAAGACAGATAAGAAAAAACTCCGCGAACCATTTTGGGCTCACGCGGATCGAAGCGTCCATTAGGAACAACCGAGCCGTTCAAAAACGCTCGAAGTCAGGAAATGCGCGACGATGCTTTCATTCTCGGCATTCACAGCACGCCGGCGGGACGGTTCTTCGAAAAGTCGCCGAAGGAGCTGGTGCGCGCCGCTTGCGTGGGCGCATTGCAAGACGCCCGAATCGCTGGTGGCGCGATTGGTCATATGTGGTTCAGCAATATGATGCTCGACTTTTGGGGCCAACCGAATGTCAGGGGGCAGGTTTGTCTCTTGCCACTCATGCAAGAAGGGCTGCTTCCGGCGGGCGTGGCGACGACGAATGTCGAAGCTGCATGCGCAAGCGGCAGCGTGGCGTTCAACGGCGCATGGAAAGATATCCTGTCCGGGCAATGTGAACTTTCGCTCGCAGTCGGGATGGAGAAAATGTACGACCCCGAACGCCGGGACAAATTCTTCGTGCGGCTCGAGAAAGGCACCGATTGGCTCGATCCGCAGAAGTGGATGAATCTTTACGCGGCCGAAGCTTCGGACTGCGGAACGGAATTTGCACCCAGCCCGAACCGCTCGATTGCGATCGACATTTACGCGCTCTGGGCGAAAACCCATATGGCTCGTTATGGCACGACGTCTGCTCAGATCGCCAGCGCCGCGGCAAAGAATCATACGAACTCGGTCGGAAATCCTCGCGCTCAATACCGTTTTGCGATGGACGTGGAAGCAGTCCTCGCCGACCGCATGGTCCGCGATCCGCTCACGCGCGCGATGTGTTCGCCCATCGGCGACGCGGCAGCCGCAGCGCTCGTTTGCTCCGATACATTTTTGCGCGGTCTGCCGGGGGATACGCGCGACCGTGCCGTTCGTATTCGCGGGCACGCCATTTCCGCAGGCCGTTTTGATGCCACCTGGGAAGACGAACGCGCGCCGGTCCGCGCCGCGCTCCGCGCTTACCAGATGGCTGAACTCAAGCCCGCCGACATAGACCTGATCGAGCTCCACGATGCAACTTCCTTTGCGGAGATTCACCTCGTGGAAGATCTTGGGTTGTGTCCGCGTGGCAAGGGCGGACCATTCACCGTTTCGGGCGCCACGGCCCGCGACGGCAAAATTCCCGTGAACCCGTCCGGTGGCCTGGTCTCGCGGGGTCATCCGATCGGTGCCACGGGTTTGATGATGTTGAACGAGCTTTGCATCCAGCTTCGAGGCGAGGCAGGCGCGATTCAGGTACCTAAAGCGCGCATTGGCCTGGCCGAAAATGGCGGCGGGATCATCGGCAATGACCTCGCCGCATGCGCGGTAACGATTCTCGAATCCTGTGGTTGAGTGGGACTTCAGGAATGGGATATTGGACCATCAGTTGTCTTTGGGAGGCATGAAAACCGAGCCGTGTGACACCGGCCTTTGATGAGGCCGATAATCGCACGATTGGACGATTAGAGGCTTGACAAAGGGTATGCCAAGGGTTAGACACACTGCACGTCAGGGGCTGCATCGAGAACGGGGTGGGCATTCTCGGGGCATGTTTAAACTGAGATTCCCTAAAAGGGGTGAATCATGAGGCGATTTGCTGTCGTATTGATGATTCTCTCGTTCGTGACTCTCTTCGGGTATGCAATTTCAACATTTTCACAGATATCCGTCGCCCAACTGAACGGGACCGTGCTGGATGAAAGTGGCGGCGCGGTCAGCAAGGCCACCATAACCATGCGCGAGATGGATACGAACCGCTCTTACACGGGCGTAACGAACGATTCCGGGTTCTATGCGTTGGCGAACTTGCCGCCAGGGCGCTACGAATTAAAGGTCGGCTTCGCCGGCTTTTCCGGTTACACCCAAACGGGGATTGTGCTGACCGTCGGCCAGGTCGCTACGATCAACATCACGCTGAAGGTAGCCGCCCGCGGCGAGCAGGTCGTCGTTACGGGCGAGGTGCCTGTCATTGAACCTGGCCGCACCGAAATCAGCCAGGTCATCGACACGCAGAAAATTGACTCCCTGCCGATCAGCGGCCGCCTCTTTACGGATTTTGCCCTCCTGACGCCTGGCGTCGCCACTAGCCGCACCAGCCTTGGCACCACCTTCACGGAGTACGAGGCCACGCAGATCTCCTTTGGAGGCATGCGCTCCTTTAGCAACGAAATCACTGTGGACGGAGCGGACTTCGTCAACACGGCCAGCGGCGTCCAGCGCTCCACTCCTCCGCAAGAGTCAGTTCAGGAATTCCGCGTCGTGAACAACAGCTTCGGCGCGGAATCCGGCCGCGCGCTCGGAGGAATCGTCAACATCGTAACGAAATCCGGAACGAACGACCTCCATGGTTCGCTCTACGATTACTTTCAGAATAGTGCTTTTGATGCGCGCGGGGCCTTGCAGCCGGCTCCGCTGCCCCACGAATTGCGCCAGAACCAGTTCGGCGGAACCGTTGGCGGTCCGATCAAGCAGAACAAAACCTTCTTCTTCGCGAACTATGAGGGCAAGCGCCGAGCCGAGTCCCCCACCTATCCTCCGGCCCTCGTCGACAACCTCTCGCTGATTGACGAAGCAAAGGCGCTGATGGGTCTTGCTCCGGAAGGCTGCACGACGGGACTTGCACAATGCACGCTCTCCAATCAGTCGTACCTCAATTCATTTCTGAAGACGGGAGACAACGACTACGGATTTGCAAGATTCGATCATCAGATCAATGCCAACAATCGCCTCGCCGTTCGCTACGTCGCGGAAGACGCGCGTGAATTTGGCGAACTCGTCGGCCAGACTCTCGACGGAGGGGGCATCGGCGTACCCAGCGGCGGCCGCAACCTCTTCATTCGCGATCAGTCGTTGGTCGGCACAGTCGATTCATCACTCCGCCCCAACTTGGTCAACACCGCCCTGTTTCAATATGCCCGGCGCCATTACAATTTTCCCGGCGCTACCGGTCAACCGGACTTCAGCATCCTGAACGACCTCGAGCTCGGTCACAACTTCGGCACCAATGACCGCCTCTACGAATCGCGCGTGCAAGCCTCCGACTCGATCGCGTGGGTCAAAGGTAATCACGTCGCGAAGTTCGGATTCGACGGCAATTACCTTTGGAGTCTGGAGAATTTCCCCGGCTTCATGCCCGTGCGCACGCTGATGCCCGGCCTCGAATGTCTCGCGAACTTCGCCGAGTTTTATAATTCGAATGCGGCGTTTGGCTCCGGCGCAAATCTGCCGACTTCGCCGGCTCTCGATACGGCGGCCGGCCAGTGCGCGGTTCCTCAGGACAATGGGATTGTGTTTACATATGCCGGCATCGAAGTCCCGACGGATCCGAATTTTACAAGCGGCCCGCCGCTCGTCACGTCCGCCAATCCGCTCGACACCGCCACTTGGGCGAACGCGTTTCCTCCATCGCTGTTTAATACTTTCACCAAGCAGATTAACCACGGGTATTGGGGCTTCTATGCCCAGGACCAGTGGAGGATCACGCACAAGCTGACGATGAACTTCGGGCTCCGGTGGGATTACGAGTCAGGTCTCGGGCTTTATGTCGAGCCCGACTACGGCGGTTGGCAGCCTCGAATCGGTCTAGCGTATTCACCGGACAGCAAGACCGTGATTCGGGCCGGCTTCGGGATATTCGATGACCGCTACAACCTCACGTTCTTCTTCGTGCCAAATACTCAGAAGGTCGTGCCTGGGCTTCTGTGCAATCCCTCAAGCACGCAGATCGCTCCCGGCGTAACTTGCGCGGATGCGGGAATTCAAGCCCAGGTGCTTCCAATGGTCAACGCCGCCCAGGCCACGCAGGGCTACCAATTATTTGGTTTTCCGGGAGTGGCGAACGGAGCGACCCAGGCGTCCGATATTGCGGCAAGCATCATCTCCTCCGGCGGCTACACAGCCAACCCATTCACTGCCAACCTGAATTTCGCCGGCACTTGCTTCGCCAACGGTGCGTGCGGAGATGGCGCTGGCGGCATGGATCACCATGTGAGCAAGATCCCCTACGCGGAACAAGCCAGCGTGGAAATTGACCGCCAGCTTTGGGGCGGCTTTACGCTCGACGTCGGCTACCTCTTCGTAGGCGCGCACCGTCTCGTCCGCGGAAACAATATCAACGTGCCTTGCCCGCTGGGCACAACGGATACGAATCAGGCAGGCAATCCCACGGACCCGCTTGGCGATTGGGTCCCTGGAAAACTAAACGCAAACGGTTCCTTCTCGACGTGCGCCACCGGTGGACCAACGCTGGGCTCCGGCGCGCTTGCAGGAGTGGGGCCCTTCTTTGAGGGTGCCTTGGGCACCGGCTTGCAAACATTGAGCGCCGGAC
>JBAWGF010000213.1:0-2670 GCA_049592615.1 Candidatus Acidiferrales bacterium
ATGTCGCCCGGCTTCTTGCCCGCCGCAGGTTGGAGGCGCGCCGAAAGCGGCTTGCTCCATTTCACCGAGAGGCTCGCGACATCGCCGAGAATGCGCTCGAGCTGCTCTTGCGTCACGTCGCCGGGCAGTGGAATCGTGTCGAGGCCGGTGCCGCAGACGGCGGAATACGCGAGAAGCGAATCGAGGGTCAGGCGTCCTTCGCTCCAGCGCTGCGAAAGAACGGAATCCTCCAGGACGGGCAGCATCAATCCGGAATAGCCTGCCTGCGTGACGGGAATTGCACGAAGAGCTCGGGTAATCAGGGCGGCGGCGCTCATCGTCCCGCTCGAACCCATCGGAGCGCCGAGAAATTTTTCGATGGCGCCTCCGATCGGGACATCCTTGAACGGCGCGGGTGATAGATCGATTCCGACGTATTTCCAGCCGGTCTGCTGGCTCATCGCCAGAGCCGTTTTCTCGATTTCCTGCGCATAAGCGCCGAGCGTTTCCGTCAGCTTGCTTTCCGCTTCGGCGGGAGATTTCGCTGAGGCAAACACATCGGAGACAACGTTGGCGGACTGCAACCCGATCGCGAAATCGCTGCCGATGCCCGTGTAATACGATCCGGGATAAAACGGGGTGCCGGACGGGACGAAGGACGTCGCGGAGAAATTGAAATTACCCTGGCTGTGCGGCGTGTTCGCTTCCAAATATTTGATGACGCCTGCTGCGGCGTGAATGGCGCGCCAATGAATGCCGTCTTCGCCGCCAATCACGATGCTGCCTTCGAGCGTCTTCGATTGCGCGATGATTTTTGCAAGCAGGTCGGCCTGCTGCGGGTCGTCGGTGTCTTTCACCATGGCCTGGCCGATCGCGGCGTCGAAATTTTCTTTCACCGCCAGCGCGTCGTAGGCGCGGAAGAAAGCGAGAACCTGGTCCGGCGGGAGGTCCTTTGTGTATTCGGGGAACGGCTGCGTGGTGATGCGAATCGTCTGGACTTCGTAACCCGACGCTTCGAAGATTCTTTTGGCCGCGCGCAAGAACGAAAGCGCGTCCTGAACCTGGTCCGCGTAGATGGAGCGATCGAGGCGGACGAACGCAGTGATCGCGCGAATCTTCGGCTTTTGGCCGGAGCCGGGCGCGGACGAGGCAGCGCCCGCCAGTGCGAGGCCGAGCGCAAACGCGAGAGATAGCGCGGCGGCGAGGCGCCGCAGATGTGCAACTTTCATACGAACGCCGAAATTCCGGTGATGCGTTCACCGATGATCAATTTGTGGATGTCGTGCGTGCCCTCGTAGGTGTACACGGATTCGAGGTTGTTCATGTGGCGCATGATGCAGTAGTCGTCCACGATGCCGTTGGCGCCGAGAATTTCCCGGGCCTTGCGCGCCGTTTCCAGCGCCATCGAGACGTTGTTCATCTTGAGCATGGAGATGTGCGACGGGTGCACGCGGCCCTGATCCTTCAAGCGTCCTACCTGCAGGGCCAGAAGCTGCCCCTTTGTGATTTCCGTGATCATCCAGACCAGTTTTTCCTGAACGAGCTGGTGCGACGCGATGGGGCGATTGTCGAACTGCTTGCGCTGCTTCGCATAGTTGAGCGCCGTATCGTAGCATGCCATCGCTGCGCCGATGGTGCCCCAGCCGATGCCGTAGCGCGCCTGGTTGAGGCACGCGAGCGGCCCTTTCAAGCCTTCCACGCGGGGCAACAGATTGGAACAGGATACTTTGCAATCGGTCATCGCGAGGCCCGAAGTGACCGAAGCGCGCAGAGAGTATTTTCCGTGGATGTCCCAGGACTTGAATCCCGGCGTACCCTTTTCGACGAGGAAGCCGCGAATCTTGTCGTCATCGCATCTAGCCCAGATGAGCGCGACGTCCGCGATGGAACCGCTGGTAATCCACATCTTCTCGCCGTTCAGAATCCAGTGATCGCCGTCGCGGCGCGCGCGTGTCAGCATGCCGCCGGGGTTTGAACCGAATTGCGGCTCGGTAAGACCGAAGCAGCCGATCGCTTTTCCCTGTTGCAACAGCGGCAGCCATTTTTCTTTTTGCGCGTCGGAGCCGAATGCGTGAATCGGAAACATCACCAGCGCCGATTGCACCGAAACGAAACTCCGCAGCCCCGAATCGCCGCGTTCGAGCTCCTGCGTTACGAGGCCGTACTCGACGTTCGACATCCCGGCGCATCCGTAGTCCTTCATGTTCGCGCCGAACAGGCCGAGTTCGGCCATTTGGGGAACGAGCTGGACCGGAAACTGCCCCTCGCGGTTGCACTGCTCGATGATCGGCTGGATGTGCTCGTCAACGAACTGGCGGACGGTCTGCCGGGCGAGCTTTTCCTCGTCGCTCAGCAGGGAATCGAAGTCGAGGAAATCGACTCCGGGGAATGAATGCATACAATTCTCCTTTGCGCCGCCTCAGCCGTCGGCTCCCGGGGTAATTGAACTTGAGCAGATCACGTCCGGCGGGAACAATCGGCGCAGCTGGAACCACCGAAACGCCAGCGGCGCCTATTCTATCGAAATTTTGACCCGATGCGCCAGCATGCTTGAGTGGATGCATTGCCCGGCAAGAGTTGACGAGTACCGGACGCGATGCCATAATCGCTCGCTTTACTCGAACTAGAAGTGTGTTCCGGCACGCGGGACAGCTCGCTGGGAATCAATTTCACGCACGGGAGCGCGGCGGC
>JBAWGF010000214.1:0-2484 GCA_049592615.1 Candidatus Acidiferrales bacterium
CCTGCGTCTCCATCAATTCATTCGACTGCGAGACGTACCCTTCCGGCTTCACACTGGTCGACTCCCTGTAGAACGCCAGCGGTACGCGGGTCGACAAGGCCACCGACCGAACGCCTGGAAGCGCTTCCAGTTTCGCGACAAGCTGGCGATCGAATTCCATGCCGGTCGTATCCGAATAACCCGCGGTAAACAGGTCGTACGAACCAATCAACACGTTATGTGGGTTGAAGCCCGGATTGATTTGCTGCGCGACCATGACGCTGCGAAGGAACAATCCCGCGCAGATCAGCAGCAGCAGCGACATCGAAATTTGCGCCACTACCAGCACGCTCGCGAGCCGCGCCTTCCGAAGCCCTCCCGATGCGCTCCCCGTTTCTTCCTTCAATACCGCGATGGGCGCTTCGCGCGACGACCGAAGCGCCGGCAAAATTCCGAAGATCACGCCTGTGAGCAACGAAATCACAAGCGTTGCAAGCAGCACCGTGCGGTCGGCTCGCACGTCGAGCCAGAGCGGGATATCCGGCGACGATGGCAGGAATTTCATCACGGTTCCCGCAGTCCAGAACGTGATCATCAGCGCCACCGCCCCACCCGCCAGCGCCAGCATCAGGCTTTCTACAAGCAGTTGCCGCACCAGCCGCCACCGGCTGGCGCCCAGCGACATCCGTATGGCGATTTCGCGCCGCCGGCCCACGGACCTCACCAACATCAGATTCGCCACGTTCGTGCAAGCCAGCAGCAGCACCAGGCCCGCAAGGCACATCAGCGCCGGCAGCAGGATCGAGAAAAACTGATTCAAGCCAAATGGGTTGCGCCAGAGCGGATATACCGATACGGTGTCTTTCCCTTTGTGTTCCTCGGGGTAATTTTTTGCCTCCCGCTTCAGTCGCAGCGTCATTTCCTCCTGCGCCTGCTTTAGCGTGGCGCCCGGCTTCAATCGTCCAAACGCCAAAAACACGAAGTTGTAATGGTTATGAATCAGGTCGCCGCCCGGCATCAATTGTGCTTGCATCATGACCGGAACCCAAATATCCGTTCGGACCCCAGTCTGACTCCCCTGAAACACCGGTGGCGTTACGCCCACGATTGTGTACGGGTGTTGGTTGAGTTCAACTGACCGGCCCACGATGCCCGGATCCGCGGCGAAATGCGTTTGCCACAGCCGGTAGCTGATCACCGCCACGGGCGCGCCTCCCGGCTTCTCGTCCTCCGCGGGCAGAAAGCCGCGGCCAAGGATCGGGCGCACGCCCAGTACATCGAAATAATTCGCAGACGCTACCATGCCCGAGACCCGCTCCGGTTTACCTTTTCCAGCAAGGTTCAATGAAACGAAGGTGCACGCCGAGATGCTCGTAAAACTCTGCTGACCGTCGCGCAGAGCTTCGAGATCGGGATATGTAAATCCTAACGGGTTGTCCCAGGTCTTGCCCACGCTCAGCGCCACAACCTCGCTCGGGGCGGCAAGTCCGGGAACTGGATTCAGCAACGATGAATTGATCCAACTGAAAATCGTGGTGTTCGCGCCGATACCCAGCGCAAGAGTCAGAATGGCGATCGCCGCAAAGCCCGGCGCCTTTGTGATCATTCGCAGGCCGTATCGTATGTCTTGCCACAATGAAGGCATCCGCTCACCTCCAGGCTCAAGTTAGAATGATTCAAAGCATGTCCCGGCCCACATTGCCCATTGCCTAAGCGGATGCTGGCGCAGTGCTTAGCTGGGGGACATTACCTGCAGTTGAACGCTTCTGTCCGATTGTGGGACTTGCCATCAGCGAGACCGAACAACCAATTGAATTCGGCCGACGCGACTTTTCGAGCAACCTGCGGGAGTCGCGGGACCTTTCTTGCCGCGGTCCTCTTCGCCATGTGTCGCGGGACGTCTTTTTACCCTGAAGAATGAGGGGCAGCCGTGCCGTAATCGCACCCGAATGATCGCGGCTTTGGCCACTGAGGGCAAGTCGCGCGAGTTCTCACTCACATTCTTTAGCCCCTGATGAATACTTTGATCCCTTCCTTGCCTACTCATCCTTTCGTACAGGTGTACTAGTCCTCGCCTGATTCTGTACCTTTGTACAAATTCTTCTCCGCGCTGCAAGTGCTAGCGTGGCTCGAAGACAATGCCCACACATCAAAACTCGCTCACAAGGAGAAAAGACGGCGCATTCGCACACGCGCCGAGCCTTCCAGAACCCGTTTCCAATCGCCATCCCGGACGATTAGAAACCGACAATCCGATGAGGATTGTCGTCCTGAGCGACCAGCGGGAGCCGAAGGATCACTCTTTATTGCCCTCTCCCCCGCACTGTTCTAATCGTCACCACGGACGATTAGAAACACACCCAACTCCTTGGAAACAAACGATCGGCGCCCCGTCTAGTCGTCACTTGATCGGGGGAATTTTTTGCGCGTTTTTCGCGCGGCGCCGGGCTTCAAGCCCCCTCCACCCTCCAACGCTTCACTCAATTTCCAATCGCAACAAAACTG
>JBAWGF010000215.1:0-3973 GCA_049592615.1 Candidatus Acidiferrales bacterium
CGCTTGGCTTCATAACTATCGTCGCGTGGTCGTTCGCTGGGAATATTACCCAGAGAATTTCCTCGGAATGGTTCAACTCGCTTGCGCCATCATCCTCCTGAGGTATTTATGAGATGAGTTCTAGAGATTGCAGAGAACTATTTGGAGCGGCGCGAGCGAAGCGGAACAAATTCGAATTCCAACCGACTCGATATAATTAGGGATCACAGAGGGCACATGGCTCAGAGCGACCAAGTTGCAAGACATTTGCGAGATTCAAGTTCTCCGTGACTTGTAGAAACGAGCGCAGGTGATCAGCAAGCAATTTAAACGCCTCACGATCGCGACGCGCAATGAACGTCAACAAAACCACACCGAGACGCGCCCCCCCCCAAATCCACATTCGGCGCGGAAAGAGTTTTCCAGAACGGCTCGACGCATGACCATTGAGAGAATTCAGTTTCTGCCCGGGCTTGTCAAAACAAGTCCAAGAAATCAGAAAGCAAAACAAAACGTCTCACAATCGCGAGAAATAGCGAAGGTCGACGTGACCGCATCTAGACGTGACCCCGCCAGTCCAAGTGCGGTGCGGAGGCACTTATGCAGGACGGCACGTCACGTGGCCATTTAGAGAATTCAATTTTTGCAGTAACTTGACGAATTGAGTTCAAGCACACCGCCAGGAGCGAGAGCGATTCATAGTCGCGATGGCACGGAAGATTGACACAAAAATATCCCTGGTTAGTCCCGCAAGACCAAGTGTCGAGCAGGAATCGCTATACAAAACGGTCTTTGGTGAGACCATTCGAGGCATTCCGCTTCAGCGGTGACGCGGCAAATCGAATGCAAAAATAAGGAGAGCCATCAGCGGTCACACTTTCGTGGAAAATGACAATCTGTCATCGGCGTTCTCGAACGACAACGAGATCGAGACCACCTTCTGAAGCGCATAACGATCACCGCGCACGCGCCGGATAACGATTAACGCTTGGCTGCCGGGGTGGATGGTTTCGCAGCTGGAGTGAACGGAGCGATGTGCAGCGTTTGCATTTCGTATTCGATGAATTGCACCAAGCCGATTTTATCGCCGCCGACGAGTGTGCGGCCGTTGACGTAAACGGTCGGCGTGCTGGTGATACCGAGCGCCTGACCGTCAGCGAGATTTCCTTCGACTGCTCTCCTCGCATCCGGAGACGCCATGCAGCCTTTGAACGCATCGGCATCGAGCCCTGCATCGCGCGCAAATCCGATGAGTTTTTCCCACACATTCTCCGCAGAGATAAGATCCTGGCTTTCGAATATGGAATCATGAATCTTCCAGAACGCATCGGGCGACTGCATGAAGGCGCAACGCGCACCGATCGCGGCGGTTTCAGCCCAAGGATGAATCTGAACAATCGGATAATCCTTGAAGACGACGCGAATCTGCGGATACTTTGGCTCGATTGATTTGAGTGATCTATAAAGCTCGGCGCAGTGCGGGCATTGGAAGTCGCTGAATTCGACAACGGTGATGCGTGCATCAGCGGGCCCTTTCGACGGGTTATTTTCGAGATGGATTTTCGCGCGGTTTTCGGCAAATGGGTCGGCTGCCATACTGTAGAGTTCGCCGCGGACGAACGTCTTGCCGTCCTTGCTGATGAAAGCCTCTCCGGCATCGGTCTGTCCATTAAACGTCACGTGAATCGGGACAGTATAAAAATCGGATGAGGGCGAGGGAGACAGCGGCCCAAGACTGACTTTGAAATCGGCGCCCCATGCGAAAAGATTGCGGACGAATGCCTCGGCGGATTTGAAAAACGCGGCCTGCTCCGGGGACGGTGCGGGAGGAGGCGCCGCAGTAGTTTGAGCGCGCGATGGAAACGCTGCGAGAATAATTCCCAGGGTAATCCATGCAAAGGATGCACGTCGCATTGGAATCATTCCTCCGAGTCGCACCGACGGATGACCTAAGAATGCAACAAGCGATGATACAGATTCTTCAGGCGAGGAGCAAAAAGAGAAATGGTGGAACACGATGCAAGGCCGACGATCGCGGCGAATCAGACAGCGGTTTTTTGGGCGAGGGGAAAACGGCGGCCAACGCTGAAAGCTTTTGAAGTGACTTTCAATCCCGGCGGGGCCTGCTTGCGTTTGTATTCGTTCTGGTCAACGCGGCGAGCTACTGAGCGAACCAGATCGATCGAGTAGGCGCAATGATCTGCAATCTCCTCCGGGCTACGAAGGTCTTCGACATACGCCTTGAGGATGCGGTCGAGAACCTCGTAGGGTGGCAAGGTGTCGAGATCGGTTTGATTGGGGCGAAGCTCGGCGGACGGCGGCTTGGTGAGCGTCTCATGCGGGATGCGAATTCCATTGCGGTTCGCAAATTTAGAAAGCTCGTACACCATTGTTTTCGGTACATCGGAAATAACGGCGAGGCCGCCGGCCATGTCGCCGTAGAGCGTGCAATATCCGACGGCCATCTCGGATTTGTTTCCGGTGCTGAGGACAAGCGAGCCGAATTTATTCGAAAGCGCCATCAAGAGATTTCCGCGAATGCGCGCTTGCAGATTTTCTTCGGTGACGTCTTCCGCCATGCCGACGAAGCTCAGAGCCAGAGACTTTCGATAGACGTCGAAGATTTCGATGATCGGGATCTCCTGGAATTGAATTCGCAGGTTGTTGGCAAGGCGGCGAGCGTCGCGCAGACTTCCTTCGGAGGAATACGGGCCGGGCATGCCGACACCGAGGACGTTTTCAACGCCGAGTGCGTCGGTGGCGATCGTGGCAACCAGAGCCGAGTCCACGCCGCCGCTCAGGCCGACGACCACTTTGCGGAAGCCGCATTTACGGACGTAGTCGCGCGTGCCGAGAACCAGCGCTTGATAGGCGGCCGCGAGCTCATCGGCAGGCTGGGGCCGAACGTCGCCGACGCCCGTGGCCGTGTCGAAAATGACGAGATCTTCTTCAAAAGATTTCGCGAGCGCTGCGGTGCGGCCGTCGGGCATGAATGCCACGCTCGAACCGTCGAAGACGAGGCTATCGTTGCCGCCAACCTGATTCACGTACACGACCGGAACTTTGTGCTCCCGGGCAATGGCGCGCAGCATGTCGAAGCGAAGGCTGCGCTTGTCGATGGTGTACGGCGAGGCCGAAATGTTGAGCAGGACGGTGCTTCCCTTCCCGACAAGCTCCGCGACCGGATCGCGTTCGTAGAGGCGCTGCGCCCAAAAACTTTTGTCGTTCCAGCAATCCTCGCAAATCGTGATGCCGAGAGTTTCGAGTTGCAGCGCGAAAGTGTGCTGCGTGTGCGCGGGCTGGAAGTAGCGAGTCTCATCGAAGACATCGTAGGTGGGCAGAAGCATTTTGCGCTGCTCGAAGAGGACTTTCCCATTGGCGATGAGCGCGGCGGAATTCGCGACGGGTTTGCCGGTGTCGTCCTGAGCCTTCCCGACGTAGCCGACGAGCGACGGGATGGGGATTGACATCGAGAGACGCGCAAGTTCTTTTTGATTTCTGACCGCGAAGGAGGGGCGCTCGATGAGGTCCTGCGGGGGATAACCGCACAGGCAAAGCTCGGAGAAGACGGCGAGGTCAGCGCCGCGCGATTGAGCTTCGCGCGCCACCTCGAGAATGCGGGCTGAATTCCCTTCGAAATCGCCAACCGTGGGGTTGAACTGGGCGAGGGCGATCTTCATGAGCAAGTACTAGCATACGGGAAGCGAGCAAGGGGTGACAAGCGACGAAAAGATAGAGACTAGTGGCGAGTGGCTAGAGGACGACGCGCGTAAGGGTGGGGCTAGCGCGCGACGGAGAAAACCCGCACCCTTTGCCCAAGGCGCAAAGAGTGCGGCACCCGGCGGCGACGGATTTACGCTGGCCGCTCCCGGAGGGGCTGGAATACCTCCGGGAGCGACCCGAACGCGCGCGATTACATGCTGCCCTCGTCGGCGGAGGGGCCATAAATGGCCGGAACAGGGATATTGTTCAGCCGCAAATAAACTCCGAGCTG
>JBAWGF010000216.1:0-37349 GCA_049592615.1 Candidatus Acidiferrales bacterium
GAGAAGAAGCGACCGGAGTCGGTGCGATGCAGGCATTTACTCAGGACGACGCGATTGTCGCCACCTACCGTGAACACGGCCACGCGCTGGCGCGGGGCATGACGGCGCGCACATTGATGGCTGAAATGTTCGGGAAAGCGACCGGATGCAGTCATGGACACGGCGGCTCGATGCATTTCTTTGACGCGAGCCGGCGCTTCTACGGTGGGTACGCCATCGTCGGAGGCGGACTGCCGATTGCCGTCGGGCTGGCGCTGGCCGACAAATTTCAAAATCGGCCAAGAATCACGGCTTGCTATTTCGGAGACGGCGCGGTAGCGGAAGGTGAGTTTCATGAATCGCTGAATCTGGCGGCTCTCTGGAGACTTCCCGTCGTTTTCCTCTGCGAAAACAATCTCTACGCGATGGGCACGGCGATTGAACGCTACCAGGCGCAAACCGACATCAGTCAGAAAGCAGCGCCCTATGGCCTGCCAGCCGAAGCGGTGGATGGAATGGACGTTTTGGCGGTCGAGGAAGCCACACGGAGGGCCGCCGAATTTGTACGAAGCGGCAAAGGGCCGTTTCTTTTGGAATTCCGGACTTATCGATTTCGCGCTCATTCGATGGCTGATCCCGATCTGTACCGCACGAAAGCCGAAGTCGAAGATTGGAAGAAGCGCGATCCAATCCGTCTTTTCGATTCCCGCTTGCGAGCATGGGGACTGCTGACGGATCAGGACCTTGCCGGATTAGAAGCGCAGATTAGCACTGAACTCGATGATGCGGTTCAATTTGCCGAAGCGAGTCCGCGTGAGCCGATCGAAGACCTGCTCAAAGATGTAGAGGGGCCGATACGATCATGACGAAACTCACCTATCGCGAAGCGGTACGCGCGGCCTTGCGCAAGGCCCTTCGCAGCGATCCGCGTGTCTTTCTGATGGGCGAGGACGTGGGGCGCTACGGCGGGGCTTTCGCCGTGAGCCTCGGGCTTCTTGAGGAATTCGGGCCGGAGCGCATCCGTGACGCCCCGCTTTCCGAATCTGCATTCGTCGGCGCCGGCATCGGCGCGGCACTCGGCGGGATGCGCCCGATTGTGGAGATCATGACGGTCAATTTCAGCATGCTGGCCATGGACCAGATCTTGAACAACGCGGCAACGTTGAGACACATGTCGGGCGGGCAATTCAACGTTCCGCTGGTGGTGCGCGTCGCGACCGGCGGAGGCCGCCAGTTGGCAGCACAACATTCTCACAGCCTGGAAGGATGGTACGCCCATATCCCCGGCATCCGGGTCCTTGCGCCCGCAACCGTTCCCGACGCATACGGAATGTTGCTTGCAGCATTGCGTGAGCCCGATCCGGTCTTCATCTTCGAGCACGCAACGCTCTACCCGTTGCAAGGCGAAATTGATGAGGCCGCGGATATCGCCGACATCAATCACGCCTCCGTCGTGCGGCCCGGCAAAGACATGACACTCATCACGTACGGCGGCTCGCTTGGCAAGACGCTGCAGGCGGCGGATCGCTTGTCGAAGGAAGGCATCGAAGCAGAAGTCATCGACCTGCGAACGCTCCGTCCACTCGACACCCCAACTATCGTGAACTCGGTGGCGAAGACGCACCGTGCCGTCGTGATTGATGAAGCATGGCGCACAGGCAGCTTTTCCGCGGAGATTAGCGCCCAAATTACAGAGAATGCATTCGATGAACTGGATTGTCCGGTCGCGCGTGTGTGCAGTGCTGAAGTTCCGATCCCCTACGCCAAGCATCTCGAGGAGGCCGCCCTCCCCAAAGTGAACGAGATTGTAGGCGCCGCTCAGGGTATGATTTCCCACCATGGCTGAGTTTCTGATGCCCCAACTCGGGGCGGATATGACCGAAGGTAAGCTCATCGGTTGGCGCAACAAGGTCGGAGATCGTGTGAAACGAGGGGACATCATTGCCGACGTGGAGACCGACAAAGCGGATGTTGAGGTGGAAGTATTTACGGGCGGAATAATCGAGAAATTTCTCGTCGGGCCGGGCGAGAAAGTCCCGGTCGGCACTGTTTTGGCGATCATCCAGGAGGAAGGGAAGCCGTCGGCAGCAGAAGTTCCTGCCGCCCCGCGAGTTGTGCCAGTTCAACCTGCTCCGGCCGTGCCGATTGCCAAGCCAACTCCTCCAGCCCCGACGGTCGCGATGCACCCTGCCGCTATCGCAGAAACGGGCCGGCTGCACATTTCTCCTGCGGCAAGAAAAGCTGCGGCGGATCTCGGAATCGATCCTGCCTCCGCCAAGGGAACAGGTCCGGGCGGGCGAATCACGCTCGAAGATGTGCAACAGGCGGCAGAGACCCGAGCAGTTCAGATCGTGCCGGAGGCGCCAGCTGATCGGCACGCTCGGATGCGCCAAGCCATCGCCGCGGCGATGGCTCGGTCCAAACGTGAAATCCCTCACTACTACCTGAGCACGACGACCGATGTGAGCCGCCTTGAAACCTGGCTCGCACAGGAGAACCTCAAGCGTTCCGTCGAGGATCGGCTTCTCTACGGCGTTTTGCTCCTCAAGACGGTAGCCCTTGCGCTGCGGCAGGTTCCGGAGCTGAATTCCCTCTGGGCGGGGGGAAAAGTCGTTACTTCCCCCGATATCCATGTGGGAATGGCCATATCTCTACGAGGCGGCGGATTGGTGGCACCCGCTTTGCATCATACGGACCGGCAGAGCGTCGATGAGCTGATGAAGAACCTGCGCGACCTCATTCAACGGGCACGTGCGGGGTCGCTGCGAAGCTCGGAAATGAGCGATCCCACAATCACCGTGACCAGCCTGGGAGAACAGGGCGTCGAGGAACTGTTCGGCATTATTTTCCCGCCGCAGGTTGCGATCGTAGGCTTTGGCAAAATCGTCGAGCGTCCATGGTCGGTGGACGGTCAGGTGGTATCGCGACATGTGATCACGGCCACGTTATCCGGGGACCATCGCGTTACCGATGGCCACCGCGGCGGCCTCTTCCTCGCCGCCGTCGATCGATTGCTACAGGAGCCCGAGAAGCTATGACCAAAGATGAGATCAAAGCGACAGTGCTGCGGATGCTCGGGCAGGTTGCTCCCGAAGCGGATTTGGGTGCGCTCAAACCGAACTTGAGACTCCGCGATCAATTGGACATCGACTCCATGGATTTTCTGAATTTCGTTATCGGGTTGCACAAGGAATTCAAGGTGGACATTCCAGAAGCAGACTATCCCAAGCTTGCAACTTTGGATGGTTGCGTCGAGTATCTTGCTGCTCTTCAGGTTCCTCGCTAAGTCGCCCCAGTTCATCTCCGGCGCTTCAGATCGAGTCGCCGCGGTAACCCCGACCCGAATGCCGCGTGCCCTCCATCACTTTGGCGGGTGACGTATGTCACAGTTCCGCCCCCAGCCGCCGGACATAATGAGCGCCATTGGAGGGGCCATCACAAATGAACGGGCCTCATGGCGATTTTCCTGAAAACTTACTTTCGAATCTCGGTGCGGGTGATCACATGCTCCGAGAAACCGCCACTCTCCCGGTCCGGCTTTTGGCGCAGCCGCGTGGAACAAGAGCATGTTTGCGGCGACCAACGCCTCCCCTCCCAACACTTCGGCCAATGAGGCATGGGCTCCGTATTGCATTCTGCTTGAATCGGTGCGAACGATCTGCGTCCGCCGAGAGGAGTTTCCAATGAAAATCCGCGTTGTACTCTTGATCCTGCTTCTTGTTCCGGTTGTGATTCTCGGGAGCATCGTTCTCACGAAAGTGCCGATGAACGCCGCTTTTGTGGCTGCTCTCGGCGCCCTGATGATTTACTTGGCGTACACCTTATACGCGCGCCGGATCGACCGCGAGGTCATCCGCCCCGATGCGAAAAAGGCAACTCCTGCCCGGCTGTACACGGACGGCGTGGACTTCATGCCCACCGGCCGCAACGTGTTGTTCGGGTATCACTTCAAATCCGTCGCCGCTGCCGGCCCGATCGTAGGCCCGATCGCTGCTGCCACACTCTGGGGATGGTTGCCGGCGCTGCTTTGGCTCACGCTCGGAGTCGCGTTTGTCGGCTGGGCCAGCGACTACTCCGCGATCATGATCGCGGTGCGCAATGACGGCAATTCACTATCCGCCATCGCCCACCGCCTGATCGCGCCAAGGACCCGCACGATTTTGTTTATCTTCATTTTTTTCTATCTGATGCTGCTCGCCGGGGCATTTGTCGGCATCCTTGCAGGAATCCTCGATCCCCGCGCCGACGTCCCGTTCGGCATTTTCATGTTGGCGATCACGGCGCTTCTTGCCGGGCAGATGCTCTACCGCTGGAGGGTGGACCTCATACCGGTGACGATCCTGGCGCTCGTCGTTGTCGTGGGATCAATGGCGCTTGGTGCGAGGGGAATGACGCCGGTAAAAGGCATGACTCCGGATGGGAAGCCGGCGACTGCAATGACCTATACCGGGCCGATCAATTATATGGTGGACAAACTTGGCGATGGCATCGACCGGATCAGCGGGAGGAAAGCGATGTACACCGTGGTCGATCCCACCAAAGCCGACCCGCGGCTGGCAATAACCACCCTCAACGAGGAAGGCAAGATAGTTCCCAAGTACCTGGACCAGTCGGGAGCGATCAAGATGCTGCCGTCCTTCATTTTCTGGTGCCTGTTTATCTTCGCTTTCTCCTATATGGGCACTGTGTTGCCGATCTGGCGGTTCGCTCAGCCCGTCAGTTACATCGGATTCTGGCTGACGTTTTTGACGATCGTGCTTTCGGCACTCGGTGCTGTTGTCGGCGGGGTGATGGGTCTATTGGGCAACACGGAGATGTTGAAAGCGGTCACGTTCCAGACAGCCGTATTCAAGGCCTGGATGCCGATTCAGCAAGCTGCCGGCCAGACGCTGCCCGCCATTCAGCCTCTATGGCCGATGCTTTTCGTGACGATCGCATGCGGAGCGGTTTCCGGCTGGCATACGCTGGTGGGCTCGATCGGCACCGCTCGGCAACTCGAATATGAAACGGACGCGCTCCCGGTGGGTGGCGGCGGCATGTTCGCCGAATACTCCCTCGCGCTGCTTTCCTTGGTCGCCATTTCGATCGCGGGCGGCGTCGGGGCCGGTGCATTTGCGGCTGGCGTAGGCAAGCTGCTCGGCATCGTCACCTTCGGCACTTTGCCGCAGGCCTATGGCACAGCGCTCGGGTTCGGCGTGTTCGTCGTAATCGTCCTGACCGTCGTCCAGCTCGTCTTCCGGGTCATGCGCGTGACGCTGGGCGAGTGGCTCGGTGAGGCTTGGGTTGGCTTCAAGAATCCGCACATTGCCGCCTTCATTTCGATGGCTCTCACGCTGGGGCTCGTGCTCAGCGGGACGTGGATTTACCTCTGGCAATTGTTTGGCGCTTCGAACCAACTCATGGCAGCCCTCGGCTTACTGGTGGTCACACTCTGGCTCTACTCAACTGGCCGCAAGACGGCTTATGCCTTCTATCCGATGATCTTTATGTATCTCACAACGATGGCGGCCATCGTCATTACCGGCTACAACCTGTACGCGAGCATTCTCTCCAATCCGAAGATCGCAGCGCAGCGGATCAACGTATTCGGTGCGGTGGGGATGATTATTCTCGCCGTTTTGCTGTTCATTGCAGCGCTGTTGATCGCCCACGATGCCTGGGCGGCATGGCGGAAAATGCGTGTTCGCCCGGTACAGGCACCGGCGATCGCAGCCGATTAATCGGAACGGCCGAGATCAGGGCCCGCCTCCGGCAATCCCAATGAGGGGGGCGGGCCTGGTTCTTGGCGGGGATTACAGCTCTTGGGCGATCTGGTGGAGGGTTTCAAAGAGGCCCCGTGACGACACACGCTCAAAACGATCAAGTTGCCACTGAACTTCAAGCTGCGGTGCGGATCGGCGGATCGCTAAGCGGACAAGCGGCAAATCACAGCTTGCCGCAAGGCGCAGCAGATTTGCGGCGTTCTCGAGTCGCCCCTCGCCCTGAGCGGTCAGGCGCGCACCGGGAGGAGTTTCGATGCGGGACCATTGTTTCCGTCCCATCTCTTTTTGCATGGCGCGAGTTGACCATCCGTTTGGGTCGAATGCTTCGAGTTGAAATCGTGGACTCGGAGCCTGGCAGCGCACGATCAGAATGTCGCGCCGCCCGCGCGCATGGAAAAAGGCCCAAAGAAAAGGAACATCGCGAGGTTCCAGCAAGATGAAAATCTCCGCGTGCGAGAGCGGCTTGCGTGCGTTCTGGATTTTGAGCTCCAGACCGGAGGAGCCCAGCCAGCGCAGCGTGGTTTTTTCACCGATCAGCGGCAACCCGTCTTGCATCCATCGCCCCACGGCGTTGCCTTTGCGGATATTGAGAAACATGCCGGATGCAAACCATCCGACAAACACGATGACGCCGAGGAAGAACAGCGTGCGGGCTGATTCCGGCGCGATAAACAGCGATGCCATGGTCAAAGAGCATTCATGGTTATCACACTTTTCGAGCCGTGGCCAGCGTCCTCACGGCGCCACGCGGGACCGGCAGGGATGGGTTACGCGGATTCGCGAGTTCTTCTATGGGATGACGGGTTGGGAGTTTGAACGCCAGGCGAGAGAGATGCGCGGCGCATTGGAAAGCGTGTTTCTAACCGTGACATTGGGCGACATGCTCGGGCTTCCGGTCTTGCCTCCCATCTATTCCCTCCGACTGCTTCCGTTTGTGGTACCGAATATTGCCAGTTGGAAGCGGCGGGTTTCGCGCTACCGGGACCTTCCCGAGTCTGAAGAGTACGACCTCCACGGAGTGTGAGGAATCTGACGAGCGGAGAATGAATCATGGCCGAAGAAGTGAAAGAAAAGAAGGAAGAGAAGCGCAGCGTGTTCACGAAATTCAAGGAAATCATGTATGGCATGGGTGCGCACGACATGTCGCGCTACGCCGTTCGTACGCGCGCCAGCATGGAGCACCTTTTCATCCTGATCACCATGGGAGACCTGATCGGCGTTCCGATTCTGCCTCCCTATTATTCTCTGCGCCTGCTGCCCTATGTGGTGCCGAACATCGCCACCTGGAAGCGGCGCATGCTGCGCGAGAAAGACGTTTCCGACGCAATGTTCTGAAGCCGGTGTCCGCGCCGGGCGCCTTTTGCGACAGGCGAATATCTTGGAAGGACGAGTGAGGCGACTATGTCAATGAAAGACGTGTTCCTGCAGAATCCGGATCGTCGTTACATCATGTTCGGCGGCAAGGGCGGCCTCGGCAAGACGACTTTTTCAGCAGCCACTGCTTACTGGCTGGCTCAGCAGGGGAAGAAAGTGCTGGTTTTCTCCGTTGATCCCCAGGCCTCGCTCAGCGACATCTTCCAGCGCGACATTTTTGGCAAGGGTCCTGTCGAGATCATGCCCAACCTCTTTGCCCAGGAAATTGACGCCGATTCTCGCATCAAAGCCTATCAGCAGGAGATTCGCAAGAAAATCCTCGACATGTACGGGTTCGCTGAGATCCCCGAAGAGATCGAAAACTATATTCAGGCCGCCTCGGCCGAGCCCGCCATGGAGGAGTCAGCTATCTTCGACGCGGTTGTGGATATTGTCGTACAGGGCGGTTACGACTACTACATCTATGACCTCGTGCCGCTGGGCCACGCCCTTTACTATCTCTCGATGGCCAAGGTTTACGACGAATGGATCAACCGGATCACCAAACTCCGCCACGAAATGCGCGAGCACGAAGAGATGGTGGCGCGCATCAAACGCCAGAAAGTTACCGAAGAAGACCACATACTCACCGAACTCGAGTACATCAAGGGCCGCATCAATCAGTCTTCCAGCATCCTGACGGACAAGAAGAAGACGGCATTTTTCTTTGTCGTGGTTCCTGAGGAGATGATCATCCTCGACACCGAAAAAGCGGCGCAAATGTTCGCCAAATTTGACGTGCCGCTCTCCGGCTACGTGGTCAACCGCGTGCTTCCGCCTGAGCTTGCGGGAGAGCACTGCCCGCCTTATCTGCGGAATCGCGTGCAGATGCAGGGGCGGTATCTGGATGAAATTAAGAAGAGATTGGGAAACCAAGTCGCGGGATTCGTGCCGGAACTTGAGCGTGACGTCACGGGTCTTGAAATGATTAAAAAGCTGGCCGGAATCATGTACGGCGGTAACGGCAACGGCAACGGCCGGCGGTGAGGACATCATGGGCGAAATCGAATTGAGCTTGGCAGAATTCATACGATCCAGACCCGGACTGAAATACACCTTCTTCGGGGGCAAGGGCGGCGTCGGCAAGACGGTGATGGCCGGAGCAGTCGCGTTGCATTTGGCCGACCGCGGCAAGCGGACCATCCTCGCCTCGACGAACCCGGTCCACAGCCTGAGCGGGATGCTGGACCAGAACGTTTACGGTAAGCCTACTCCGGTGACCGGAGTGAACAACCTCTGGGCATACGAAATCGACACGAAAGAAACCATCGAACGCTCGAAGGCCGACATCAAGCAGAAGATCCAGTGGTTCCTGAAGTTCGCCGAAATCTCCACACAAGCGGATGCTTTTGTCGAAAGCGCGACTATGAACCCGGCCTTCGAAGAGTCCGCTATGTTCGAAAACATGGTGGACCTCATGTTCAAGAATGAGTACGACGCCTACGTCTTCGATACGGCGCCCACCGCAAATGCCCGCCGGCTGCTGGGCATGAGCAGCGTCTATTCTCTCTGGGTGAATAAAATGTTGAAGTCCCGCGAAGAGGCGCGCTCACTGAGAGAGTTGCTCTCCTTCACCAAGAAAAAGCAGGAAGATCCGTTGATGGACTACCTTCTTTCCTTCCGGGATCGCATTGAGCACGCCCGCGTGCTGCTGACCGACAAGGAAAAGACGGCCTTCTTCTTCGTCACGCTTCCTGAAGCGCTGCCCATCGCCGTGGTCAAGCGATTCATGCAGTGGTTTCACGACTTCGGGATTCCTGTCGGCGGCGTGC
Organism: Candidatus Acidiferrales bacterium; assembly: GCA_049592615.1. Classification (GTDB taxonomy): domain Bacteria; phylum Acidobacteriota; class Terriglobia; order Acidiferrales; family UBA7541; genus Palsa-295. The sequence continues at coordinate 8,927 of JBAWGF010000216.1, forward strand.
TTGTCAATATGTTGATTCAGAAGGACCAAGTCCGGCCGGACTCACCCGAATTCGTAAAGAACCGCGTGGCTATGCAGGACACGTATATGAATCAGATTTGGAAGGATTTCCCCGGCGCGGTTCGGGCGATCATTCCACTATTCGACAACGAAGTCCGTGGCGTTGACAGCTTGCGCAAACTTGCGGAGCACGCCTTCGAAGAGGTGAAAACTCCCACTCCGGCAGTCTGAAGCTCAGCCTCATTCCTCGAGCGATCCTATACAGAGAGCTTCTGGGAAGAATGTTCTACTTTGCTGGAGGCGAAGGAAGTGGGAACAAACCTCTGATGGTCCGGGAGATTTAGGCCCGGCTCCTTGCGATGTAGGAACCAACGGTCCAAAACGACATGTCGCGAGAACCACTTGCTGGCCATGAGGAAGCGAGCGCAAAGACTAACGAGGTGTGCGGGCAGGTGCCGGCCGATGGCGGTCGTCCAGTCGCTCCCGGATAAACCGAAGCGCGCAGCGAGCAGAGTCTGATAGCGGAGCAGGCTTTCGCGAGTGTAATTCCCCCGCGCAGCGATGATCGCTTCTGCAGCCAACAAACCGGACTCAATCGCCGGCCTGATCCCCTCGCCGCTCTGCGAATACGCGAGCCCAGCGGCATCCCCGGCCAGCAACATACCCTCATCGACTATTCTTCGTACCGTGCTTGAGTAGAGGAGATAAGCATGACCGGGGAAATGCGCGGGCAGTTCGAAACGGATCTTCCCTGATCGCTTGAGAAACTCGAGAAAATTCGAGACGTGGCTTGGCAGAGCATGGAGGTCCAGCCTGCCTAGGCCGACGTTCAGGAAGTCTTGCTTCCGGAAGCACCAACCGTACCCTTTCATGTCGGCGCAAAAATAAAGCTCCGGAACATCAGCGCGAATGGAACAATTGCTGCGTTGGAAAGAGTTCATCTCGAACTCCACTTCCTGAGCGGTGACGGCCGTCTCCTTATGCGAGCCTGCTCCCATGAAGCGCGCGACGGGACAAAAATGCCCCCCCGCGCCAACGACGAGTCGAGCCTTCAGCCGATCGTTCGCAACCCAGCACTTGCCGGAACTTTCGAGCGATTTCAGCGGAGTACCTTGGAGCACGCGGGCACCGCATCGTTCGAGTAAAAACTCATCGAATTCGCACCTGCGGATCCCATAGCTCACGGGCTTGCCGTAGTCCGTTTGAACCTCGGTGCCACCCATTCGGCTGGTGCGAAATCCTGTGATCGGCTGAAGCACACGTCCACGGGCATATTCGAACGGATCTACCTGAAGTTCGCCGAGCACATGGGGCGTAATCCAACCCCCGCAAATCTTGTCGCGAGGGAACACGGCTTTATCGAGGATCACAGTGTCCAGGCCTGCCTGTTGCAATCCCCAGGCGCAAGACGAACCCGCAGGGCCCGCCCCGACGATCAGGACATCACATGAATCCTTTTGGGCGCCTTCGTGGAAAGCGGCTCTTCGTGGTAGAGGAAGGCCCGTGTGGACGGAATCTCTCGGCAATTTGCACCTGCAAATACCACTTGAAATAGTTGGAGCGTACCGACGCGAAAGGACGCGAGGGAACCGGCGAGATAGAGGCGCCACGCCCTGACAAAATCGGGTCCGAACATTTCGGAAATGTGTTTTGTCGAGCGTTCGAATCTGGCCAACCAGTGTTCCAGGGTTTTCGCGTAATGCAACCGCAAGTTTTCCACATCGAGCACTGAAATATCCCACGGCTCGAACATTGCTATCGCCTCGCCCAGCGTAGGAGTGTAGGCGCCCGGGAATATGCGTTTTCGGATCCAGGGACTGAACGCGCGGGACCGATTTCGTCCAATAAAGTGAAGCAACCCACGCCCGGAATCTGCGATTGCGCGATGGATAATCCGCCCAAGGTCGGAATAGTTCTCCGCCCCAACGTGCTCCAACATCCCGACGGAGACGAAGACATCGTATTGGCCGGAGATGTTCCGATAGTCGTCCTCGATGAACTCCACTTGATGATCGAGTCCTTCCTTCTTTGCGCGCTCGCGCGCGACGCAAATCTGCTCTTTGGAGATGTTGAACGCTCTTACGCGGACGCCGAAATACTTCGCCATATGCAATGCTAATGCGCCCCAGCCGCATCCCGCCTCCACGACCCTGTCGCCGTGCCGGAGCTGAACTTTGCGGCACACGTAATCCATCTTGGAGAGTTGCGCCTGCTCGAGCGTCGTCGAGGCATCCGGGAAGTAGGCGCAGGTGTACACCAATCGCGAATCAAGCCAGAGCTTGTAGAAATCGGCGGTCAGATCGTAATGGCGATGAATATTCTTTGCCGATCCGATTACCGTGTTCGCTTGAATGCGGCTTAAACACCGAGACACAAGCTTGCCGTACCAGCCTTCGGCGTTGGCATTCTCCATCGGCCGATACACAGACTCCAGCAGCCGAACGAGGTCTCCCTCTATCTTGATGCGGCCCTCGCTGTACGCATCTCCAAAAGCAACTTCGGGGTTGAGCATCAATTTGACGAGGGTCCGGCGATCGGAAACAACCACGGTAGCTGCCGGCTCCAGGACTGCGGGACCAATTTCCGGGTCTTTCCCGAGGACGATGCGAATCGGCGGTTGGCCAATTGCTCTGTAGAGTCTCTTAAGCAACCACTCTTCTATCAATGAGAGGCCGGTACTGATCATGATGGTTTGCTCCTCTCGGATTGAATGTTTGCGGCCAGTGCCTCGTACGGGGATTTAGCAGCGCGATAGTACTCCCCTAGAAAGGGGCGTCGCAATCCCCGGCAACCCTGCGTGCCCTAGGACCTTCTGCCCGATGCTCCCTGACCCTGGGCCTTCCCGGTGGACGTGAAATGCCGGCTGAACCACTCCGCGGCAACTTTGGCCGCTTCCTCGAGTGTTCCCGGCTCTTCGAACAGATGAGTGGCTCCCGGAATGATGACCAACTTCTTCTCGGGGCATTGCAGCTTTGCCAGGCTCGCACGATTCATAGTAATGACTGGTTCGTCGTCCCCTCCGACGATCAGCAGCGTTGGAGCACGCACAACGGCGAGAGCGTTCCCTGCGAGATCGGGCCTGCCGCCGCGGGAGACGATCGCGGAAACAACCCTTGGGAGCTCCGCGGCAGCCAGCAGCGCCGCGCCTGCTCCGGTACTGGCTCCAAAATAACCAACCTTCAAATCTCGCGTGTCCGCATCGTTCGCAATCCAGCGAGTCGCGCCGACGAGACGCTTCGCAAGGAAAGGAATGTCGAATCGAAGCTCGCCGCTGTATTGATCGACCGATTCTTCCTGGCGGGTCAAAAGATCAAACAGCAAAGTTCCGACGTGCTTGGACTGGAGTATCTGCGCGACGTAGCGATTGCGTGGGCTGTGGCGGCTGCTTCCGCTACCGTGCGCAAACAGGACTACCCCTTTTGCGCCTTTGGGAATAACCAGCGTACCTGCGAGCGTCACCCCTTCCACATCGATCGATACCTCGCGCGTATGGCTATCCAATGCTGGTTCTTGACCCAGAATCATGGTTGACCTCCTGCTAAGAAGAAAGCGCCCTTCTACAACATGGAAGGATATGTTTCGGGAACCTCGCCTGCCTCCCACGCCGCCGTTCGCTCCAGAGGCTCGACCGCGCGAGTTTCATCGTAGTGCAGGACGACATCGAATTGATCCGGGAGCTGGGCATGGAAGTAGTGGCTCGCACGCTCCGATTGGGGCAAATAAATCACCCCGATCGCGCGCTCCAGGCGTGGCTCCCGCAATGCGACTGTGGCTTCTTCCCCCCTGCCGAGTCGAAGCAGAAAATTCGGGATGCCGGTCTGGTGGAAGAGATTCTCGTAACTCCCCGTCAGCGCGGGACGAACGTGTTTCCGTTCGGCAGGACTGTCCCATCCAGACGCAGCGGTCACAGTACCGGTGTGCGTGGTGAACCCTACGAGCGTCGCTTCTTTGCCGTACCGTTGGCGTACGAGTTGGCCCAGATTCAATTCACCCCGCTGGCCCATTTCCGTGGCCCGGGCATCCCCGAGATGAGAGTTGTGCGCCCAGACGACAACTTTCGCGCTTGCTCCGAGATGGCGCATGAGCGCATCCAAAGTCTCCGCCATATGCGTGTCACGCAGATTCCAGGAAGAAACTCTCTCGTGAAACATCGCGCGGTAGTACTCTTCGGCATTCTTTATCAGACGAGCGTTCTGTTCCGCGAAGAAGAATGCGTCCCGGGCAACCCGGCCATCGCGCCTGGCGAGGTCCGCGGCGCGCCGGCGCATTTCCATCCACTGGCTGATGACTTCATTTTCACAGCTCTTGCTCAGGCCGAAGGTGCTGGCGTAGCCGTACGCCTGGGTGTCCTCTCCGAAACTGTCGAAGCAGGCGTACCGATCGCGTGCGCGGCGGGCAGCCTCGGGGTCCACTTTGTCCAGGAAATCCAATACCGCGCGAATCGAGGCGTGCAAGCTATACAGATCGAGCCCATAAAAGCCAACTCGCTTGGAGTGGCGGTGCTCGTTGTAGTTGCGCAGCCAACCCACGAAATCGAGAACGTCGGCATTGCGCCACATCCACGCCGGAAATCTCTGGAAGCCCGACAGTGAGTCGATCGCGTCCTCGTCATCACCCTCAAATCGCACGTATTGATTGACGCGATATGCATCCGGCCAATCGGCTTCCACTGCGACAGCGGTAAATTCTTTTTCACTGATCAGGCGCTTCGTAATCTGCGCGCGCAGACGATAGAACTCGTGAGTCCCATGCGTTGCTTCTCCGATCAGAACGAGACGAGAGTTGCCAACGGCTTTCAGCAATGGATCAAAATCCGTGGTCTCTCCCGAGAGCGGGTAGGCCGATCGCCGAATCGCGCCTACAAGGTCGTGTTCGTGTTTTGCGAGCATCGTTGCACTCCTTCTCTCGAATCCACGAGCGACTTGGCTGATTTATCGCTCTTGTCGCTCCCGTCTCCAGAATTACCAGGAGTCACCGGCCAGCACGGGTCTCCGCATGCCGCTCGTGCGGCTCGCCGCGGCGCCGGAAAGCGCTATCCAGAAGTTCATTGACCTCTTCGTCCGGCACTTGCGAGAAATCGCGATAGAACTGCCCGACGCCGTGAAATCCTTCGGGGATTGCAACACAAACCACGTCGTCCACCTCGCGCCTCAGACGATTTACCGTCGCCTGAGGCGCGACCGGAGCGGCGATCACGATTACTGCCGGCTGCATTTGCCGCAGGGCGCGCACGCCCGCTCTCAAGCTCGACCCGGTGGCGATGCCATCATCCACAAGAATCACAGTCTTCCCGCGCACATCCAGCGGGGGTCGCTCGCCCCGATACATTTGCTCCCGACGAGCAAGCTCTGCTCTTTCTGCCCGCGTGACCAGGTCAATGACCATATCAGAGAGGCCCACGCATTTAACGATCTCATCGTCCAGAACCCGAACGCCGCCGCTGCCGATGGCGCCGAACGCCAACTCCTCATGTCCCGGCACACCCAACTTGCGCAGCACAAATATGTCCAGCGGCAGGTTGAGGGCTGTGGCCACCTCGAAAGCGATTGGAACACCACCTCGCGGAACTCCGAGCACAATCACATCCGCGCGGTTCGCGTATTTCTCGAGCCGTGATGCAAGCTTCTGGCCCGCCTCTTGTCGATTTCTGAATATCATCGGACTTCCTCAATTTCCTTCCATCATTCTCGCCGCCGATTCAGTTGAAACCCTTTCGGGAACTCTACACACTAGCCGCGCACGAGCATCACGGGACACTTTGCTTCGGTGACGATTCGAAATACACCTGAGCTCGTCAAATGTTTCTGGATGGGTCCCTCCATGCCGTGCACGCCGAGAACGATCAGGTCTGCGCCATGCCCTTCAGCTACCTCCAGGATTTTATCGGCGGGCGCGCCGTGCTCTACCACGCAATCCGGCTCGCATCTGAGATCCGCCTCAAACGGAACCAACTGGCGGAGTGTGTCCAGCAGGGCGGGCACAATACCGCCGTTCTCAATCGAATGGAGCAAGATGAGCTGTGCACGATGCTCCTGCGCGAGCGAAATCGCATAGGGGGCAGCCGCCAGTGATTCGGTACTGAAGTCCGTCGCGTAAAGGATTCGATTCAGCTCCGCGTTCTCTCTTGGCTTCATCGTGACCGCAGGACCCACCGCCAAAACGGGGCAGGGGGCCTTTCGAAAGATTTCTTCCGCGATGGACCCCACCACTACGTTGCCGATTCCGGTTCGGCCGTGCGTGCTGAAAACCACCAGATCAATCTGTTTATCCTCGATGAACTCGGAAAGGGTCGGCCAGGCTTTCCCTGACTGAAAAATCACCTCATGAGGAACGGCGTGCAGTTGCGTTTCCAGGTCTTCCTTGCTTTCCTGCCGGAACACTTCTTCGGCTTCAACCGTTTTCGGCAAGATGGTGGAAGGGACAAACGGATAGACATCCGGCTGGATCACATGCACGGCATAAACGGTGGACCCGTATCGTCGAGCGATTTCCGACGCGTAGGGCAATGCCCTTTCGGCTGCAAACGAGAGGTCAGTCGGGTAGAGTATATTTTTCAGCTTAAGTTGGCTTGCAACATCCAGCGTTTTCATTTTAGCCCCCGTGAATTGCCTCCGCGCAGATCGTTCCGCCGCCCACATCTCAACGGTTGCAAATCTACGCTTTCCACCTCTTATTTAAGTTACGGCCACCGGCCAAGGAAAGAAATGACACCGGTCACCCCGCCGTGTGACCTGGCTCACAGAAACTCGAATCAGGCCCTATGAGAATGACATCCGTGGGGATAGGCCGTGCTGCCTCTCGGGAAACACATCCCTAACCCGCTCGCCGTCATCTTTTTCGTCGCGAGCGTAGTTTCTTTCATCCCGGGAAATGAAACGGATGCCACGATCTAGGGACCTGCTATGACCGGCGCAGATCTTCGATGGTCTGCTGAACCGAGGAACCCTGCTTTCCAGCGGAGTATGCGTTCATGACATATTGAGCCACCATGCGCTGTGTATTGAAGAACGATCCGTTCAGCGCGATGCTCAGGCGCATCACCTCGGCATACGAATTTTTTCTTCCGTAGAACATCGGCAGAATGATGTTTTCGAGTTTGTCGTATAGAGAAGCGATCTCTGCAGCGGGTGAATCTGGAATTTCCTCCCTGCCGATGTCCCATCCGGTCGCGCCTTCCACATGGCCCTCGAGCCACCACCCGTCTGGAACGCTCAGGCTCGGGACGCCGTTCAGCGCAGCCTTCATGCCGCTGGTGCCGGAAGCTTCCAGCGGTCTGTGAGGAGTGTTCAGCCACAAGTCTACCCCGCTGGTGATCAGTCGCCCCCAGCGCATCTCGTAATTCGGGATATACACAATTCGGATCACATCTTTCAAGGCCGCGATCATCTCGAATAAATGACGAATCATGACTTTGCCGCCTTCATCATTCGGATGCGCTTTGCCGGCAAAGATCACCTGGAAGGGGCCCACATGCCGGGCGATCGATTTCAGACGATCAAGATTCGAAAACAAAAAGTCGGCACGCTTATATGTGGCAGCGCGCCGCGCGAACCCGAAAGTCATGACGTCCTCGTCGAGGCGAACCCCCGTGGCTCGATTGATTTCCTCGAACAAATCTCGCTGGGATTGCGCGTGAGCGTCGCATATTTCCTCAAGAGGAATTCCGATGGCGTAGCGCAGATAAAGATTGTCGCGCCGCCATGCGGGAAAGTGCCAGTCATAGAGTTCTTGAAACGGAGCAGAGGTCCATGATGCGGCGTGCACGCCGTTGGTGATCGCGCGTATCGGATAGTCTGGAAACATGCTTCGCGAGATTTCGCCGTGCTGCATGGCGACGCCGTTGACGTAGTGCGATCCCCGCAAGCCCAGGAAAGTCATATTCAAAGTGTTTTCCGTGAGGCAGCCCATTTTTTCGAGCAGCGCGACGCGATCGTCACCGAGGACACGCCGAACAAGCTCTCCCGGGAATTGATCGTGTCCGGCGGGTACCGGCGTGTGAGTCGTGAAGACGCACTTTTTCCGAAGAAAGTCGAAATCCTCGGAAGCCACATCGCGGGATGGCCGCCCCGCGAGATGTGCCTCGAGAAGCGCGAGAGTGAGCAGCGACGCGTGCCCTTCGTTCATGTGGTACGTGATCACGTGTTTGTAACCCAGCGCGTTCAGGATCTCGATGCCGCCGATTCCCAGCACGATTTCCTGGCACAGACGATAGTATTCATCGCCGCCGTAAAGCTGGTCAGTCAGTGTTTGATCAAACGGACTGTTTTCCGGGAGCGCCGTGTCCAAGAGATAGACAGGCACTTCGTATCCCGCGAGCCCCCGGACTGAATATCGCCAGGCCCGAACCTGAACTTTTCTCCCCTCGATCACAATTGACGCTCTGGCCTCGGTTGCTTCCAGGGCCGCTTCGGGTTCCCAATGACAGGGAGTTTCCGATTGATTTCCATGTTCGTCGAGATGCTGGTCGAAGTAGCCTTTGCGGTACAGAAGCGTGAAACCCGCCAGTGGCAGGCCCGCGTCTGCGGCGGACTTCAGCGTGTCGCCTGCAAGAATACCCAGCCCCCCGGCATAAGTCGGGAGGTCAGCCTTCAACGCAATCTCCATTGAAAAATAGGCCGCACGAAGCGGGTGGGAATTCAAGAGCATGTCCTCCTGCGCCAATTCGAATCGCGCTGACGAACGGTTTTCATCATGAATGCTAAGACCCTCTCCGAATCAAGACTGTGCGCCTCGAAGGCGGAGCCATCGCTACTACTTTGCCACAAGATGCGCATCTCGACGAGGCGGCGAGTGACCCTGCGCGATCGCTCAGGGCAAGCCAGCGAATGGTGACCGGCGACCCGAGATCGCAAAACAGCTCTATTTGTTGCGAATAGAATTTCATCGCACCTCTGTTTTGAGCGACTTACAAACATTTCTAATTCCGTTTTGTTGCGATTAGAAACTGAGTGATGCGTTGCGGGGCGGAGTGGGCTGGAAGTCCGTCGGCACGCGAAAGGGGCGCAGAAAATTTCCGAGCATTGGTGTCGATTAGACGGAGCGCCGATCGTTTGTTTCCAAGGAGTTGGGTGTGTTTCTAATCGGCGGGGGTGACGATTAGAAATGGGTTGCGGAAGGCTCGAAATGGGCGCGGATGCGGCGTCTTTTGTTGTTGTGAGCGCGTTTTGATTTGTTTGCATGGTCTTCGATCCACGCTAGCACGTGGCGCGCGGAGAAAGGCTCGTCCAAAGGTACAGAATCGGGCGAGGACTAGTACACCTGTACGAAGTGTGGAGGCGAAGAAGTATTGAGACAAGGAGCCTGGGTCAGCTCAAACATCGAGGACGCGGAGCAACGGCGGAGCGCACTGAGAATCCTGACCGCGCGTCATCTGGATTTTCCACGTGTTGAGGTGGCGCTGTCCGAATCACTGCTCACGTATCAGGCGGAGGCATGCCAAATCGCAAGAAAATTCAGGCGCACAAATTTCCGCAAGGGCCGCGTCCGTTAAGGTAAGGCGGCGGCGAGGAATCATTTGAGCCATCGTGTCCCGAGGAATTCGAGCATTCGCGCGAGCGCCGCGCAGACGAGATTGCCGAGGGTTGACTCGCGCGGAGACGCCCGCTCCGAATCCCGCTCGTCGCTTCCCGCGGCGCCGTTTCCGTGATAGAAGGGGCTTTATGACTCACGCCGCCCCTCACGATCCTCCGTTTCGCGCTGACCACGTCGGCAGCCTGCTGCGGACGGCCGCGCTCAAGAAAGCGCGGGCGGACCGCGCCGCCGGGAAAATTTCAACTTTCGATTTTCAATCCATCGAGGACGCAGAGATTCGCCGAATCGTCGCGCGGCAGGAAGAGGCCGGGCTGCGCTCGATCACCGACGGAGAATTTCGCCGCGAGGACTTCTACACCGATTTTTTCGTCCGCGGACTCGGCGGCGTGGAAGTCCGCATGGAAAGCACCGCCGCCTATTTCGTCGATCACGAAGGCCGAAAAATTCCCGTTCCGTGGACGCAGGTGGTTTCGCGCCTGAAGTGGACCAAACCGATCTACGCCGACCACTTCAAGTTTCTTCAATCCATCACGAGCCGAACGCCGAAGGTGACCGTCCCCACGCCGATCATTCTTCACTTCACCTGTGGCAGCGCCGGCATTTGCAAGACCGCCTATCCCAACATGGACGCTTTCTGGGCGGACATCACCGACGCCTACCAGAAGGAAATGAAATCGCTCTACGCAGCGGGCTGCCGCTACATGCAGGTGGACGACCCGCCCATGGCCACACTCTGCGACCCGAGATTTCAGGGAATGATGAAGGCTCGGGGCGACGATCCCCAGCACGCGCTGAAAATAATGTATCCGGAAATGATCAATCGCGCGTTTGCCGATCGTCCACCTTCACTTCACCTGGCGATGCACCTCTGCCGCGGAAATAACCAAAGCGGATGGTTCGGTGAAGGAGGATACGATCCAATTGCGGACGTCCTCTTTAATCAGATCAACGTGGATTCGTATTTCCTCGAATACGAGACGGCGCGCGCTGGAAATTTCGAGCCGTTGCGACTCGTCCCTAAGAACAAATCGGTCGTGCTCGGCATCGTCTCGAGCAAGCTTCCGCAACTCGAATCGAAAGACCTGCTGAAGCGCCGCATCGAGGAAGCATCGAAATACATTGATCTCGACCGGCTCTGTCTCAGCCCCCAGTGCGGCTTCGCAAGCTCTTCCGAAGGCAACCGCCTCTCCGAAGAAGAGCAGTTTGCCAAGCTACGACTTATCGCCGAAGTCGCTGCTGAAGTCTGGGGCCGGGGCGTGAGCGCTTCCTAGTCCCGCCGCAAAGCCGAGCCCTCCCGCCAAATCATACCGACAATCGCACGTCGCCAGCGGTAAAGAGCGGTCTTCCTCCAAGCGAATTCTCCCCCATCTCCTGGCGCAAAAACCCCAGTCAGGTCTGCCGCTCGCACGTTTCCTCACATGATCTTCGAGCGTACCGGTTCATGAATCGCTGGCGCCGCCTTGTCACCCTCTCTCTTCGCTCCGATATGCTGCTGGGCATCTGGAATTCGCACAAAAGGAGAATCAAAGGGTGGCATTAGAAGGAGCCAACAGAGGTGACACCTGGCGTTTTTCTTGGGAATTTTGAGACTGGCGGAGAGGGGGGGATTCGAACCCCCGACACCCTTTTGGGGTGTAACTGCTTAGCAGGCAGCCCTGTTCGGCCACTCCAGCACCTCTCCGCGGGAAATCCGAGTGGTATTCGAAACGGCCTGCGCGGCTAGTATAGCATCAAGAGTTGCGCGGGTCTGCGGTCTGCTATCATCGTTCGCTGCTTTTCTGCGGGAGACTACGCGTGGCATGGATCAAAACGATTGCGCCAAGGGACGCGAAGGGCCGGCTGAAAAAGATTTACGACGCCGCAATCAAGCGGGCGGGGCGAATCTTTAACATCGTGAGCGTGCAGAGCCTGAATCCGCCGGTACTCGATGCGTCGCTGGCGGTTTACATGGCCGCGATGTTCGGGCCGTCGCCGCTTTCGCGGGCGCAGCGCGAGATGCTTGCGACGGTCACGTCGTGGGCGAACAACTGCTTCTATTGACTGCAGGCTCACGGGGAGGATCTCCGTGCCGTCACGAACGATGCGGCGCTCGCCGAGCAGATCAAGAAGGATTATCGCGGGGCGAAACTCGACGCGAAAACGCGCGCGATGTGCGATTACGCCGTCAAGCTGACGCGTGAACCCGAGGCTTCCAACAAAGCGGACATCGAAACTTTGCGCCGCGCGGGTTTGAGCGACGAGGAAATTCACGACGCGACGCAGGTGATCGCGCTATTCAACTATTACACGCGGCTGGCCCACGGACTGGGCGTTGAGCCAGAGGACTTCATGCCACCACGCCCGCGCTAGCGGGAGGAGAGCACACGGAAGCGGGCGAAGACGAGCGCGCCCATCGGATGATCGCCGTAGATTGCGCCGAACGACGCCGGCTTTTCGTACAGCACGTACTGCGCGCGGGACGCGCTCGCACCGTGCCCGCAGGACGTTACTCCACTTGTCCGGTTGAGCCCGCAGCGTTAATCAGGCACTCGTCCGTTATCTCTGGAAGGTGTGCTAGTTTTCCTTAGGTACGTGAACGATTCAAACACATGGATGGTTTCTACGAACAGCCCTAGGATTAGCTCTATGCAGGCTTTAGACTCGGCCCATTTGCTCCAGTCCAATTCTTGGTTCGACCTTTACGGACCATTCTTTGTTCTCGCAGCGGTCATAATTCTGGCGATATGGTGGCACCTCCGCGAAGGTCGCAATGCCGCTCTCGAACATACTTTATCGCAGAGCGAGTTCGGTTCGCCGGGCGTCTTCTGTGGAACCTTGGCCGTCGCAGAACACCAGCCCGGGACCTATCTCCGACTCTCGAAAAGCACCGCCGCGACTAGTCGCCTTCAATTGTATTATCGCTGGGTAATCGGAAAGGGACGTCAGGCCATATTCGATGAAGTTGCCTTTGACGGCTTTCGTCACCTTGTTGACCTGAAGCGAAAGGACAAATTCACAGAGACGGAATTCACAGAATTCTCTGCTATAAGGATGCGGGAGGTCGCCATGGGTCGAGGCAGAGGGTCGCTCTGGCATGTCGAATTACTCCCACGAAAAGGCAGGGCAGTACCATTCGTCACTTCAGTGATAGGCGACCGAAGGACCGCGTTCGAGCAAACGGCCGCGCTCGCAAAAGCAGTTTCTGCAATCATGGCCGTCCCGGTGCAGGTATGCGTTGCGGGCAATGTCTGGACCCCAGGATGGCCGCCAAAGTTGCCAGCAGTCTCCAAGTCCTGATAAGTCGGATTACCGGACAAGTAGCCGGAGGCGTAGCCATTTTTGTAGCTACCGTCTCAACTGATTTCTGTGCAGAAGACTAAGCGTCGCGCTCCGGTCAACGCAAAGGCGCAGCTCCAGAGTCGCAATCCCGCACCGTGGCCGCAGGACGATGATCTATTTTTCCGGGTAGCGCGTCTATCAGGCATTGGCCATCGGCAGACTGACACGGGCCGGGTTACGTACTCCTTCGGGTGCTGTTCTCGTTCAGAATGATTGGTGACACCCGATAGAGTGGCGCCATGCAAATCCATGAGGGAAGGATACCCAAAGCGCGAGAGGGTAAGGGCGACAGGTTTGAGCGTGGTAAGGAGCCGCTATGAGCAAACTCATCATGTGGAATTTGCTGTCGGTTGACGGTTTCTTCGAAGGCGCCAAGAGTTGGGACTTGGAATGGCACAAGGCATTCTGGGGCGACGAACTGGAGCGTTTCTCGCTGGACCAGTTAGAGACAGCCGACATGCTTCTCTTCGGCCGTGTAACGTATGAGGGCATGGCTAGCTACTGGCAAGTGGCGAAGGGCGAAGTGGCGGACTTCATGAACAGACTGCCAAAGGTCGTCGTCTCGCGGACGGTAGAACGGGCCGATTGGGCGAACACGAAGTTGGTCAAGGACAACGTCGCCGCGAAGATAAAGGAGCTCAAGCGCCAAGGCAAAGGGAACATCTTCGTCTTCGGCAGCGGGCGCCTGTGCGCCACACTGATGGAACACGGACTGTTTGACGAATACCGGCTTGCCGTCGCTCCGGTTCTGCTTGGGCGTGGCAAGGCACTTTTCGAGCCAAACCGGGACCGGCTGGGGCTGAAGCTCCTGGAGGCGCGCCCGTTGTCCACCGGATGCGTGATTCTTCGCTACGAATCACAGCGCAACGAATGACGGCTTTGCTACAGGAAAAACGGGGATTGCGCAGAAGCCGGAAAGTTGATGTGTCCGGATGGCGCGTTAGTCAGGAGTTGGACGAGTCGCGATCGCGATGCCTTTTCGGTGACTGCAGGCATTGTTACGGGCGTGACGGCGGGCACAGCACGGCGTAGCCCGCGTCACTGCTTTCTAACGCGCATGGCATATACTTTTTTCAGGTGACTTTTATGGGATACATCGTCGGGTTTGCAGTTCTGGTGATGCTGATATTCGAAGGCATATCGCATTTTATCGAGGACAATACATCCCACAAGCATCCTCATTCGCCCTAACGCTACGCGCAGATAACGCAGCCGCGTCGCATCATTCACTTGTCACCTCCTGAAATTGATCTTGAGGATGTGAACAACAATCTTCCTGGGCGGGAAACATTTCTACAAATTTCTTTAAGTCCTTGCGACCTTGCCCGCCAAATTGAAAGAGCGCGTCGATGCTGTCGTTCGGAATCGAAGCAGTATCGGTTAACGGTCGGTTCGAAAGCCTGTCAACGTAACGCTTTTCTACGGGGAAATGTGCTTCACCAAATCGCCGAAGCAATTGTGGGCAGATGACGGCGAACTCGGAAGCAGTCCAATTGAGTTTCGCGCCACGCATAGAAGCGCCTTCACGTGCCTGCGAATCACACGGCAGAGCTCCTATATCAACTGCGGCACATCGCGGGTTCACCAATGTTGACGTGCGTTCAAGAGCAACCGAATAATTGCCTCTAATGGAGGTCCAATTGGGATGAAAATTCGAAGAAGGCTGAGTCCCAATGCGACGCACCGAAGTTCGGGGCGATCCAGGCGATCGCTTGCGTGGTTCGCGGCCGTTCTGGCGGCGGGCCTGGGCTGCTGGGCCGTCCAAGCGCAGGATGCTCTTGTTGTCGTCGGATCTGGATCGAGCGTCCCCGCGCCCCTCTACAACCGATGGGCGCAGGAGTACAACAAGCGCAGCCCGGGAACCCAGATGCGATACCTTCCGATCGGCACGAGCGAGGGCATCAAACAAATCTCCCACGGTAGCGGCGATTTTGGGGCCGGCGAAGTCGCACTCACATCTTCGGAGCGCGCGGATGCGAAGTTGATCGAACTGCCGGCTGTGCTGATTGCAATCGTTCCGTACTATCACCTGCCGGGGCCCGGCGTAGTGCTCCGGTTCTCGGGGGATTTGCTCGCGGGGATATTTCTTGGGGAGATCAAAAACTGGAATGACCCGCAGATTGCGAAGCTGAACGCGGGCGTCTTGCTGCCGGATCTGCCGATCAAAGTGATCTACCGGCCCGCGGGCAAGGGGACCAATTACGTTTTCACGGACTTCCTTTCGAAAACGAATTCGAAATTCCGCGCGAAAATTGGGACAACTCCCTCTCCGAGATGGCCCGTCGGAACGCCGGCCGAACGGAGTTCGGACATGGCCGACAGGGTCAAAGCAGAGACCGGGACAATCGGATACGGGGAGCTCCAGTATGCCGTCAAAGGCGACATCTCATACGGCAGGGTGCTGAACCCATCCGGGAAGTACGTTCTGGCTTCGCCAGAAAGCATCACCGCAGCGTGCCGCGCCGTCGAAGCGCCGGGGTGGGACAAATTCTCGGCCTCACTGACGAATGCGCCCGGAGCCGATTCCTATCCGATCACCAGTTTCACGTGGCTGTACCTGCGAAGCTCTTCGATCGACGCTCGACGTAAGGCAGCGCTGGCTGATCTCCTCCACTGGATCTACACCGACGGCCAGCAAATCGCGCCCCAGGAAGGGTATTCCGATCTTCCGCCACAATTGCTGGCAAAGGTGAGAACGAAGACAGCTTCTCTACGATAGCTCGTGCGCGCGAACCGAAGACTCCAATCGATGGGAAACCGCTGCCGGGGCGCAAACTTGCGCCCGTTTCTGATGGTTCGCAACTGGAGCTTCCGAGTTCTTCACGTGCAATGGGAGCGGTGGGGAACGGCTTGGAGGCTATACGCCGGCGGCCGCTTCTTTTTCCAGGCGTGCAACCGTGCTCTTCAGCCAGGCGAGGATCGTCGCTTGAAGTTTGTCGCGATCGCCCTCGCGTTCGAGCGATTCCACAGAGTCACCAAGGGCATTGAGGGGAATTTTGTGGCAGAGGTCGCCCCCGCTATCGCGAAGCTCGGGCGGCACGAACTCGCTTAGAAAACAGGTTGAGCACGGATGGTGTTTTTCTTCCAAACCCACGTTCAGGCAAGTGATGGAGTCGCGGAAAGGTTTCAATTCCGCTCGAGGCTCGTGCACCGAAGGAGAGTAACCGCCCCTTTCGATCATCAGGATCTCTAGTTTCAATTGGTCAATCATTTCCCGCTTGTCAAAACCCATGAACCTACTCCCTTCCGCGCAGCAGGGCGTGAACACTCGCTTTTGGGAGGTGCAAAATCGCCCAGGCCGGTGGTGGCAATCGGCGAACCAAGGCCAGTTTACATCAGAAACCCAAGCAACTGCGGCCAATTCGGTCCATTTGAGTGAGTCCGCGCCATTTCGGGGCATCGGCTCGGCAGGCGCGGATTTCGCGCGTCTCGCGCCGCCGGCTTTCCGTACAGCGTGTACTGAGCGCCAAACGCGCTCGCGATGTGCGGAATGAAATCGAATTCGCGGTCGTAGCCGAAGGAATACGCCTGGATGCGCGCGAGAAAGTGTTCATCGAATTCCGGCGGCACCGGATTTTCACCGAGCAGCAATTCGTTCGTGCGATCCACGTTCTCGATGCGCGTCCACGCGAAGTTGTGCTTCGCAAAACGCACGGTGCTTTCGGCGAGATAGCTGTTGAAGATTTCGCCGTCCGGAATTTCGCGGTTGCGTCCCCAGAGGAGCGTTGTCGCCCAGTTGCCCCAATCGGGCGCGCGCTCCCGATGCAGCGGCCGGTTGTACATGACCGACGCCGTCATGCGCAAAGTATCTCCGTTCGGAAACAACTGCTCGGGGCTTTTGAGGCGCGCGATCGAGTATTGACCGCTCCAGTTCGCCGCCGGGATCAGCGTGAGCCGCGCGGACCATGAGTCGATTGCGCCGGCGTCGATGTTCCAGCGATTTTCATCCGGCTCGCGGCCGTGAAATCCGGAAACTTCGACGCGCGCGATTTTGTATGTGAGTCCCGCGGTCATCACGTCGGAAGCGATGTGCGTCGAATCCTGCAAATGATGTGCGAGCGGCGCGAGGGTGTCCTCGCTCGCCGAAACGCGATGCGCGTACGCTTCGGGTCCCATCGCTGGATCGCCCACCGGCGCGCCGTAAAACGACAGGAGCGCATTCTTGCCGAGCGAGATGTCGTAGAGCAGCGCCAGCTCCATGAAAAAATCGTGAGGGTGCTGGCCGTCCACGATCGGTTTTCCGAATGCAGTCTCGCCAATCTGAAAAAGTTCGGGATAGCGGCGATTCGTTATTGTCGCGGGATCGAGGCTCAGCATCACGCGCGCCGTGAATGTGCCGGGCCCGAGCGAGCGCTGCGCCATCGGCATGAACCAGCTCGTGCCGATGACTTTGTCGCCGCCGCGCGGGCCCGTCTGCTGCTGCGCGCCGGCGAATGCGACGCCGTGAAACATCAGCATCCACGCGCCCTTCTCGGTCATGAGCATGTCGTGAAGCGTGGAGATGGGCTCGGCGCTCGTGCCCGCGGTCGAGTGAGCGAGAATTTCTTCGATGAAAGTCGTCGGGTGGTTCATGTCCATTTGATTCATGGAATGGGCGCCGTTGTGCTGCATCCCGCTCATGCCCTGCATGCCGCCAGTATCTTGCGCGACGGCTCCGTCGAGCGGAGACGCTGAGTCGCAGCCGCAGCTCGGCTCGCAACAGATTCTTGACGCGAAATCGTCTGCCAGCGCGAATGGAGCGAACACAAGCACGCAAATTAGAACCAGCGATTTGCCCGAATTGTGAAGAGTTTTCATTTGCCGATGGTCATTGGACTTCCTGTCCCGCCAAGATTTTGCAAGAGACGTTTTACATTTTCGGCGCCAGCGGAGGATCCTGCGCCGTGGCGGCCCGGTCCTCCGAAGTGAAACGAAAGACTCCCGATTCGTCCGTGTAGAAATTGAGATAGCCGAAATTTCCGGCGCGCGCCACAAGCGCATAGCTTTTTACGCGGCCGTCGGCCTCAGGATTTCCCGGCGTGTACAGCAGCGTGTAATGGACCGATTGTGCCGATTGCGCCGCTTGCCGCGCACCGTCGCCAAGCGTCTCGAGCCCGCGCGGAAAGGTTCCCTCCGAAGCTTGATACGCGTTGAGGGAGCCCTGCAAACGCGTCAACGCTTCGCGGGCGCCCGCTTCTGCAGCGGGCCGCGATCCCGCCATGCGCCAGGGCAATGCAAACCACGCAATCGCCCACAGAATTGCGAGTGCGGCGCCGCACAGGAAAATAATTCTTATGACACTTGCCTTCTTGACGCGCTGTCCGGATTCGCCGGCGGGAGGCGCCGTCAGGTCTGCGCCGCAGTACGGGCAGATTTCGCTCGCCTGGTTGATTGCCTGCTCGCATTCGCGGCAAGTAAACATCGCGAGCCATTTTATCAGGTTTCAAATGCGGTTGCGGCGAGGCGCGCTGTCAGCGTGGAAATCTGCGGCGCAGGGCCGCGACGAAAGCGGCATGGGCACGCTTCGAAATCATTTCGAGCGGCGAGAATCCTTTAGCCCATGCCATGTAGAACATCGCGAGGAGGAGCGCGATGGTGATGACGAAGTTGGGCCACGCGTTGAGCGCCCATTGGCCGGACCACGTAAGTTGCGCCGTGCGAGAAAATGGGAGCAAGTAGGGAATCGGCCACTGATAGCCGTCCGGCCCGCGCGCGCCGATGAGGTCTTCGAAGAGGTGGATGTGGAAACTCAGCAGTGCAAGTAGTGCCGTGGTCCATCGGCGCTTTGCGAGACCGAATGCAACGCCTGCGACGAAGAGTCCGAACGTAAGATTGTGCAGTTGATGGTGGTAGAGCGAAAACCACTCGGTTGGGTGCGAGGAATTTCGCGTGAGCAAATCGGAAATCGCGCCCAGGCCGTCAATGTCGGGCACAACGCCGGCAAGCGTAACGAGCGCGCGTTCCTTGACGCTGAGCGACGGCGCGGAATTCGCTAGCGCCCAGCCGGTGAGGAAATGCGTGACAGGATTCAATGTAATCCCGTCCAGTGTACCGATTGACGGCGGGTGTGGCCTCGCATTGTTCTTTGAGGTTTCTAAATGGATTTAGGCGCGGCTGAAAAGGATCTGGTCATCGGTTTCAATCGCGAGTCAGAGCGCGATAGTGAAAGGACCATGCTGCCAAGAGAAACACGACCAGCGCATAGTCGAGGCCGTAGGCGAGTGTCGTCAGATGCCCGGTCCATGCGATTTTTTTCAGCGAGGCCTTGGTGATAGTGAGAAAGCGATCTTCGGAGAGGAGGTTCGTAGAAGGAAGTATTACGTACAAAAAATTTCGCAGCCATCTCCACATGAATCTTGATGAGTTCGATGCGTGCACCAGTAGGACTGCAAGCAGTGCGATCATGGCGATAATTCCCATCGTGACGGCCGGATGCAGCAGAGTCACCAGGGCCAGGGCGATCGCGCTGTAAATCGAATAGCGAACCAGCGGGTAAACGAATAGAACCCAAACTGAGGATTGGATTCGCTCGCCACCGAGCCAGGCAAGCAAATAACTCAGTCCCACCATTCCCGACACATAAACGCACATCAGAAGCTGGACGCCGGCGTACTTGCCGACCAGAAATTCCCAACGGCACACGGGCCTGGCCATGACGGCCAGAATCGTGCCGGACTTCATTTCGCTCGCCACCGAGTCTGCGGCCGCCCAAGCAGCTAGCAGACTGCCGAATCCGCTGACAAGATACATGATTGACGCGATTTGGCCCAAAACGACTGTTTGCATTTGCTCAGCGTTTGCGGACGTGGTCATCGCTTTGTACGCCAGCATCGGAGACATCATCAACAGCACTACGCAGATGAAAATGATCAGAAACACAATGAGGAGACGGTTGCGCAGAAAACTACCGAACGTATTCAAGGCAATCGCTTGAATCTTCACGCCGGCCCTCCTCCGTTGCCCACCAATTTGAGGAACATTTCTTCGAGAGAGCTCCGCTTCGGAATCATGCTGATGACGTCGGACCCCGCAGCCCACAGCCGCACAATCATTTCTCGTTTGCGGGCGGAAGAAACCGTGATGCGCACGCCGTGTGAGCCGCGCTCGACCGTCGCGCCTTCTTCAATGATGGCCGGCTCGACGCTCTCGGGGAGGTGGTTCACGGTGATCTCGACCTGATCGGAAGGTCCCAGCATTTCATCCAGGCGTCCGGCTCTGACAACTTTTCCACGATCGATAATGACCACGCGATCGCAGATCTGTTCGACTTCCGAGAGAATGTGCGAGCTGAGAAAAATAGTTTTTCCCGCAGCCTTGAGTGACAAGATCAGGTCTCGAACTTCCTTACGGCCGGCGGGGTCGAGTCCCGAAGTCGGCTCGTCCAGCATAAGCAGGTCCGGATTTGCCAGCATCGCTTGCGCGATCCCCAATCGCTGCACCATGCCGCGCGAATACCTCCCGATTTTCAAATCCTCGTAGCCGGTCAGCTTTACTTTGCTCAGCAGGTCTGGAATCAGCGCTTCCGCATCGGCCGATCCTGCGCCGGCCAGCGCGAAATGAAATCGAAGAAGTTTTGGGCCGGTCAGGTGTTTGTAAAATGCGAAATTTTCCGGCACGAAGCCGATTTTGCATTTCGCACGAACATCACCGGGAAGGCAGCCGAGTACGCGAATTTCCCCCGAATCCGCGTAAACGAATCCCATCAGGATGCTGATGCTCGTGGTCTTGCCGGCCCCGTTCGGTCCAAGAAATGCGCACACCTCGCCTGGGGAGACATCGAAGGAAACATCCGAGAGCGCGGGGATTCGACGGCCGAAGATGCGGCGCCGATAGGTCTTGGTGACGTTCCGGAACTCGATGGCGGGTATTGCCATCCGGCACTGCTCCTAGTGTGTCGCGGTGTCTTCCCTCAGTCCGAGCTCGCCAGCGAGGGAGTACTCCAGCGCCCCTTCGAAGCCGATATGGCCGTAGGTCACTTTTCCGTTCCTGTCGATGACGAAGAGAACGGGGATGGCCGACACACCAAATGCACTGGCGGTTCTTCCACCGGGATCAAGCAGGACAGGGAAACCCAACTTTTCGGAAGTGGCGAAGGCTTCCGCTGGGGCTCTTTCGTCATCAATGCTGATAGCCAGGAACTCGAAGTCGTTCTGGTTTTTCTCGTGGTCCTTGTAAAACTTGCGCAGCGAGGGCATTTCCAAACGGCAAGGCCCGCACCAGCTTGCCCAGAAACTGATGACCACCTCTTTCTTTCCACGATAATCTGCAAGCGAAATGGTTCGCCCGTCGAGGGATGCGAGTGAAAAATCAGGAGCGCTCTGGCCCACCAGAGCTGGCGTGTCCGTGTCGATATCGAGCTCTTTCTCGAGCGCCTTCGCGCGCCACGTGATGAAAATTGTGAACGCGGCTAGAACACCAATTGCCAGAATGCCGCTCGTGGAGGGCTTCGAGTGCATCGTGCGGCGGATTATATCTCAATTGTCACTATACCGCCGGATACCTATATTTTTGCCCTCACCGAATCGAGTTCTTATAGATGACACCATCCTTCATCACGAAGCGGACGTTTTCGAGTTCGCCGATGTCCGCGAGCGGATCACCCGCCACGGCGACGATGTCCGCGATCTTGCCCGCTTCAATCGTGCCGAGGCGATCGCTCCAGCCGAGCAATTCCGCAGCGGATGATGTTGCGGTACGGATCGCCTGCATGGGCGTCATTCCATAGTCCACGTAGTACTTGAATTCACGCGCCTGGTTCAGCTCGGTCCACGGAAAACCGCCGGCGTCCGTGCCGAAAACAATCTTGATGCCTTTCTTCAATCCGGACTGAAAAGCCTTTTTCTCCGCTGCGACCATCGGACTCCAATTTCCGCCGCGGCCGGGCGCAACGTAGGCGCCAACCGTAATCGTAGGGCACCAGTACGCACCCTGCTTGATGGCCTGGTCGAGCAGCGCATCGGTGAAACCGTCGCCGTGCTCGATGGAATCGACTCCGGCGCGCAGCGAGGCCGCAATGCCGTCCGAGCCGATCGAATGCGCGGCAACTTTGTGCCCCAGCCGATGCGTTTCTTCGACGATCGCGCGGGCTTCCTCATCCGTGAAATTCACATGGCTGTGGAGAACACCGTCGGGCGTGAAGAAATATGAATGGTCGGAGTAATACTTGATCCAGTCGGCGCCGTGCGCGATCTGCTCGCGCACCGCGAGGCGCGCGCTGTCAACTCCGTCCACTACCTGGACGCCGTGCGGCATGTTGAGTTCCCACGAGTAGCCGAGCAGCGGATACACTCCCGTGGGAGCCATCGCGCGCGTAGATGTGACGACTCGCGCGCCGGGAACTTCGCCGCGCTGGATCGCCATCTTGACGTCCACATCGGCGTACATCGCTCCTTCCGTTTCAAGGTCGCGCAACGTGGTGAATCCGTGATCGAGCGCGATGCGCGCATTGCGCGCCGCGAGGATGGCGCGATAGGGAATCGACTGCTTCAGCAGTTGTTCGTCGTAGTCCGCCGCGGTGACGTCGCCTTGCAAAAGGATATGCGTGTGCAGGTCCATGAATCCCGGCATCACGGTGGCGTGAGAAAGATCGACGACTTCGGCGCCCGCCGGCGGCGTGCCGCCCGGAGTGACCGAAACAATCTTGCCGCCCTCGACCATGATCAGCGCGTTTGCGATCGGTTGATCGCTTTTCCCGTCAATCAGTTTTCCGGCGCGGATCGCGATTTGTCTGGGCGCTTGAGCCCACAGGCTTACTGCAAAAAGCATTGCGGCGAATAAAATTCCGAAACGACGCAGCATGAACGCCTCCTTTAGTTTCTGTTTGCGCGGACTATAGGCGAAAGTCGCGGCGTTTTACAAGACGCAAACGGATGGAAACGGCGCGCCGAGGCGGGATACAACCTGTCCGCGGAGTTCGGGTATCATTTGTAGGAGCAGGCAATACCGACCGCCCATGACACCCACTTCCGGGCATCGATTCGTGACGGCCGCGCTGGCAGAAAGGCTTTTCGCGAAAGCCGCGCCACCGTCGGATTGGAAACTGACACTCGATCAATTCCACGCGACTCTCGAACGCAGCGTCGCTCGCCGCTTTTCGAGTGCATCCCCCGGCAAGCATGTGGATGCCAAATCCGTCAGCGCGTATCTCGAGACTCTGAATCTCGCGGACCTGGCGCTTGCGTGCGCTTGCAGCGCCGGAAGCGCGCCGGCCTGGGATCATTTCATCGCGCAGCACCGCCCGGAACTCTATCGCGCGGCTCGAGCAATTGCAGGTGAATCGGGCGCGCGCGAGCTCGCCGATTCGGTGTATGCAGATCTGTACGGCCTGCGCGAATCGGAAGGTAAAAGAAAATCGCTTTTTGATTATTTTCACGGCCGCAGCCGGCTGACGACGTGGCTGCGCGCCATCCTGTCGCAGCGGCACGTCGATGAATTTCGCAGAACGCGGCGAACCGAGTCGCTCGACGAGCCGGACAGCAGCGGTGAGCCGGCCGAATTGCCGGCTCCGAGCGCGTCGCCCGACCCCGAGCGCAACAAATATCTCGTCATGATGCAGGCCACGCTGACTTCCGTGCTTGAGGCGCTCGAGCCGCGCGACCGGCTGCGCCTCGCGTATTACTACGTGGAGGAGCTGACGCTCGCGGAGATAGGCAAATTGCTCAGAGAACATGAGGCCACCGTGTCGCGGAAGCTCGATCGAACGCGCCGGGACGTCCGCCACAGCGTGGAGGCGGCGCTGCGCGAGGAAAAGAAGCTGAGCGAGGCGCAGTTGAAGCTCTGCTACGAATACGCGCGAGAGGAATGGCCTTTCGATTTGACGCGGGCGCTTTCCGCGCGGGACTGAAAGCCGGATTGTTGCAAGTTTTGCGGTTCTGGGCGTACTAAGGAAGGAGAGACAGTCAATGGCTTCGCGGGAAGAGGAAAAGGCGATGGCCGGTTTGCTCCGGCGAAGCCTTGCGCGCGGCGCGGGGCCGGGAGGCGCTTGCCCGGAGCCGGACGCCCTCGCAGCGTATTTCGAGCGGTCGCTCGACCCAGAAGAAATCGCGCGCTACGAACTCCATTTTTCGCAATGCGCCCGCTGCCGCGACCAGCTTGCCGCGATGGTCCGCGCCGAGCCCGAAGCGGCGGCCAAATCGCGATGGGCCTGGGCGTGGGATTGGCGAATGCTGGTTCCCGTTGCAACAGCAATGGTTTTGTTCGCGATCATCTATCCACGTCTCCGCGCGCCCTCGCTCCAAAAAGGGAACGAGACCCCCAGCGAAGTCGCAATGTCGAAAGATGCAGGCCCACCTCAAGCTGCGCCGAGCGTTTCTCTCGTTTCGCCGCGGTCCGAGGCGATCGCGCGATATGAGGATCGGGCGCTCGAGAAAAAAGCTGATGCCGCCGGCGCGAGGCAATCCGGTGTGGCGAAATCCTCACGCGATGCGGAGAGGCTTCCTCCGAAAGCCGCCGCCGACAAGATAGAAAAGAACGAACGGACGAAGGAAGCTGCGCCGCAATCAAGACCTCAGATGACGCCGCCCCAGGCTACGGCCGCAGGGAGCGGCGTCGCCGATGGCGTAGGGGGTGGATCCGGAGCCGGCGTAGCACCAAGCAATTCCGCTGCGTCAACCGGTGCGCCTGCCCCAGCGGCGCCACCACCGCCGATGCCACAAGTGAGTGGCCGGTTGAGCGCGCCCAGTTATTCGGCACGGGCGAGCAAAGATGGCAGAGGCCGCGCGCAGGTGGCTGCCGAGCCGATTCAGCAACAGCAGGTCGAGGTGCAATCACAAGCGCAGGCGCAAGGGGTGACGGAGACGCAGTCGCAGAGTGGCGCGCTCCTGCAAAGGAATGCCGCGACAGCGGATCAGGCACGCCCAAACAAAAAAGCAAAGGCCGGAGAGCTGGATGCTGCCTCCGGAAAGACTCCGGGAAAAGGGTCTAATGCATTGATCATAGCGACGCGATCGGATGAAATCCTAATCCACACGCCAGACCCGAATTTGGTGTGGCGAATCAAGGGCGGTGGATTCGTAGAGCACTCTGAAGACGCAGGCGTGACATGGGCCGCGCGATCACCGGAAACAGACTCGATCCTGCTCGCCGGTTCGGCGCCTGCGTGGAGGACTTGCTGGCTCGTTGGCCGCAAGGGTGCGATCTTTTTGACCACTGACGAGCTTCACTGGAAGAAAATCTCCCCGCCTGTTGATGCGGA
This sequence comes from Candidatus Acidiferrales bacterium, assembly GCA_049592615.1. Taxonomy (GTDB): domain Bacteria; phylum Acidobacteriota; class Terriglobia; order Acidiferrales; family UBA7541; genus Palsa-295. The sequence continues at coordinate 33,947 of JBAWGF010000216.1, forward strand.
CTTCACATCTGTTTCGGCGAAGAACGGGCAGTCGGCAGTCGTCGTCACAGCGGACGGACGTAAATTCTCAACGGAAGATGCGGGAAAAACCTGGCAGCCGGTCGAGTAACGGCAAATTTGCGCGCTTGGCCTCGAACTCAGCGCGCTCCCGAAGGCCTTTGCTGGAGGAGCGCGAGCTCGCGAGAGAAGAGAGGATTTGCGGGGAACTGAATCGCCAGCTCGGAAAGCAGCGAACGCGCGCGCTCGTGCTGATGCTCGCGCTCTGAAGCCAGCGCCAAGAGAATCTTTGCGAACGGTTGCAGGTAGTGCCCGTTTGAGGCGGCCGATTGCAGCTGGTCCATGCCACGCTGGCGATCGCCGTGAATCCCGCCCATCCACAGGAACATACGTTTGTAGCCGGGAAGCGATCCAATGATGTAGTTGCCGGCTCCGAGCGCCACGTACGCATCCTGTGCGTTGGGATCGAGCGCGAGAAGCGTATTCGCTTCCGATTCAGCCTGCTTCACCAGGCTGAGACCCGCCATCTGCTTCTTCTGGATAATCGCGTCGTAATCCGCTTCCATTCCATCCGTCATGGTCAGGATAAAAAGGCCATGCGTGTCCACCGGATTCGCTTTCAGGATTTTCTTGGCCTGGTCGCGCGCCACGCGGTTCGCATCGAGAAACGCCTGATTGCGATTCTCCGCCGGACTGCCGTCCGCGCCGTTCAAGAACTTCGAATCGTTCAGGAAAAATGCGGAAGTGAGCACGCCCTTCGCATTCAATTGCTCGAACAGATAGCTCGCGGCCTCGGCCGCCTTTCCCATCGGATCTTCGGGATGCACTTTCTGGTAGGCGGAGAATTCCGCGCGCGCGGCCTTAAAATTCAGTTCATACATGCAGCGAAAGCCCGCATCGAGCATGGCAGCCGCGGGATCGGCCTCGATTCGCGTCTGGTTCGCCGCGATCGATTGCTTCGGCGATTCCTGCGCCACGCTCGAATCATCCGGCGGTTCCTGCGCAACGGCAGAATACACCGCGCAGAAAGGGGCGGCAGCGGCGAGTGTCGCCGCAATCCACATCCGCAAGGGCCGGCATGCTGATGCTGTTTGCAAAGAATCTCCGTTGATTGGATGCGCCGAACGCAGGCCTTGCCGCCCGCGCATCGAATACCACAATTATATTCGAGAAGATTCCCCTTCGAGGCGCGCAGTATAGCAGGATGTGTCCGGGCGTGCAGCCGGTTGCCTCGCAGACTGGGAAGCGAAATCTTGCAAAGAACAGGAGGGCGCTCCGATTGCGCGCGTTTCAGGGCAGAGGCTCGTAATAGCGGGCGCCGGCGCAGGCGCGGCAGAGTGTGCGTCCATTCGCCACAATTTCACGCTTGAAATTAATTCCTTCGCCGCATTCTTCGCACACCACGCGGGGGCCCTTGAAACCGGGCATATCTTCCGGCCTGACCTCCACGCGCACCCACTGTTTTTCGAATAACTCTTCATCCGGGAGGGCGCGGTAGGCCTGCTGCTGGGCCTGTTCTTTTTCGAGCGCCGGAAACATTTCGATGGCGCGCTTTTTGGAATCTTCGCGCGCGACGATCCGCACGCTGCGGCCGGTTTGCAAATCCACGAACGTCGCAGCCACTTTTCCCCAATCGAAAAATTTCAGCGCGCGCTTTCCGAGACGGCAGCCGGCCACCAGTGCGACCGCATCGGTAACGCAGCGGTCGATCTCAACGTAGGTGACGATGCGCTTGCGCTCGCGCATGGGATCTTCGATGCCGAGCTCGTGCAATCCCAACATCGCAAGCCGCACGCCCAGCACCTGCCCCGCGCAGATGTGCCCGTGCGCTTGCGCCGCGTCCACGAGATATTGTTCGAGTGTTTTCACGGTGAGCAATCGAGCGGCGGTGCCGCGATCCTCTAGCTGTCCACGCGCTGCGGGGAAGCCGACGCGACGGATACGGCGCGTTCCCTGCGATGCCGGCGAATCACGAACGCACCGATCGTCACCGCGATCGCAACCGCTAGCATCGAGCCGTCTTCAACAATCTTCCAGGGACCGAGTTTCTGGCCCGGCCCGAAGCATCCGCAATTGATTTCGAGTCCGGCCATATAAGACCGCACGACCACTGCAAAAAACCCGCCGAGAAGAAACGTGGTGGCCAGCGCCGAATAACGCAGCGCGATCCCGCTCAAGAGCCAAATCCCCAACAGCAGCTCGAACGGCGGCAGCAGATGCGCGACCGCGTTCACGGCGGTTTCCGGCAATAACTGGAAGGAATCCACCTGCATCGCAAACATCGAAAGCGAAGTCCGGATCGACGCCATGGACCACGGCACATCGGTCTGCGGTTTCAGCTTCGCATACGCTGCGAATAGAAAAATTGCCGCAAGCGCAAGCCGCCCCACCAGGAGCGGAATCCGCCAGCGTCCGCCAGATGAGTTCTCGGTCATTTACTGAGTCAGAAGCGAATCCAGAAATTGTTTCAACACGGGCCATGTGATGAATCCGGACGCGGCCGGATATTTCTGGCCCTTGCAATAAATGACGAAGGTCGGCGTCGCCTGGACGGGCACGCGATTGCCCAGCGCTTTGTCCTGTTCGATGAAAGTATCGAATGGGCAGCCGTGGTTCGCTTGCACTCCGCCAAACGTCGTAGCCTTCATGGCCGGCGGGTTATCGGCTTGACAGCCGTCCATCAATTTCTGCACGCGCCGGAAATCCGCCGCGCCGAGCGCGCCGGAGACGTATTTTTCGAGGTTGCCGTCGGCTGACCAAGCGTTCTGGTTGTCGTAAATCGCCGCTTCCACTTCTTCGAATTTCCCGATTCGCGCCGCTGCGTTGGCCCAGCGCGCCGCTTCATAGGAATACTTGTGCATCGGCAGCGGAAAATCGCGATGGACGATGTAAACCTTTCCGGCGGCGACGTAGTCATTCATCATTGGGCGCAGCGTTTGTTCGTAGAGGTTGCGGCACGAGGGGCACTGGTAGTCGCTGAAAACTTCAAACGTAATCGGCGCGAACTGGGATCCGAGGGTCTTCATAGGTGGCGGAATGGAACCTTCGACACTTTTTGGACCCTTTCTCTCGATCTTTGGCGACGCTGCCCTTGCTGGAGTTTTCGGCGCGGGTAGCGGAGCCGGTTTCGCCAATGGAGTAGTTACCACTTCCGGAGGCGGTGTAGCAGGCGGGGCTGGTGTTGATACAGTCGGCTCAGGCTGCGGCAAAGGCGCTCGCGAACGCGTCATCTTGAGGATCAGAATTCCAACAGCCACGAGTGCCAGCGCAATGGCTCCCAGATAGAAACGCGTTCGTTGATTCAACTCTGCCTCCCCAAAGTTCGCGTGCAGCGAAAGCGCTATTGTAGCGCGATTCGCAGCGCGTGAGACGCCAAGCGTTGCGCGCCGCGTTTGCGGGTTACGTG
>JBAWGF010000217.1:0-2226 GCA_049592615.1 Candidatus Acidiferrales bacterium
GCCGTACGTATCGTATAGCTTGAATGCGACACTTCCTGGCAGATGAACGGGGCGAATTAAGGATCCTTTTTGGCTCTTTCTCCACTCTTCTTCTGTTTCCAGAAGTTCTCCGACGTCTTCGCTGAGTTTCGCAAGGCCGATCTTCATAGTTCGGATATATCGTTCCGTTTCAGATCGCAAGACAGTGGATATTGGTTCAACGGCGTTTGCTAGTTCGGGATAAGCACCCTTCATTTGTTCAGCGACAGCTTTCACCATCCCCGGCAAGACAGATAGCAATGAGGCTTCCGGTTTCCCCGCATTCAATAGTGCGCGGTTGATAATTTTGCGAAGAACGTAGCCACGCCCTTCGTTGGAGGGAAGCACACCATCCGAAATGAGGAAGGTGGCGGCGCGCGAGTGGTCAGCGATAATTCGGAGCGAGACCTCCTCATCACCATCGGATATGCTCAAGTCGGTCAGCCGCGCTGCCTCGTCCATTAACGGGCGGAACAGATCCGTGTCGTAATTTGACCATTTGTAGGGATCGCGAAGATTCAAGAGGGCAGCGGCGAGGAGCTCAAGGCCGGCGCCGGTATCGACCGAAGGTTTCGGGAGGGGATTGAGGTTACCGCCGGACTCGCGATTGAACTGCATGAAGACGAGATTCCAGATTTCGACGTAACGGCCGCAATCACACGGAAACTTGCAATTTGGGCAGTCGGGACTTGTCCTTTCAGAAGCGAACGGGCCCATGTCATAGAAAATTTCACTGCATGGGCCGCAAGGGCCGGTATCGCCCATGGCCCAGAAATTCTCTTTCAAGCCGGGTACGGCGATGATGCGGTCCTTGGGCGCGCCAACAGCGGCCCAATGCGCTGCCGCTTCGCTGTCCGTGTCCAACACTTTGCCCGGTGCAACTTCCGCGCCGCCGAAAACTGTGAAATAAAGCTTGTCCAGCGGAATATTGAACCATTCGGGAGAGGTAACGAGCTCCCACGCATATTTGATGGCTTGGTCTTTGAAATAATCGCCGAAGGAAAAATTGCCGAGCATCTCGAAAAACGTGTGGTGGCGGTTCGTGAAGCCGACGTTTTCGAGGTCGTTGTGCTTGCCGCCGGCGCGGACGCATTTCTGGCACGTCGTGGCACGCCGATAGTCGCGCTGCTCGAGGCCGAGAAAAACGTCCTTGAACTGATTCATCCCGGCATTCGTGAAAAGCAGCGTGGGATCGTTCGTCGGGACGAGCGAGCTGCTGCGCACAACGCGATGCCCGCGCTCCTCGAAGAATCTCAGGAATGTCGCCCTGATTTCGTTCCCGGTCAATTGGCCCTCAGTCGCAAACAAATCATTATAACCGGAAGAGGCTCAGGACTGAGCAATGACACAGCGGTTTGCTTGACTTCGCGCAAAGTGTTCGCTAGGCTCCGGACGAAAGAGCGGTTTTTCCCTGGGACTGTCGAAGCGTTCCACAACAACCGAACCATCTAAATCAAACTGAGGAGGAAGCATATATGAAGAAACTGATGGGGATTTTTCTGGGAGTTTGTCTCACGCTCGCGTGTGCGGACGTGGTTGCGGCGCAGGACTCGAAAGGAGGGCCGCCAAAAGTTCTCACCATAGCGCGTGAGTTTGTGAAGCCGGGCAAGACAGGCGCGACGCATGAAAAGTCGGAGAGCCTCTTCATCCAGGCATATGCAAAGGCGAAATGGCCGACGCATTATCTGGGCATGGAGTCGCTTTCGGGCCGGTCGCGGGCGCTGTTCTTTACGGGCTACGCTTCATTTGAGGCCTGGGAGAAGGACGCGATGGCGCAACAGAAAAACGAAGCGTTTTCCGCCGGGTTCGCGCACGCCTCGTTGGTCGATGGAGAACTGCTCGAAGGGTTTGACCAGAGCGTGTGGACCTACAGTGAAGAAGGCAGCAACGCCGGGGGAATCGAGATTTCGCATATGCGGTACTTCGAGATCGAAAGATTCCAAATTCGTGCCGGACGCGAAAAGGAATGGAACGATATCGTCAAGCTGGTGAAACCGGCACTGATCAAGGCAAATCCCGATACTCACTGGGCCATGTATTACGGCGTTTACGGAGTGCCCGCTCTGACGGCGATTGTGATCACGCCGCTGAGATCAGCGACTGAAATCGATCATGCGATGGCGCAAGAGCCGAAATTCGGTGCCGCTTTGGGCGATGACGGAATGAAAAAGCTCAGCGAGCTTTCGGCGATTGCGATCGAATCGAGCG
>JBAWGF010000218.1:0-2324 GCA_049592615.1 Candidatus Acidiferrales bacterium
TCCGGCGAAAGTTTTTTTCATATCCGGGGGAGTGGGGTTCGATTTTCGTTTCGAGGACGGATTTGGCCAAGTGCGCTCCCTCGCGAATTGCCGCGGCCCTCAATGCAGCAGCGGCGCGCGGACAGTATAAACTGTTTGCGCGGGATTTTGCATGTGGCACACTGGGCGGCGTCCAGCCTCTGCCGTTTTGAATTCGGCGCCGGAGGGAAAATGCCGCAGTCGCAAAAGTTTTACGGAGCGCATCCGTGCTTCATCGCCAATGATGTGGTGCAGACAGCGGAATTCTATCGCGACAGGCTTGGCTTTTCGTTCAATCGCTACTGGGGCGAGCCGCCGTGCTTCGTCATGCTGGCGCGCGGCGATGTCGAGTTTTTCTTCAGCGCGCAGCCCGGCGCCAAGTCCAGGCCAAATTACATTGTGAACTGCGAGATCCCGTGGGACGCCTACGTGAACGTCGAGGACATCGAGGCGCTCCACGAGGAGTTCAAATCCCGCGGAGTGAAGATCGTGCGCGGACCGGAAACCATGATCTATTACCGGCGCGAATTGGAAGTCAAGGACTGCAACGGATACGTGATTTGTTTCGCACAGGATGTATCTCCGCCCGAGCGGAATTCGTGAAACAATCGTTTGGGATGTGGCGTATATTGATGCGGGGTAAGGGGAAGCACCCGCCGCGCGGGCTGCCAGGTTTTTAATTTGCCTGCCGCAAACTGAGGAGATTCCAAAATGATTCGATCGTTCCGCTTGCGTCTGCTCGCAGTCACTTTCGTCATCGCTCTTGCGTCGCTTCCGGCGGCAGGGCAGAGCAATCCTTCGAAAGCGCCGATGAAGCGCTCGACCCCTCCTGCGCCGGTCGCGGTGCAGACCAACTCGGTGCTCGCGCCGCAAATCAAATTTGAGAAGTACACGCTGCCGAACGGCCTGGACGTCATCCTGTCCGAGGATCATCGTCTGCCGATGGTCGCGGTGAACATCTGGTACCACGTCGGCCCGGCCAACGAAGTCGCCGGCCGCACGGGCTTCGCGCATCTGTTCGAACACATGATGTTCGAAGGCTCGAAGCATGTTCCTGGGAATTCACATTTCCGGCTGCTGGAGGCCGCCGGCGCTTCGTTGATTAACGGCACCACGGATTTCGACCGCACGAATTATTTTGAGACGCTGCCATCGAATCAACTTGCTCTGGCGCTCTGGCTCGAATCCGACCGCATGGGTTATTTGCCCGACAAGCTCGACCAGGCGAGCCTGACCAATCAGCAGGACGTGGTGCGCAACGAGCGGCGTCAGAGCGTGGAGAACGCGCCGTACGGGATCGTCGAAGAGACGATGTTCCACGAGCTCTTCCCGAAAAGCCATCCGTACTACGCCGACGTGATCGGCTCCCACGCGGACATTCAGGCGGCAAAAGTCGCGGATGTTCGCGATTTCTTCAAGCTGTATTACGCACCGAACAATGCCAGCCTGGTGATCGTCGGCGATTTCAACTCCGCTCAGGCAAGGGAACTGGTCGAGAAATATTTTGGACCGTTGAAGCGCGGCGCGCCGGTCCCGAAGATCACGGCCGTGACTCCGCCGATTACCTCCGAGCGGCGCATCACCGTGCAGGACAAAGTGGAGTTGCCGCGCGTTTACGAGGCCTGGATCACTTCGCCGAACCTGAAGCCGGGCGACGCGGAGATGGACCTCACGGCGACGATTCTGGGCGGCGGCCGTTCCAGCCGGCTCTACAAGAACCTCGTGTATGAGAAGCAGATTGCTCTCGACGTGGCAGCGAACCAGGAATCGCTGCGGCTCGGCTCGGTGTTCGAAATTCAGGTCACCGCCCGGCCGGGGCACACAGCGGACGAAATCGAAAAGGCCATCAACGAGGAGCTGGACGCTTTCCGGAAAACCGGCCCGACCGCAGCGGAACTCGAGCGCGCTCAGAATTCGATTGAGACGCAAATGATTCAGGGGCTCGAACGCTTGGGAGGCTTCGGAGGCGTCGCCGATCGCCTGAACGAGTACAACCAGTTCGAGGGCACGCCCGATTATCTGGCGAAGGACCTGGCGCGCTACCAGAACGCGACGATGGCCAGCGTTCACCGGTACGCCGAGACCGAGCTGAAGCCAACCTCTCGCGTGGTTGTCTACGGAGTCCCAGGCAAGCCGGACCTCGGCCCCGACGTTCCCACTCCGAAGTCCGAGCAGAAAGGGCAGAGTACCGGTGGTGAAGCAGTCAACGCGGACGCGCCCTGGCGGGCCGAGCCACCGAAACCCGGCGCTGCCCGGCCTCTCAATTTGCCGACGCCGCAGTCGTTCAAACTCGAAAACGGGCTGAC
>JBAWGF010000219.1:0-3518 GCA_049592615.1 Candidatus Acidiferrales bacterium
GACCACATGTCTTGCATTGGTTGCGCTTTGCCTTTTTGCCGGGACTGCGGCGCTGGCGATCTTCTGGCCAATCCTTTGGCTCACGGGCGTTTTCGCCGCGCCGGCATCCGTGCAGCGAACATTCCCCGGCCTCTTCGCGCAGAGGCCGGACCTCGAAGTCTCGGCCAAGCCCGCAAAAATTAGACACTCGTAACAGTCACTGGTGATCCGGCCCACTCCGGCATTCTCTTCGAAATAATTCTCTCTGTGTCTCTGCGCCTCTGTGGCGCACTACCGATGCTCACCGTCCCACAAATCGAATCGCTGCGCCGCACGAACCCGCAGCTCTACGAAGCGCTGAAGCGCCTGGCGGAAGCGTCGCTTGGGCCGAATCAGGGCTGGAGCCTCGACAGCCAGATCACCGACGGCGCGGATTTCGCGCGCGTCGCGACCGATGCGCTCACGTCCGGAAAAATCGATCCCACAAAATCCGGCGTGCTGATGCGCGGCTCCGTCCCGCCGACGTGGTCCGGCGCGTTCACATACGTTTCGACGACGGCCACGCTCACGTGGTCGTGGAGCGGCCTCACGATCTATCGCGCCGACGGCACGACGACCGCCGTGCCCAACGGCTCGCTCGCCGTCACCGGCCTTGCTGCTGCGACGACGTATTATTTTTACCCGTATCTCGACGAATCGGCGACCGCGATCGCGTGGGTCGCCGGCGGCGCAGGCTCTCCCGCAAACGCGCAGTCCGCGAAAACAAATTCCGCCGCGCAGCAGCAATCGTTGCAGGGACGCGTCCCGCTCTCGCAGGGCGCGATGACCGCCGCGACCACATCGTCCGGCACTGGCGGCGGCTCGGGCGGCGGCAGCGGCAGTTGCCTGCGCGCGGGAACATTCGTGCTCACGAAGGAGCGCGGCACCGTGACGATCGAATCGTGCAAGCCCGGCGAGCATTTGCGATGCCCCGCGGCGCCGAGCGGCGAAGCGTGGACGCGCATCCAGCGCCTTGAAGTGCGCGACGCGGGCACCTTCATCCGCCTGCATTTTTCGAACGCGGAATCGCTCGACGTCACGCCACATCACATCTTCACTCTCGCCGACGGCTCGCCGATGCGCGCCGAGCGGCTGTGCCTTTCGGACGTGCTCGTCGGCCGCTTCGGGCGCATCACGCTGAAAAAAATCGAAGCCATCCTGGAAACGAGCGAAAAAGTCGCGGTGAGCTGCGAGCCGACGCACGAGTTTTTCGCCGGCCGCTTCGCCGCCACGGTTCTGACGCACAACTACACGTTCTCCTCCTAAAGTGGGTTTCGCCATCCTCAAATCTGAGGTCGATCAATGCCTTTTATCAACGGCAGGTTTTACGCGAATCCGGCCCATGGTCGCGCATTAGAGACCGCTCGTGCTGCCGAAGCCGCTTCACAAGATCGCGCGCCGAGCCAGCATGAACAGCATGACGAGGGCGATCACTGGGTGACCATCAACGGTCGCCATGTGCTGCTTCAAGGCACGCAGGTACGACAGCCGCGCCATCTGTCCGCGAGAGACAAGGCGTATCTCGACAAGTACTACGACGCGGTGGCCGCATTGGCAAAGGTATACAATGTAGATCCTGCACTAATCTTGGGGGTAGGCGCAGAATCTGGGTTCGCGACTCAGGGTACTTATCTTAGGACTGGGGATGCATTTGGGATGACGGGAGGCAGTACCAAGAATATGACAACGGCCGCTTCTCCCACAGAAAACGTTAAGCAATTCTTCGACAACTATGGCGAGCAGATTCGCGGTACTGGCGACAATGCTTCCGCGTTCATGAATGGCCTTCAGGGTCGTGACGCATCCGGAAGGCGCGTTAAAGGATGGAAGGTTTACAACAGCGATCGTCCCGTCCAATGGCGCGAATTGATGGACAAAGGAGTTCATGAGATGAGCCGAGCCGTTCCCATCTATTTGTCGCAGAGGCCGAAGGATCCCGCCCATTGACGGTGAGATAAAGAGGAGCTCGCGGTGGTCCGTTCAATTCCAGTGGCTACAGCCGTTATGGTTCTGGCAGCTTTGTTGAGTGCGGCGACTGACAAGCCGCCAATCTACCGAAACGAGGAATTTGGGATTACCCTTCCTGTCCCGGACGGCGCGCTGCTTTGTCCTAACCCGGACGGCGAACATGATCACGGTCCCGTCATGGTGCTCAATCGTTTCGAGGCAAAGGGCTGTAACGATGCTGAGGGGGGAAGAATTATCGAGGTGTTTGCAAGCTTTAATGCGATGCAAGCGACCAAGACGCTGAATAAACTCTTGCAGTCGCAATGCATCGACATTGCCAAAGGAAAGTGTCAGTCAGCTCCCCCGCAAATGACGCTGAAGGGACTGCCGAGTATGTCCGCGAGGGTGAATCGCACTGACGGCTGGATTGACATCTTCGTCGTAACGCACGCCGGTAAGCCAGACCCGGCCTTTGACGCTTCTGTCCCATCAGTGAACTTCGTGTTGTGGCTGCACACAAGGCCAGAACATATGGAAAAGGACTTGCGCGTTTTTCGTATCGTCCTGGAAACGATCCGATTGTCTCCTGCGCAATGAGCGAATCCCCGCAGCCCGTTCGCAACGGTCGGGCGGCGCCTCGTTTTCGTAGCGCCGGAGGTTTCGCCGCATTCTGGCGGACAGCATGTATTCGCTTTGTCCTGCGCCGGACCTGCCTGCCGCGGAGGACTAGCGGCGGCGCTTCCGCTTCGCGCGTGGCGGCACGTAGTGGAAGCGTATGAGATAAATATTCTCGCCGCGGCCGTGCTTCGCCACCTTCAGAAGATCGAGGACGCCCAGGAATCCTGATTCCAGCGCCAGCGCAGGAGTGATATCCGGAAATCCGATTGGCTCGATCGAATCAATCTCGATCTCGCCTTCCTCCATCGGGTATCGCCCGCCCACCCTGACGTGAGGACGCATCCAGATTCGCACGCTGCAGGTAATTTCTCCGCGACGCACTCCCTCGCGAAGCCGCTTTGTGAATACCATGACAAAATTCTACTCCGACGTGATTGACTGCGAAAGCTGCATGCCCTTCGCGCGTCGCAGATACGTGTGCCTCCGCGCGCGCAATTTTCGGGCTTAATGACGCCACCCAAATGACTGGAAAATGCTACTACATCACGACGCTCGGCCCGTGGCATCGCCACGCCGCGCGCTTCGCGAATTCGCACTGGCTCGCGCTCGATGACGCAGCGCCTCCCGGCGACGCGACGCCGATCCTCGTCCTCGTCGAAGCGGACGAAGGCGCGCACCTCGCGCTCGACGACGATGCCGCGTTCGAAGCGCTGCCGCACCCGCTCGCGCAAAAACCAATCTCCGATTCCGCGCAAGCCGCGCTCGCCGCGCACGGCGTTCCACCCGGCGCAACTACATTCGACGCCGCCGAAGCCCTCGCTCGCGTCCATCCGCTTCTCCGCCATCGCGTTTTCTGAATTTGCAGTTGTGGCACAGACAATCCTGTCTGTGCACGGGGCGTTGAATCACGCGAAACCCGCACAGGCAAGATTGCC
>JBAWGF010000220.1:0-3298 GCA_049592615.1 Candidatus Acidiferrales bacterium
TTGCTGCGCCGCCTCTTCGTTCCTGCCGAAATCGAATAGCAAAAAGGAATGAGCCATGCATCTTCTATAGCGGCTCGTGGGCGGGGATGTCAAGGGCGGGGCGGGCAATCTATCGAGGTGATTCGGCGCGTCGTGGTAGGATAGAGGGGAAAAATGAAAGGCGATGGAGTTCGCCTGAACCGTCCGCAACTGGACTGATGACTCCTGGCCGCTGCTCGGCGCCAGGAGTTTTTTATTGGCGCGAGCGGCGCGCAGAAACTGGAGAACCTGTGCGCATTGCTTTGCTGATTGTCTTTGGAGCTGCGGGGACGCTGGCGCGTTATGGACTTCAGGGGTTCGTACAGCAGCGGACCAGCTCCCATTTTCCCACCGGAACGCTCGCCGTAAATCTCATTGGTTGCTTTCTGCTGGGTGGAATCGCCGAGTACGGGTTGACCCGTCTCGTAATTTCGCCCGAGTGGCGCATCGGGATTACGGTCGGATTTTTCGGCGCGTTCACCACGTTTTCGAGTTTCAGCTGGGAAACCGTTCAAATGCTTCGAGACGGCGAATGGACGCGCGCCGGAGTGTACGTGGTTGCGAGTGTGGTGGGAGGGATTTTCACCGTGGTGGCGGGGATGAAGCTGGCGGAGCGGATTTAGAGGCAAGTCAGCGCAATCAATGGATGGCGCACTTGCGGGAGGAGAAGCGATGGAACACGAAAAATTCGAAGGCGAACGCACATTGATGCGCATTCACATCGGGGAGTCCGACCGGTGGCACGGAAAGCCGCTTTATCAGGCAATCATCGAATTCTTCCGGCAGGAAAAAATCAGCGGCGTGACCGTGCTGCGCGGCGTCGGCGGGTACGGATCGAACAGCATCTATCACACGGACAAAGTTTTGCGGCTGTCGCAGGATTTGCCGATCGTGGTGGAAGTGGTCGAGTTCAGCGAACGGATCGAGAAACTTCTGCCGCGACTCGATGAAATGATCGGCGGCGGGCTGATTACGCTCGAAAAGGTGCGCGTGATTCTCTACCGGTCGAGCAAGTGACGCGCATTGCGAAGAGCGGGCAAGAGTGCAATGACGGAGCACGCAATAAAACTCGAGCTGAATGAGAATCACCGCCGGGCGGTCTCCGTGCTCATACGGGGTACGGAGCGAGCTTGCGACGGCGTCCTCGATTGGCTCGATCGACCGTCGAATCAGACAATCGAAGTGCGCGATGATTTGTCTGCCGATGACCAAGCGCAAATGCGTGAACTCGCGGCAAACCTGCGAGAAGAAATTCGGCGATTCATTGCGGGGATTTCGATTGACAAGGGACGCGCATCGCGGCGACGGTCGATCGCGGCGCTTCTTTCGAGTGCGTTGATCGATCTCGAGGAAGTCCACGACTCAGCGCTGCGCGGGTACGGTACGCTTACGCCCGACGCCAAGGCCGCGCTGAACGAGGCGCTCGTCAGGATGATGGGCATCCTCCAGCACATGCTCCAGATTGCAGAACGCCGATAACGCCAGTCCATTCACGCTAGGAAATTCCTTCTGATTTCGACAGTTGCACGAGGCATCGGCGCGTGGTAGCCTGAGCGAACAAAAGGCGAAGGGGGAATCATGGCTGCGTCATCGCAAGGTCTGGCGATCAGGGCACGCACCACGCTGGATACCGTTCAGGAGGCTCTGGGGGCGCTGGTGGCGCGCTATCGAGCGGATGAGGTCCTGACCTCGGTAAAGCACATTCCAGCGCGGGAGGCGCAGTTCCGGCCGATGCCGGGGTGGGTAAGGCCCCAGCTGGCCGCAGCGTACCGCGCGAAAGGGATCGAGCAGCTTTATTCGCACCAGGCGGCCGCGGCAGAACTCGCGCGCAGCGGGAAAAACTTTGTGGTGGTTACGCCGACCGCGTCCGGTAAAACGCTGTGCTACAACCTGCCGGTGCTCAACTCGATCCTCGAAAATGCGGACACGCGCGCGCTCTATCTGTTTCCTACCAAAGCGCTCGCGCAGGATCAACTTGCGGAGCTGCACGATCTGGCGAGACGGCTCGATGATTGCTTTGGCGTGTTCACATATGACGGCGACACGCCGGGCGATGCGCGGCGAGCGATCCGCGAGCGCGGACACATCATACTGACGAATCCCGACATGCTGCACACGGGAATTCTGCCTCATCACACGAAATGGACGCGGGTGTTCGAGAATTTGCGCTACATCGTGATCGATGAGCTACACACGTATCGCGGAGTTTTTGGGAGCCATCTGGCGAATGTGCTGCGGCGGCTCGCGCGGATTGCGAAGTTTTACGGCTCGACGCCGCAATTTATTTGCTGCTCGGCGACGATTGCAAATCCGGGAGAGCTGGCGGCGGAGCTGATCGAGCACGAAGCAGAAGTAGTTGAAGAAAATGGCGCGCCCGCGGCGGAAAAACTCTTCGTTTTCTACAATCCGCCCATGGTGAATCGAAATCTCGGCATCCGACGAAGTTATTTGAACGAGACGACGCGCGTGGCGAAAGAACTTCTCGCGCGAAAATTGCAAACGATTGTTTTTGCGAATAGCCGGCTGCACACCGAAGTGCTGCTCACGTATTTGCAACAGGCGAACCGGCCGCAGCCGGGACAGGCGGAACCGATTCGCGGTTATCGCGGCGGATATTTACCGGGCGAACGGCGGGAAATCGAACGCGGCCTGCGCGAGGGGCGGATTCGCGGGGTGGTGGCGACGAACGCGCTCGAATTGGGAATCGATATTGGATCGCTCGACGCGTGCGTGATGGCGGGATACGCGGGCTCGATCGCTTCGACCTGGCAGCGCGCCGGACGCGCGGGACGCCGCAGCGGAACTTCCTGCGCCGTGATGGTGGCGTCGTCCGCGCCGCTCGATCAATTCATCGTGCAGCATCCCGATTATTTTTTCGGCCGGTCGCCCGAGCACGCTTACGTCCAGCCGGACAATCTCGAAATTCTTGTGAATCATTTGAAATGCGCGGCGTTCGAGCTGCCCGTCACGCCGGAGGAAAAATTCGGCGAAGTGGATTTGCAGGCGCTTTGCGAACGGCTCGGCGAAGCCGGGTTCGTGCATCGGAGCGGCGAGAACTGGCACTGGGTGCAGGAATCCTATCCGGCGGACACGGTGAGCCTGCGGTCGGTGACGTCGGACAATTTCGTGATCATCGACGTGACGGGACATCCGAACGCAGAGGAGGATGGCGAGCCGGAAGTGATCGGCGAAGTGGATTTTTCCGCGGCTTTGACGACCGTGCATCCCAAGGCGATCTACATTCACCAGGGCCAGCAGTTTCACGTTGAACGGCTGGACT
>JBAWGF010000221.1:0-11567 GCA_049592615.1 Candidatus Acidiferrales bacterium
GCGGCGCGACGTATGAAGAAATTGCGCTCGGGGGCGGCGGAATACGTTCGACCGTGGATCTGCTGCGGCGAACGCCAGCAAAAAAACTGAAGGCGCAGGCGCTGATGTACCTCCGTCATTTCGCAGCCCACGGCACGACGACGCTCGAAGCCAAGAGCGGCTACGGACTCGACTGGAAGAGCGAGATCAAGACGCTGGCGATCCTTTACGAGCTGCATCAAGAACAGCCGATCGATATCGCAGCAACGTTTCTCGGAGCGCACATTGTCCCGGCGGAATATCGCAAGAGGCCGGACGCATACGTTGACATGCTCGCGCAGCGATTGATTCCGGCGGTCGCGACCGCGGGCCTTGCGGAATTTTGCGATGTTTTTTGCGATCGCGGGGCGTTCACCGTCGCGCAGGCACGGCGAATTTTGATCGCGGGACGCGGATGCGGACTCGTGCCGCGAATCCACGCGGAACAACTGGCGCGTACCGGCGGCGCGCGGCTGGCAATCGAGGTGCACGCGGCCAGCGCCGACCATCTGGAGAAAATTGACCGCGGCGACGTGCGCGCGCTGGCGCTTTCGAACGTGGTTTGCACGCTGCTCCCCGGTTGCTGCTTTCATCTCGGGCTCAAGAACTATGCCCCGGCGCGCGAATTGATCGAGGCCGGGGCGATCGTGGGCATCGCGACGGATTTCAATCCGGGCACGAGCCCCACGGTCAGCATGCCGATGATGATGTCTCTCGCATGCACGCAGATGCGAATGACTCCCGCCGAAGCCATCGCCGCTGCGACGATCAACCCCGCCTATTCCCTGCGCCAACATGACCGCGCCGGATCGCTCGACGTTGGCAAATACGCCGACCTGGCCGCGTTTGACGTGGCTGACTACCGCGAAATCCCATATTATTTTGGTGTGAATCTTTGCAGCCTGACGATGAAACGAGGCGCCCTCATCCACTCTAAGAATCTCTAATTCGATGAAGGGAGAGCAGATTATTCGGCGGCGATGATAAGGGAAGCCGAGGCGAGTTTGACAACATGTGCGGCTTCATGTAAAAGGGGCACACATTGCAAATTCGCATGGTCCTTTTTACTGTGAAGCTAACGTCGAGATAGCGGGAACCACACAACCCCCGAGGGAGGACCTTATGCAAAGAGCATTTCGATCGCTGGTAGTTTTGCCCGCGCTGCTTGTGGCGAGCGCGGCGACGTTTGCCCAAGCGCCCGCCCGAAAGCCCCAACCTGCATCGAAGCCGACGGGACAGACGGGCGTGCTGTCCGCAAAGTCGCTGGTGCAGCGCGAGTCTCCGGCAATCGTAACAGTGTTCAACGTGGGGGCGAGCGGAAAGCCGGAGGCGATGGGCTCGGGATTCATCGTGCGGGCGGACGGGGTAGTGGTGACGAATTTCCACGTCGTGCGGGGAGCCAGCGACGCGCAAGTGAAACTGAAGAACGGCGAAATTTACGACAACGTATTGATGTTTGACTTCGATCAGCGCCGCGACATCGCGATATTGAAGATTCGGGCGACCAATCTGCCGACAGTCCATCTGGGAGATTCGGAAAAACTCGTACCGGGCGACAAGGCCTTTGCGATCGGGAATCCGGAAGGATATGACTACACCGTTTCGGACGGGCTCATCAGCGCGCGACGGGTGATAGAAGGAACCGAAAAGCTGCAAATCACAGTGCCCATCTCCCACGGATCCAGCGGGGGCCCACTTTATAACGACCGTGGAGAAGTGGTCGGGATCACGACCGAAGGAATAATGGAAGGAGCTCAGCTGATCAACTTTGCGGTGCCGGTGAAGTATCTGCTCCCGATGCTGGAAGGCGTCCCGAAATATTGGACACTCGCGCAAGTGACGGCGCAAACGCAGCCAGCGCCGCCTCCGCCAGCACCCGCCCCGGCCCCTGCACCGGAGCCGGCGCCAGCCGCTCCCCAAGCGGGAAGTATCGGGACAACGGTCGGCTCAAAATTCACGGAAGCATCCGGGCACGTGACCGTGACTCTACCACCGGGTTGGAAGGCGGAGGATCCAACCAACGCATTGATGAACCTGACGAATACCAAGGCATACATGCTGCTATTCAATGGGTCGGGGAATGCGGACGCTCTGTTTCAGGACGGCCTCACGCGAGCGAAGACTGTGTTCAATAACGTCACGCCGTTTTCGGACTTTATCAAGTCCGACGAAGCCGGTTCGCAACTGCGGGCGCAGACGTTTACGGGCGCGTTGAAGGATGGCGGCAAGATGAAGGTATTCGTGGCCGGATTGCACAGTTCGAATCTGCAGCTTGTGTGCGTCGCATTCGCGGATGCCAATTCGCAGGACGACTTGAACGACATTGTGAAATTATTTTCCAGCGTGGCATGGAAGTGACTCCAGGGCATACCGGCTGGAACTTTAAGATCTAAAAACGACGATCTCCGAAGTTCAGTGCTCCTCCGACGTTTCGGGGCATGAAGGTGTGCTGCGTCCCTCCCCGCTTCCTAATGCGACTCTCGATTGAGATAGCTGTTCGCGCAATTCTGCGGAACAGCAGGTACCGGGCAACCAAGGAAAGGTGGTAACCTTTCCAAATCGCCCGCGCGCCATTTTCGCAGGCGAATCGATCGTGAAGATTATCTGAGCATGTTCAGGCGAACTTCGTCCAATGAAACGACTGGTTGAGAGCGTTCCGAATTTCTCCGAAGGGCGCGATGTCGCGCGGGTGGACGCCATTGTCGCCGCGATGCGCGAGGTGCCGGGCGTGTTTTTGCTCGACCGGGAAAGCGATGCGGACCACAACCGCAGCGTGATTACGCTTGCAGGCGAGCCCGAAGCGGTGGCCGAAGCAGCGCTGCGCGGAGTCGGGAAAGCCGCCGAGTTGATCGATCTCACGAAACATTCGGGCGCGCATCCGCGCATGGGCGCGACCGACGTGGTTCCTTTCATCCCCATCGAAGGAGTGGCGATCGAGGATTGCGTCGCGCTCTCGAAAAAAGTCGGGCGCGAAATCTGGGAGAGGTATCGAATTCCTGTGTACTTCTATGAAGCGGCGGCGCAGAGGCCGGAGCGGACGAATCTGGAAAATATTCGCAAGGGACAATTCGAGGGCTTGCGCGAAGAAGTGCTCCGCAACCCGGACCGCGCTCCCGACATCGGCGAGCCGCGACTGCATCCGACGGCGGGAGCGACCGTGGTGGGCGCGCGGAAATTCCTGATCGCGTACAACATCAATCTGAACACGCCGGATGTGGAGATCGCCAAACGCATCGCAAAAACCATCCGCTTTTCAAACGGCGGGCTGCGCTATGTGAAAGCGATGGGCGTGGACTTGAAGGCGCGCGGACTCGCGCAGGTGTCGATCAACCTGACGGATTTCGAGCAAACGCCGATGCATCGCGTGTTCGAGATGGTGCGAAGCGAGGCAGAGCGCTACGGCGTTTCGATTGTGGGAAGCGAGATTGTCGGGTTGATTCCGAAGCGCGCGATCGAAATGACATCCGACTTTTATCTTCAACTTGAAAACTTTTCGCCCGCGCAAGTGTTAGAGAATCGATTGGAGGCTTCGCTCGGTGGCGCGATTGCGGAGGGGCCCGGAAGACTGACAGCGCTCGCGCAACCATTCCTCGATGCAGTAGCGCAACCCACGGCCACACCGGGCGGGGGATCCGTGGCCGCGCTCGCTGGCGCGCTGGGAGCGAGCCTGGGACAAATGGTCGCCGGGCTTTCGCGCAAGAAGAAATCGCAGGCGGTGTTTGTCGAAGCGTTGAGCGAAGCGGTGTCGAACTTCCAGTCGGCGGCGCGGGAACTGGCGCAAGCGATCGATCGCGACGCCGCGTCGTTCGAATCCGTGATGTCCGCGTACAAACTACCGCAAGGAACCTCCGAGGAACAGCGCCGCCGCGAAGATGCGATTCAGCAGGCGCTTCAGGGCGCAGCGAAAGTTCCGCTGGAAGTGGCTCGGAAGGCCGCTGAGATATTTGAACGCCTCGGGCAACTGGAACCCATCTCCAGCCCGTCTATGTTGTCAGATATCCGCGTCGGCCGGCTGATCGCTGCTGCCGCGGTTCGAGGTGCAATTGAGAACATAGCGATCAATCTGGAGTCGATCACCGACGCCGCTTTTTCCAATCGGATGCGCGCGGAAGCGACGGGACTTTCGGCGCGCGTCGCCGAAAGCCAGGTGGCCGCCAGCCAGTCTTAGGTTTGAGGGGAAAATTAGTGAGACAGCCAATGCATCGCCTGATTGCAGTCACTTTGCTTGCGGCAGGCATCCTGCTTGCCGCATTTGTCGCCATTCCCACTAACAGCTCGGCGGGATCGCTCAGCACCGCCATCATCGGAATGTTCCCGAAAACAGTGGGTGAGTTCGCTTACGCCGATTTAAAGTCGGCTCGAAAATTCCCGTGGTTCTCGCAGGTGCGCGAACAGCTATTGCCGAGCCGTTTTCGCCAATTCGAGCAATTCATGACTTCGGCCGGCGTGGATCCAAATACGCAAGTAGAAGAGCTGGCCTGGGCTGGAATGCCGGTATCAAAGAGCGGCACCGAAGAAGTCGTCGGGGTCGCGCTCGGGTCATTCGATCCGTCCTCGACGGAGGACCGGTTCAAGCAACAGAAACTTCCCGTCATCGAGGTTCACGGGTACCACCTGTACGCATTCGGCAGCGGGACAGGCGCGAACGACATACTTTTCTTCTTCCTCGACTCCAATACGGCCGCCTTCGGCCATCGCCCGGCTCTCGAACAATTGATCTCGGTTCGGTTTGGCGACTCGGAAAGCCTGCTGACGAACGACGCGCTCTTCCCTTTGATCGGGGAAGCAAACGGCAGCGGAATCATCTGGGCCGTGCTCGACAAGAACTACACACATCTCGCCATGCAACAGCTGGCCCCCCAAGCGAACCAGTTTCCGCAGGCAGCCGCGATCGTGCAACGCATGCACGCGATGATGATCAATGTGGAAGCGGACAGCGGCCTGGACGTGCATTTTCAATCCGTGTGCGACTCCGTGGACGATGCGAATCTTCTGGGCGCAGCCATGCAGGCGGGCGTAATGTACCGTGCCTATCAGGAAGCGCAGTCGAATCCGAATCTCTCTCAAGTCCTCGGTTCGGTCCGCGTGACGCCGAGCGGCGACCGATTGAAAGTGGAAGTTCCCGTGAGCGCAGACCAGCTCAGCTCACTCATCAAGAGCCGAACGTTTGCTGTGCCGATGTAGTCCGAAGCACAATTCCTACCGCAGGAAAAACTGGAAGGCTTAGTCCTTGGGCCGGTGCCCGTCCAAGTATTTAATGAGGATGGTGCGCGAGCGGCCTTCGCACGTTTCGTATTTCACCCGGTCCACATTGGTGTTGAGCAGCGCTGCGCTGATTTTTGGCGCGGTCCCGTCGGTGGCGCCAAAAATAAACGTGTCCAATCCAGCCGATGGAAGCGGTTCACCCGAATGCTCGATGGTCACTTCGACGCGGTCGGGATAATCCGCGACGATCAGTTTGATGGTGGAATCGTTGCCGTTGAGGAGCGGGAACGTCTCGCGGCATGCGTCAACCGCAGCCTCCGCGAAGCCCTTCTGCACGGACTCCGGGAGTCCCGCGCGTTCGGATGCGTGGCTGACGATTGGCCCGACCGCAGCGACAAGCCGCGCATCGTCGGTCACTTTAAATTCGATCGATCCGGGATCAGTGGTCATCTTTTTCCGCGAGCGCGACGTCGCATGCCTCCCGGCAATCGGGGCAGTAGTACAAACCGTCCACGGCGAGGCGAACATTGTCCTGCGACTGGCAGAAGCAGCAGTACTTATCGCAGGTACATTTTGACTCCGGCTTTTCACACTGCGAGCAGACAGTTCTCACTTCTTCAAACTCTCCGTAAGGACTGCAAGGTGGCGCTGCACCATAGTAGGACATGTGGCCACGACGAACAAGCAGCTTGCGTAAAGGGACTGGAGGCGAAACGATACGGGGCCGTACGGCCCGTCGCCATCGGAGTGAAAGTTCGAGTTTCGGCCGCCTTCCTTGACACTCGAAAACACGCGTGCTAGTTTTGTTTGCTCCTGAAAGAGTTGAGAAATTCTCAGTGACCACACCCGCGACTGCTGAACTCCGCAAAACCGCACTGAATACAGTCCATCGCCGCCTCGGCGCCAAGATGGTCAATTTTGGCGGTTGGGACATGCCGCTGGAATACTCGGGAATTCTCGCGGAACACGAAGCGGTTCGGACGCGCGCCGGACTGTTTGACGTGAGCCACATGGGCGAAATTGAAGTACGCGGAGCGCGGGCGCTCGATTTGGTGCAGTGGGTTACGTGCAACAATGCGGCGAAATTGGCGGAAGGGCAGGCTCAGTATTCCGGCCTGATGACGGCGCGGGGAACGTTTGTGGATGACCTGCTGGTGCATCGAATCACGGAGGCCCACTATTTGTTGTGCGTCAATGCGAGCAACCAGGACCGCGACTACGACCACATCGTTTCGAACTCGAAATCCGATGCCAAGGTTGAAAATACCGGGCCTCGTTATTCACAACTTGCGATCCAGGGGCCGCGGGCGAAGGAAGTTCTCCAGCCGCTGACGCCCGTCGCGCTCGATCCGATTCGCTACTATCATTTCGCTATTGGGAAAGTGCACGGCGTAGAATGCTTGATCGCGCGAACCGGCTACACCGGCGAAGACGGTTTCGAGATTTATTTCGATCCGGAATTCTCGGAGAAACTTTGGAACCGCATTCTCGAAGCAGGCCAATCAGTGCGGCTGATTCCCTGCGGGCTTGGCGCGCGGAATACGCTGCGGCTCGAAGCGGGCATGTGCCTCTACGGGCACGAAATAGATGAAACAACGACGCCGCTCGAGGCGGGGCTCGGATGGATTTGCAAGCTCGATAAGGGAACATTTCTCGGAAGCGATGTGATCGCGCGACAAAAGCAGGGCGGCATCGAGCGCAAGTTGATCGGTTTCGAAATGCTCGACAAGCGCATCGGCCGCGACGGATATCCCGTCCTGATTGCCGGCAACGAGATTGGCCGGGTGACGAGCGGCGGGCCGGCGCCTTTCCTGAAGAAAAATATCGGCATGGCGTACGTCCCGCCGAAGTCGAGCACCATCGGGACGGAAATTGATATCAGCATTCGAGGGCAAGCTGTGCCGGCGCGAATTATAAATTTGCCGTTCTACAAGCGCAGTTAGCGCATCGAATCTTTAGAGGGAGCGGTCATGTACCCAGGCAACTTTCGCTACACGAAAGACCATGAGTGGATCAAGGTCGAGGGCGCGACGGGAACCGTGGGAATCACGGACTACGCGCAGCACGAATTGGGAGATGTTGTCTTCGTGGAGCTCCCGAAAGTAGGAGCGCAGCTCAAAGCCGGGAAAACGTTTGGCACGGTCGAATCGGTCAAAGCGGTAAGCGAACTTTTCAGCCCCGTGTCGGGCGAGGTGACGGAGACGAATCCCGCGCTCTCGGATGCGCCGGAAAAAATCAATCAAGATCCGCACGGCGCGGCGTGGCTCCTGAAAGTCCGCCTGGCCGATCCGAAGGAAGCCGCGAGTCTGATGGACTCAGCCGCTTACGAGGCATACATCGCAGAGAAGTCGAAGGAACATTCGGCCTGATGCGCTATCTTCCGAAAAGTTCATCTGAACGGCAGGAAATGCTCGCCTCCGTCGGGGCCAAATCCGTCGAAGAGCTATTCCGAACGATCCCGGAAAAATTCCGATTGCGCGCGCCGGTTGCGCTGCCGGGGCCACTCTCGGAAATGGAGATCATCCAGTATTTCCAGGCGCGCGCGGCGGAAAATGCGCGCGGGTACACTTCGTTTCTCGGCGCCGGCGTTTACCAGCATTTGCGTTCAGTGGTCGCAGACGCGCTCGTGCAGCGCGGCGAATTCCTCACGTCCTACACGCCGTATCAACCCGAGATCTCACAGGGCACGCTCGCTGCCATTTTCGAATTTCAGACGCTGATGTGCCAGCTCACGGGCCAGGAAGTGGCGAACGCGTCGATGTACGACGGTTCGACGGCGTTGACGGAAGCGGTGCTGATGGCCGAGCGGCTCACCGGACGCCATCGGGTGATTGTGGCGCGATCCGTGCATCCGGAATACCGTCAGGTGCTCGCGACTTACGCGCGCAATCTCGGGCTCGAGATTGTGGAACTTGGCTACACCGAGTCCGGGCAAGTGGATCGCTCGCGGCTCGATGCGGCGAAACTTGCGGGCGCGGCCGCTGTTGTCGTGCAGTCACCGAATTTCTTCGGGGTACTCGAAGAAGTTCCGGCGCTTGCGGAAGCGGCGCATGCATCCGGGGCATTGCTCGTGACGGCGATTGCCGAGGCAGTTTCGCTCGGCGCGGTCCGGCCTCCCGCCGAAGCCGATATCGTCGCAATGGAAGGACAAGCCTTCGGAGTTGCACCGAGCTACGGCGGGCCATATGTGGGCGTCGTCGCGACTCGCGAAAAATTTGTTCGCCAGATGCCGGGACGCCTCGCTGGACAAACGATGGACGCGGCCGGGCGGCGCGGGTTCGTCCTGACGCTGGCGACGCGCGAACAACATATTCGCCGCGAAAAAGCGACATCGAACATTTGCACGAACGAAGCGCTGTACGCGCTCGCTGCGACGATTCATCTCTGCCTTCTCGGGAAAGAGGGGCTGCGCGAGCTGGCTTTGCAAAATCTCGCGAAGGCGCGATTCGCACAGGCGCAGCTCGAAAAAATCCCGGGCGTGCGCCGCGTTTTCTCCGGGCCTTTCTTCAATGAGTTTGCGGTCGAATTCCCGCGCTCGGTGAAGATGATCAACGCCGCACTGCTGCGCGAAAAGATCATCGGGCCGTTTGCACTCGGCACGCACTACCCCGACCTGACAAAACGCGCCGTGGTTTGCGTGACGGAAACGACGCCGCGAGCTGAGATTGAACGCTTTGCAACAGGCGTCCGGCGGATTCTCGAAAGTCCGGTATAAGGAGCCGTTTGCGTTGAACCCCAAGGCCACAGGAACGGAAGCGACTGGCGAGACGATGCGAAAGGCGGGACGCCACGTCAGCCAGTCCGAAGGGCTGATCTTCGAGAAGTCCGCGCCGGGCAAGCGCGGCATGGAAATTCCTCCGCTCGATGTGCCGGCGATTGATCCCTCGGCGGCGCTGGGCCGCGGCTTCACGCGCGAAACAGTCGAAGGGTTTCCCGAAGTGAGTGAAATCGAAGTGATACGCCACTTCACGCGGCTTTCGACTTGGAACTATGCAATTGATCTCGGGATGTATCCGCTCGGGTCTTGCACCATGAAGTACAACCCGCGCGTGAATGAATTTGTCGCGCGGCTCGACGGCCTTGCGAGCGAACATCCGCAACAGCCCGCGGAAGTGTCGCAGGGCTGCTTGCGAATCCTCTTCGACCTGCAAAAATGCCTGCTCGAAATTACGGGCATGGACGCAGCAACCTTGCAACCCGCCGCGGGCGCGCAGGGTGAACTGACCGGGCTCCTGATGATCCGTGCGTGCCTCGAGAGCCGGGGGAATCCGCGCAAGAAAGTTTTGATACCGGATTCGGCGCACGGGACAAATCCCGCATCGGTTGTGATTGCGGGATACGAAGTGCAGAACATCAAGTCCAACGAGCGCGGACAGATTGATACCGATCGTCTGAGTGAATTCGTGACGGACGATGTAGCGGCGCTGATGTTGACAAATCCGAATACGATTGGAGTGTTCGAAGAGCGGATCGCGGAGATTGCCGCGGTTCTCCACGAGCGCGGCGCGCTTCTCTATATGGATGGCGCGAACATGAACGCGCTGGCTGGCGTGACGCGCCCCGGCGATTTCGGCGTGGACGTGATGCACCTCAACCTGCATAAGACATTTTCCACTCCGCACGGCGGCGGTGGGCCGGGGGCGGGGCCGGTGATGGTGAAGAAGATCCTTGAGCCGTTTTTGCCGGTTCCGGTCGTGGTGCAAAAAGAAGACGGCCGGTACGCGCTGGATCAGAGCCGCCCGAAATCCATTGGACGCGTGCGGGCGTACTGCGGGAATTTCGGAGTGTTGCTCCGCGCGCTCGCTTACACGCTTGCTTATGGCCCCGGAATCCGTCAGGCCACCGAAGACGCCGTCTTGAATGCGAATTACATCCGAAAGAACCTGGAGAATTGCTTCGACCTCCCGTACAACTCGCCCTCGATGCACGAAGTTGTGTTTAGCGACGCGCGGCAGAAAAAATACGGCGTGAATACAACCGATATCGCCAAGCGGCTGATCGACTACGGATTTCATCCGTACACGACGGCGTTCCCGCTGATCGTTCCCGGCGCGATGATGATCGAGCCGACCGAATCGGAATCGAAGGAAGAGTGCGACCTTTTTATCGAGGCCATGCGGTCGATCGCCGCGGAGGCTGAAACGAATCCGGAGCTCGTGAAGACGGCGCCGCATTCGACGCGAGTAGGACGCCTGGACGAAGTTGCGGCCGCGAGAAAACCGATTCTGTGCTGGAAGCCCTCCCAGGCATGATCAAAGGAGCTCGCCCATGACTCCTGAACAGGCTTCCGTCCTGCTGCACACTTACTTGACTACCATCAAGAACGAATCGCAGACGACACTCCGCGTGTTGAAAGCGGTCCCGAGCGATCAGGGCAAGTACAGGCCGCACGCGGATTCGCGCAGCGCGCTCGAACTCGCGTGGCACATCGCTTCGGCGGACGTCTGGTTTCTCGAAGGATTTCTGCGCGGTAAATTCGAAATGGATGACGACACGATGCCTGCCGATTTCCGCGATGCCTCCGACATTGCCTGCTGGTACGAAGATAGCCTTACGACAAATCTCGAAAAAATCGCGAAACTCCCGGCTGATTTCTGGGCTACGCCTCTTAGTTTGTTCGGAATCTACGATTACCCGGCTGTCATTTACCTTCAGTTCATGCTTCTCCACACCGTGCACCACCGAGGCCAGCTTTGCGCCTACTTGCGTCCGATGGGAGCGAAGGTGCCGAACATTTACGGCGGCAGTTTCGACGAGCCCATGACTCCGCCGACCTGTGCATAGCGCGAATTTTTTTCGATTCGATCTGATTGAATGCAACAGGAGTGTGGTGCTTCAACCCTGGATTTTGCAGCGAGGAAGCCGCGGCGCGCGCAGAGGTCCTGATCGCGCACGCCACGACTCTATCGAAATTCTTTGCACGCGAAAGTCGTTGAGAAGAGTTTTACTTCTTCTCGTTTTTCGCTTTCTCAGCTGGAATGGCGCGATGCTGCCCCGGACCCGGCGCAGGTCCGGACTTCAATTCGGCTGCGGCAGTGGCTGCGGGGAAAACAATGGCTCTTCCATCGGAGCTGGCGGCCGCGGCTTCTTTCATCGGCTCGGGCACCGGTGAAGTCATCGGCACCAGCGCCCCTTCGGCTTCCTTCGAGAACGTCAACCCGTTCTCGCCGCCGTCCCAGTCGATCGAAATCACATCCCCCAGCGATACCTGCTCGGTCGCCAGCAAACTTGCCAGCGGATACACCACGTGCCGCTCGATCGCCCGCTTCAGGTGACGCGCCCCGTACTTCATGTCCGTCCCTTCGCGCAGCAGAAAATCCCGCGCCGCGGGCGTCACACGAAAC
>JBAWGF010000222.1:0-6764 GCA_049592615.1 Candidatus Acidiferrales bacterium
GTGCCGGATGTGGGCTTCAGGAGCGTTGCGAGCATACGAAGCGTTGTGGTTTTTCCCGCGCCGTTTGCTCCGAGCAGGCCGTAAATTTTCCCCGGCTCACACCGAAAGCTGACGGATTCGACGGCGCGGATCTGGCCGCGCTTCTTGTCTTTGAAAGTTTTGCTCAGCTCGTGCGCTTCGATCATTCTTGCGAGCCCCGTTCGGGAGTCGAATGAATGCAGGGCGGGAAAACACGTGCGAGGCGCTGCCCCGGCGCGCTCATTGTCTTAGTACGCGTTTTGCGGTCGTAAGATTACAGGGAAACGGCGAGGCTTGGTATGAATTCTCGTACTTTGCGCCGACGGAGGGAGGGGCGAGGGGCTAGCCCTTGTGGCAGACGGTGCAGTGCTTGGCGTCGATGTGGTCCATCGTGACTTCGAACATGTTGTTGCAGCCGATGCAGACGCGATGGATTTTCACAGGAAGCTTTTCGCCCGGCTTGGACGCGACAGATGGCTCGGTGTGCTGAGTTTGTTGCGGCTCACTCATGGGGGGATTCTAACATGAACGCGCAAGTGCGCGGGCGTCCGCGCCGGTTGAGCCATCCGCGTGGCAATTCCAACACGAGTTCGACTGGCATCCTGGCGCTGCGGCGCGGCATCCCCTCAATGTGTGCCTGGTGGCACCGCCCGGGTGTTTGCATAGGCATGCGCCGAAAGGGTCTGTTACAATTTTATGATTTCGGGGGAAGGCCGCGCCGCGGGGTGCGGCCCATAATGGCCGGCAACAACAAACGAAAATGGGCTGCCTTGGTTGTTTCCGGGGGGCTCGCCGTAGTGCTCCTTGTGCTCCTGGCGGATCGCGAGCAGGCGCCACAGGTGCCGGTGGTCAAGGTTACGCGCGAAGACCTGAGCGCGTCGATCACGAGCAACGGGAAAGTGGAGCCGATTTCTCCGACTGTCGCACGGGCGCAGTTTCCCACGTTTGTCGCCAAGGTATCTGCTGTCGAAGGGCAGACGGTGCATCGCGGGCAGGCGATTTTGACGCTCGATGCCGCCGAAATACGCGCGCAACTCGCGCAGGCGCGCTCGGATTTGCTTGCCGCGCAGTCGGACCTGCGCAACGCTCGCGCGGGCGGTCCGCCGGACGATGTGGCGCAGCTCCAGGGCGATCTCGAAAAAGCGAAGGCGCAGGTAGCGAACCTCGAGCGCACGCAGGCGTCGCTCGAACAGCTCGTGGCCAAGCAAGCCGCCACGCAGGACGAGCTCGCGCAGAACAACGTCGCGCTGGCGCAGGCGCGCACGAATCTCCAGACGCTTCAACAGAAAAAGGATGAGCAGGTGCGCCGGTCCGGTGTGGATGCGGAGCGCGCAAGGCTTCGCGTCAATCAGATGCGAAACCAGGTGCAGGCCCTCGACGAAAAAGTCCGGTCGGCGACAGTGACCTCACAGTCGGACGGGACGCTTTACTCGCTTCCGGTGCGGCAGGGCGACTACGTGAAAGTAGGCGACCCGCTGGCGGAAATGGCCGATTTGCGGCACGTGCGCGTGCGCGCGTTTGTGGACGAGCCGGACCTGGGCTGGCTCGAGGCGAATCAAAGCGTGCAGGTAAATTGGGACGCGAAACCGGGCCGCACGTGGACGGGGAAGATCGAGCAGGTTCCGAAGCAGGTAGTGGCGCGGGGAACGCGCAGCGTCGGTGAAGTGGTCTGCTCGATGGAGAATGACAAGCTCGAGCTGCTGCCGAACGTGAACGTCGAAGTCCACATTCTCGTCCGGGAGCGCCCCAAGGCGCTTGTGGTGCCGCGCGCGGCCGTCCGTTACGACAAGGGGCAACATTACGTCTTCGTATTGGGGGGAAACATCCTCCATCGCCGGAACATTTCAGTCGGTGTCGCGAGCGCCGTGAAATATGAAGTCGTCGCGGGCCTCGTGGACGGCGATCAGGTCGCGCTGCCGGGTGACCAGGATTTGCGCGACGGCATGGACGTTCGACCCACGGAGGCCAAATAAGAGTGCGGCGCGCGAAGATGGCAGGAGTGGGTTTCGCAGTCGGGATCGCAACGGGACTTTTCGCGGCGCCGGCGCCGCAGGCGGGCGCAGTCTCGATAAGCATGGCCGCGGCCGACGTTTCGGGGCTCATCCTGGCCGCGCAGCGTCAGTTCAATCAGGGGAATTATACGAGCGCGATTTCCACGCTTCAATCTGCGATCACGCAGAGTCCTTCAAGCGCCGAGGCTCATTACTGGCTGGGCCGCAGCTATTACGAGATTCACGATTACGACAATGCGATTGCCCGGGCCGAGAAGTCCATTGAGCTCGACGCGAAGAATTCCGTGTATCACATGTGGCTCGGCCGCGCTTACGGAGGAAAGGCGGACCGCGAAAGAAGTTTTTTCCTCGCAAAGAAGGTGAAGAAAGAGTTCGAAGAAGCTGTGCACCTGAACCCGTCGAACATTCAGGCCCGCCGCGATCTGGAGGAATTCTGTCTCGATGCTCCGTGGATCGTCGGCGGCAGCAAGGATGAAGCGAAGGAGCAAGTAGAAGCGATTGCGGCGCTCGATCCTATCGAGGGTCATCTGGCGCGCGGAGTCCTGTATTTCGAAGGGATGAAAAAGCCGGACCTTGCCGAGAACGAGTATCGCGAGGTGTTGAACGCCAAGCCGAAGCAGCTCGAGCCTTATTTTGAAGCCGCCGCTTTCTTTCAGCGCCAGAACAGAGCGTCCGAGGCAGAGGGCGCTCTTCGCGCGGCGGCGCAAGTAAGCTCGAATGATCCGCGCCTCGGATATTATCGCGGGGTCACGCTGATTCTTTCGGGCGCCGGGTTGGCGCGCGCGGAGGAGTATCTGAAATCGTACCTCGCGAGCACGCCCGAGCGCAGCGATTGGCCGCCTCATGCCGCGGCGCGCGAATGGCTCGGGCGGCTTTACGAAACACAAGGGAAACGCGCCGAGGCGGCCGAGCAGTACCGCGCGGCGCTACAATTGGACCCCGAGCGCAAAGAGGCCCGCACGAGGCTGGCGCGGTTGGAAAAGGCTTCACGGTAACAGCGCGCGGCAATCGCTCGAGACTCCGGTTCACACGATGACATCCGAATCCCTGTGGCAGCCCCGATGACGAGCCTGCGAAACACACCGATCTTCTGGAGCGAGACCTGGCGGCTCGCGATGCAGGCGCTTGGCGCGAACAAAGTGCGCGCGATGCTTACCATGCTGGGAGTGATAATCGGGAGCGCTTGTATCGTCCTGGTGGTGACGGTGGCGCTCGCGGGGAAGCGCTACATCATCGCGCAGATCGAAGGCGTCGGAGCAAACCTGATCTACGCGGAGTTGATCCACTCCGGCGCAGCGCAGCCTTCGACCGCAGCAGATGAAATCACCCCGGCGGACCTCGAAGCGATCAAGCAGGGAATTCCGCAGGTCGTAGTAGCGGCCGGGACCCACGACATTCCAATGACCGTGGTCGTCAGCGGCGCCGAGCATCCGATTGGATTGGTCGGCGTCACCGAAGGGTTCCAGCAGATTCGCAATCTCCTGATCGTCCGCGGGCGGTACTTCGATTCCGACGACATGATGTCGCGCAGCAAGGTTTGCCTTCTGACGGAAGACCTCGCCTCGCTCGTGTATCCGAATGAAAACCCGATCGGGAAGGACATACGCGTCGGCGAGCTGCACTTCACCGTAATCGGTGTGTTCCGCGAACGCGTCGCGACATTCGGGCAGACGGAAATCACGCGGGAATCCATGATCGTGCCGTTTCCGCTGATCAAGTACTACACGGACACCGATTTCTTCCGCACGTTTTACGTCAAGGCCGGCCGCTCCGAGGACGTGCCCGACGCGACGCGCGTCGTCGCTGAAATTCTCCAGAGCAGGCATCGCGCCGGGGCAAAATACCGCGTGCAGAATCTGGCAGGCATTCTCGAGACGGCGCGGCACATCTCGATGGCCCTCACCGTGGTTTTGATTTTGATCGCGCTGATTGCGCTTGCCATCAGCGGCATCGGCATCATGAACATCATGCTCGTCACCGTCACCGAGCGGACGCGCGAGATCGGCATCCGCAAGGCCGTGGGTGCGCGGCGCGACGCGATCCTTTATCAATTTTTGATGGAGGCATTGCTCATCAGCGGGACAGGCGCGCTCGCGGGGATTGCGATTGCAGTTTCCATCCCCGCTCTCATCAATTTCTTGATCAGTTTTTTTCCGGAAGCCGAGGGTGTTACCGTTCCCGTGTCCTGGATCTCCGTCGTGCTCGCGTTCGTAGTATCCTGCTCCACGGGATTGCTGTTCGGATATCTACCGGCGAACCGGGCAGCACGGTTGCACCCCACGGAATCACTACGCTATGAATAAAAATATCCATCGGCTCTCTGCACTCGCGGCGGTTGTAGCGCTGTTCGTCACGGCGCCGGCCGCGCGCGCGCAGAGCGCGGAAAAGCTGACGCTGCGGCAGGCGCTGACGCTTGCAATGCAGAACAGCCGCGAACTGGCGCTTGCGCGCGTGCAATACCGCGTCGCGCTCGATGCCGCGGGCGTGGACCGCGCCGAATTCCTTCCGAATCTCTACACCGGCTCTGGCGCTGCGTATACGAGCGGTTTTCCTTCCACTCCCGGCGGGCAGGCCCCTTCCGTCTTCAATCTTTCCTACAATCAGGCGCTTGTCAATTTGCCGCTGCGAGGGCAGTTGAAAGCCGCCGAAGATCGCGCGAAAAATCAAAAACTGGAAGTGGATCGCACGCGCGATGAAGTGATTGTCCGCACTGCCACGGCGTACCTGGAGCTGGCAAAAGTGCGGCATTCGCTCGACCTGCTGCGCAAGGAGCAGGTGAGCGCCGAAAAGATTCTCGAAGTTACGCGCGAACGCGGCGCTGCGGGACAGGAGCTTCCGATCGAAATCACGCGCAGCGAACTCACGCTCGCGCGGGTGCGGGAACGCATCATCAAGCTCGAAGGGCGCGATGAGATCGTCTCCCAGCAGATTCGCAATCTGACGGGACTTCCCGACACGCAGACGGTGGAGGTCGAGACGGAAGAGCCGTCATTCGCAACCCAGCAGCAGGAAAACGAGCTGATGAATCTCGCGCTCGAAAAAGATCCGCTTCTGAAGGAAGGCGAAAACGAGCGCTCCGCCCGCGAACACATCCTGAAAGGCGAACGCGGCGGCTACTGGCCCACTGTGAATTTGATCGGGCAGTATCAAGTTCTGGCGAAGTTCAACAATTACGCCGAGTTTTTCAATCACTTCCAACGCAACAACGTGACCATCGGCATCGACGTGCACATTCCGATTTTCAGCTCGAAGACGCGAGCCAATGTCGCGTATGCGAAAAGCCAGTTGAACGCCGCGGAGATTTCGATCGGAAATCGCCGGCAGGTGGTTCGGATGGAAGTGCAGCAGAAGTCGCGCAACATTCAGGAATTGGACGCGACACGCGAAGTGGCCCGGCTCGACCTGAAACTGTCGCAGGAATCATTGGAATTGGTGCAGGCCAAGTTCGATCAGGGCCGCGCGACGCTGCGCGACATTGAAGAAGCGCGCCTCGAAGAAAGCGACAAATGGGTCGCGTTCCTCGACGCCGATTTCGCGCGCCAGCAGGGCCAACTCTCGCTTTTGCAGGCCACCGGCCAGCTCGCCAAGGTATTTCAGTAGGCCGCGCGCAACCGCCATCCGCTTAAGCCGCCTCGGCGCGCGACTTCGTTGCCAATTCCTCGAGCCTTCGTTCTCGCAAATACAAAAACAGCGGGAGTCCGAGCGAAACGCCCACCGTGCACACCGCAATCAGCGGCAACCACCGTCCGGGCACGCCAATCCGGGCACGCTCGTTGCCCGCGAAGACCAGGAACGCCAAGGCCGAGACAATCACGTCCATGCCGAAGAATCCGCCGATGCGATTCGCAAAAAGTTGTTGCCCGAACAGATGCATATTCAGGCCGTTTGCCGCCACCCAGGGGACGAATTGCGAGTACGGCAAAGCTAATCCCAGAACACACAGGACTAAATAGATCATCTTCGGCTTCATTGGGTCACCTGTTGTAACTTTCCGCCGCCCGCAGGCATTGGATGCGTTGGGCCTTGCAACGCTCAAATTACGAGCGAGCCCCGAAAACAGTTTCAGGTCAAATTCGAATAAGTACGGGCGCACTCCTGCTTCGGTGGTGGCGGCTGTGATGTAAACTCTCTGATTCGCCGAGTCTCAAGAACGCGGATCGCTTCGTGCGCCGATGGAATCACCCGAGGTCTCACATTCAATGGCATGGCGCGAGTACCATGAATTCACGAAACACAGTGTCGAATCGCTGCGTCGAAACCGGCGCGTCCTTGATTGGGCCAACATGCCCAATCCGTTTCGCCACTACGAAGGCGTACCAGTGCTCGACTTGCCGGCCGACCCGCCCGCCCCGGAAATTCCGGCGCTCGAAGTGCTCGGGGGTAAAGCAGGCAACACGCAGGCCCAGGATGGAGCTGCATTTCTCTCGCAGTTGATGTTTTACTCGGCTTCGATCAGCGCTTCGAAGCGAGTCCCCGTGACCGGATACACGTATGCACTTCGCGTGAATCCTTCCTCCGGCAATCTCCATCCGACCGAATTTCATTTCACGACGAGCGGCCTCGCGGACTGGCCCGACGGTCTCTATCACTATCGGCCGTCATCCCACATGGCCGAACAACGCGCTCTCGGGAATTTCGACGCGAGGCTGGCCGGTGCCTCTGCCCCGCTGGTGTTTGTTCTCACGAGCATCGTCTGGCGCGAGGCATGGAAATATCAGGATCGAGCGTATCGGT
>JBAWGF010000223.1:0-2322 GCA_049592615.1 Candidatus Acidiferrales bacterium
CAACTACACAGGCGTTCCTGCCACCACGTTTGACGATGAAAAGAGACTCGCCTTTCTCGAAATCGATGTGGACGAAGGCAAGCAATTTTATGTTAGTAGCATCAACATCGTCGGTGCGGACGCAGAGCTGTTGAACGATTTGGCCCTGACTCCAGGTCAAATCTATAACGTGCGACTCATCGAGCTATTCCTGCGAAAACACCTGCCCCGAGCAGACGTGAACGATCCAAACATCCAGAGCCGCCGGTTGGACGAACGAAACGGGACGGTAGCGATTACATTCGATTTTCGAGTCTGCCCAGATTGAATAGGCTAGATGCTCTTGGTCGTTGGCGATCGCGGTAGGGACAGCCATGTGCTGGCTGCCACCGGGTGGCCGGGGGCGGTCGCCCGCTCCCCGGCTCCCACAGAACGTAGCGTGCAGATTTCCCGCACTACGCTCGTCAGAAGTTGTTTCACAGCGCGGCGATAGCTTGTAGCTCCGAGTAAGGGAGATACAGCTTTGGTCGCAGCAACGGAAACCGCTCCTTGATCTGCTGGAATTGCTTCCACCAGACCTCCCCTTGCCAACTCCGGCTGCTCAGCATCTTGCGCCAGTAACGTTCCACGGCCCGATGGACCCGTTGCACCGCCCGTATGTTCCCGGCGATGCCGTAGTACGCATAGTGACCGCGGAGCATTTGATTGAGGTAGTCGGTTTGCTCCCGGATCGATGAGTGCCGCATTCGCCGCATCTGGTCTTGCAAGCGCATCAACGCACGCCGCAGGCGTGACTTTTCCGTACGCAGCCCAACCCGATAGTTGCCTTTCCGGTTGCGCGTGCAGTACAGCGTGAACCCCAAGAAGTAAATCGTCTCCGGGCGTTTACGGCCACGCTTGCTCGCGTGTCGCTGCGCAAAGCGACCAAATTCGACGAGCTTGGTCTTTGTCGATTCCAGAGTCAAGCCAAACTTCCCCAGTCTCTGGCACAGTGCTTTCTGGACACGTAGAGCATCCGCCCGATATTGGAAACACAACACAAAGTCGTCAAGGTACCGCACCATATAGGCTTCGCCCCGTAACCGAGGCTTGACCACGCGCTCGAACCACAGATCGAGCACATAGTGCAGATACACATTACTCAGCAAAACGCTGATCGAACCACCTTGTGGTGTGCCTTCCTCATTCGTATGGACCTCTCCCTCTTCCAGAATGCTTGCTTTCAGCCAGCGTCGGATCAGGTTGATCAGACGCGGGTCTCCCACCCGATGTTCGACAAAACGGAGCATCCATTCGTGGCTTAAGCTCCCGAAAAAATTCTTGAGGTCCGCCTCCAGCACCCACTCCACCTTCCGGCCAGAGATCACTTCATGCAGGCTGGCCAGCGCTTGATGGGCACCCCGCCCAGGTCGGCCGCCAAACGAGCATGTTAGAAAGTCCTGCTCGTAAATGGCGGACAGCACCTGCGCGGCGCTTCTCTGGAGCGCCCGGTCTGCTACACAAGGCACGCCCAACGGGCGTTTCTCCTGCTTCCCGGGTTTCGGGATATACACGCGCCGGATGTTCGGCGCTGGATACCCCTGGCGGTGCACCGATTGAAGCATGGCTTCAATCCATACCTCAAAGCTCTCTTTCGCCTCCGGCACCGTCTGCCCGTCTACCCCAGGGGCTGAGTCGATCGGGATCTGACCTAGATTCCCCCAGACTCGTTCCTTGGTGATGTGATGGGCCAGTGACGTAAACCGGAGCTTTGGTTCACACCGAGCTCTCGCTGCTATTCGTTCGAGTCCCGTTGTCATGGTTGGCGATTCTTCTCTTTGCATAGAAGCCCGAATCCTCCCTTTGGATGGAGCCCATGTCTCCTTCGAACTGTTCAACTTCCGCTGACCGCTTCCCCATGTAGTCGGCTCTCCCGACCGCAGAGTAATATCAGTCAGTCTGACTTCCGTCGAGTCATCAGGTCGTCCTTGCTTTGTCGGCTTGTCTGACCTTACAAGCTAGTTGCGCTTGAACCCGTCGGATCTCCCTTGTTCCCATAGAATCCTTTGGCTGCATGCTGGCGGTACGAACCCCGGAAGCATCACTGGATACTTGCCATATCGCATCCAGTGTTTCTGCCTTCCCCGTTGGGGGATAAGGTCGGCTACTTCCACCTCGATCGATTTCGGGGCTATTTTGTCGTTCACTGATGTTCCGGCCTGCAACCTCCCTGTCTCCGCTTCGCAATGGCCGTTGCCGGACATCACGCAAGACTCGGTACGCGGCTGCGAGCTAGGCTTTGCCGCGGTCTCCATCTCAGGAAACTAGAACTCCATGAGCTTTCAAGGCACAACCCCGCACAGA
>JBAWGF010000224.1:0-7757 GCA_049592615.1 Candidatus Acidiferrales bacterium
GTACAGAATGGGGCGAGGACTAGTACACCTGTACGAAGGGAGGAGGAAAGGCGCCACTGATTAACACAGATGAACACTGATAAAGATAAAACGGAGGGAAAGAAGTATTCCTCAAATGCTGAAGCCCCACGCTTCGATCGCGTTAATGTCGGAGCTGAAGCTCCGGCCCACTAAGAGGCAGAGCTGCGAAGCGGAGGCAGGCGAGGCAAGCCTTGCACGGTTTACATTTGCATAGAATTTGACCGCCAAGAAAGCGGTGGCCCTTCGCCAAGGACCTCAGGGCAAACAAGCCAGCGCACCCCAAAAAAGCTGTGAATGCGAGCGGCGCAGATGATGAAGAGAAGGTCCCGGGCTGAAGCCCGGCGCTACATTAAAACCGGGAACCGAAAAGCTAATTGGATTTTGGGGTGTAGATGCGGACGATGTCGTCTTTCGACTCGACGACACTACCGGGATATTCGCGAGCGGCTCGCACGCGCAACTCCTCGAGCGTGGGGTAATCGCCGTGACCGTCGAACCAGCGGGCGTCGTCGATGAGCATCACGTGGTTCCGCACGGGATGTTTGTAAATGCAGTCGAGTTCCTGGCGGATCGGCGCGGATTCGGCGCCCCAATGCGCGTCGAGCCAAAAAAGCGCAGGTTCCTTCAGCGCGTGAACGATTTGCGGGAGAACTTCTGCGCTATCGCCATGGTAGAGATGAATGTTGGGGCGGCGCGCAAATTTTTTCCTGGCGCGCGCTGCCAGATAGTCGTCCCGCTCGATCGAGTAAATTTCGCGAAAGCGGTCCTTCTGAACGTTGACCATATTGCCGAGGTTGGTGCCGGTTTCCACCATCACTTGAAGATTGAAATCCCGTGCGAATTGCGTGAGGGTTCGCTGCTTGATGAGATTCGGAACTTTCGGCTGAGGCGAGCCGCGCAGCCGCCACCAGACGTATTCGCCGACGAACGCAACTCTCTTGTAGGGATCAAAGAAGGCGCTGTCGCGGAAGGGAGTTCTCAGCTCTTCGGTCATACGAGTTTCATAATCGATCGAATTTTGCGGCGAGGATGAAGTCGCTTTCCGTGAGCCCGTTGATTTTATGCGTCCACGTCGTGATCTCCGCTTTACCCCAGGCGAGCAAAATATCCGGATGGTGCCCCTGCT
The DNA here is from genome assembly GCA_049592615.1 of Candidatus Acidiferrales bacterium. Lineage (GTDB taxonomy): Bacteria > Acidobacteriota > Terriglobia > Acidiferrales > UBA7541 > Palsa-295. Next base: position 1,148 of record JBAWGF010000224.1, read on the forward strand.
CTTCGGCGATGGCGCCCACTTTGTTCACGAAAGCGAGCGCCTGGCGAAAATCGGGAAACGTGTAGGTGCGCGTGATGTGGTGGGCGTCAATCACCTTCCACAGCGGCACCTGTTTCGCAAGATTCTCGAGTTCCTTGCCCGAGAGAGCGGGAACTCCACCACGGCATGGAACACACTGTTTGCTCGCAAGGTCATTCATGGTTTTCACCTCAGTCCATCTGGAACGAAGAAGCGATTGTACAGGAATTTACAAGGCCGCGGCGAGGTGCGGGATGGCGCGCGCCTGCGGGGTTCTGTTATTCTCTCCCGCTGCACAAATTCAGAATTCCAGCGAGGACACTTCATGCCCGACGAAATGAGAGAACTCGAAGAAAGTGCCGAACACGGCGCGCACGAGCCCGGACTGGCGCCCGTCACGGTAACGATGGCCGTTCTCGCGGTGCTGGTGGCCTGCGTCACGCTGCTCGGGCATCGCGCGCACACCGAGGAAGTGCTGCTCCAGTCGCGCGCCGCCGATCAGTGGTCCTACTATCAAGCGAAGGAAATCCGCCGCAGGAACTATGAATTGTTCCTGGATGAACTGTCGATTTTCTCACTCCAGGAGGCGAGCCATGTGGATGCGGTGAAGGAAAAGTATTCGAAGCAAGTGGAGCGCTACAGCGAAGAAGTGAAGGAGATTCAGGCGGAGGCGCGGAAGGCCGAGGCCGAAGTCAAAGTGGAGGAGGCTCGCGCCGACCGGTACGATCTCGGCGAGGTATTACTGGAGGCGGCGCTGGTGATTTGTTCCATCACGCTGCTGACACGGAAAAAGATTTTCTGGATTTTCGGTATCACTCTGGCGCTCGGCGGAATTGCGATGGGTGTGGGCGGGTGGCTGATTCATTAACGCGCAACGAGCGTGCGCAGGGCAAAAAGGCTGATGCGCGGACCGGGGCTTACGGCTTGTTCGAGGAGGCGGTGCGCGCCTCAATATATTCGCGGAGATAACCAGCGAAAGCCTTCTCCAGTTTTTGCGTGATCAGTCCCGGCGCGGCAGCGATTTTGTGGCCGCTGATCTCACTAACGGCCAGCAGGCTGCGATTGGTGGACGAAATGAAAACTTCCTCGGCGATGTAGAGGTCCTCGGGCAAGAGCGTGCGCTCCTCGACGGGAGCTCCGGCGGCCGCACCGATCTCGAGCAGGACGCTGCGCGTGATCCCTTCGAGGCATCCGGCAGTGAGCGGCGGGGTGGTGACGCGGTCACCGCGAACGCAGAAAATATTCGCGGCGGTGCATTCGGCAACTTCGCCACGCTCGTTGAGCATTACGACCTCATCGAATCCCGCCTGCTGCGCTTCGGCGAGACTCCAAACGTTTGTGAGCCAGGAGATCACCTTTACGCCGGCGAGCGGCGAGGCAGCGTGGCGGCCGTGTTCGCGTAACCCGAGCCGCGCGGGCTCGCGATACGATGGAAGGCCGGCGGAATAAATCAGCAAGTCCACGCGCGGAAAACTTTCCTCGCTTAGCCAGAAACCAGCCTGGTTATTGATGACGTAAATGCGCGCGCAGCCTTCGCGCACCTGATTTGCGCGCAGAACTTCATTCAATTGCGAGCGGACGGCTTCCTCTTCGAATGCGAAGGGGCAGTGCGTGCGCTCGGCGTCGCGTTCCAGGCGCTTCCAGTGGCGCTCGAATGCGAAGGGAATGCCCTCGACGATGCGAATCGTCGTGAAAAGGCCCCACCCGTTCAGCAATCCCGCCTGGCCTGGAGAAAGGCGAACCTGCTCGATTGGCAACAACCGGTCGTTGTGAAAGACGAAGCGATGGATCATTCGCCCCTCCCTGCGGGGTTCAATCTATTCTAACGCAGAACCCCGTCAGGCCAGCGGACGGAGTGATGGGTTCAACGGGCCGCTCCGGATTAGCGGCCTGGCGGGCGTACCACACGGTGATTGAAAAGGTATCCCCGGCGCGGAAAGAATGGCCGACCGGGAGGCGAATTCTGATAGCATCGTAGTGCGCAGTTAAGTCTGGCACTCCCCCTTCCGCCGGACAATTCATTCGGGAGGATTACAAGAGATGGGAGTTGCCGAGCCGTTTTTCCACATCTATTCGGCTGTTCTGATTGTCCTGTTGGGCTTCGTCGTCATCGAGGTTCGGAGATTGCGGAAGAATACGGAACGCAAGTAGGCTCCGCCCCTCGGCGATCGGCCATAGCCCAATCGCCTCGCGCGAAAGTGCAAAGACTTTGGCCATTGCGCAGGGGTGTTTTCACAGCGGCAACGCCGCGCAAGAAAATCCATTGAAGGTACGGATTGATCGGGATTGCGTAAGGAATCGAGCGGTATCGGATCGCACCGTTGAGTGAGTTGAAGGCGCGGGTGGCTGAGCGGGGACTACGTGTTCGTCGTCATATTCGCGGCGGCACTCGAAAACACGTTTTTTAGAGACGTCGCCAAAGCCTTCATCGAGGCCACGGCGGCGAGCGCAATCAGCACTACAAGCAGCGCATACTCCGCCAGGTCCTGGCCCGAGTCTTCCTGCCAAAGCTGAATGAGGAGTATCTTGATTTGCCTTCCTCCAACCTGCGTGCGCAAGGTTCGCAGCCCAGACATTCAATAGGCACTCCGCATGCCAAGTTGGAAGCTTGTAGTTCCGTCAAAATAAGAGCTTTTCGAAAAGCTCGCCAAACGGATGGCCCGAAATGGAACAAGAACAAGCGATTTTCCTACATAGGAATGCTTACCATCATATGTCAGTCGATTCTTGTGCCTCGCACACGGCTGATTCGCCTGCAAACCAATGAGCCAATCCTATTGACAGCAGCCGTTTGAGCGCTTACATTGACAAAGTACCTCTCGGAGGGAAGCGTGCGATTGATCGCCCGTTCCTGTCTCGTGGCGTTCCTTGTAGCTGGCCTCGTAAACCTGCCTGCGTTGGCCGCAAACGAAAAAGCACTTGGGTTGGTAATCCAGGCGCAGAGCGCCCGTCTCGGCGGCGCCAATGCCGTCGTGGGGGCCACCGTTTATCCCGGCGATGCGCTTGCAACTGAGGTCGGCGGAACATTGCGAATGAAAATTGGTTCGGGACAAATTTACTTGCTCTCCGCGAGCGGCGTGATCCTGGCGGAAAACGCAGATGCAGTGCAGGCGACCGTGACCCACGGCACAGTGGGTTTTTCGACTTCTAGTTCCGACCGGCTGGACTTGCTAATTCCCGAAGGCATCGTCCGCGCGTTCAATGGACAGCCCGCTTACGGGCAAGTGGCGATCGTGAGCCCCACGGAAGTCGTGATTTCCGCCTATCGCGGCGCGCTGGTCCTCGACAATGACGGCGAATTGCACACCATCGGCGCTGGCAGTTCCTACCGAGTGACGATGGTGCCGGACGCAGCGCCACAGGCGCCCGCGGGGGCGGGGACGAAAGAGAGTCCGAGTCGTTCGAGTCCAGATTCAAACGTGGTCCATACGAAACGCCGCCACCTGGTGTTCGCGCTGATGGTGCTCGGGGCGATGGGAATCGCCAGCTACTTCATCTACGATAAGCTTTCCGAAAGCTCATATAAACTGAGCAACTAAACTTTCTTCTGGATCCTTTGCATCGCAACGGCAGAGGTGCGTCCGCAGCTCCTCCTAAGGCATGTGGCAGGATCTCATTCCCGTCTTTTCGAAGTATTTCTGGTGGTATTCCTCCGCGCGGAAGAACTCCGAGGCGGGTGTGATCTCCGTGACAATGGGCCGCGGATAAGTTTTCGACTTTTCGAGCACGGCTTTCGACCCGCGAGCAGCGGTTTCCTGGTCGGCATCGTGAAAGTAGATGGCCGAGCGATATTGCGTACCGACGTCCGGCCCTTGCCGATTCATCGTGGTAGGGTCATGGCTCTGCCAGAAAACATTCAGTAGCTGAAGATAGGAAATCTGCGCGGGGTCGAATTCCACTTCCACAGCTTCGGCATGACCCGTGCGGCCGGTGCAAACTTCTTTGTACGTGGGGTTCTTCGTCGCGCCACCGGTGTAACCGACAGTCGTAGAAGTCACGCCTTTGATGTGGCTGAACGCATCCTCGACGCCCCAGAAACATCCCGCCGCAAATGTGGCCTTGGCCATGATTGGAAGTTCCTCCCCCTGAAGACTCACTCTAACTGCGAAGTATTATCATGCCATACGGAGAGGATACGGTCGAGTCGCGGACGATCGCGCGTGAAGTGAACCGCTGAAGTTGGCGGGAATTCCGGCGGGTTGCGCGGAAGCATCAGGGGAGTCGGCTCTCGAGAATCGAAGTCCCGTTCGAAGCTGCACCGACGCGCGTTCGCTCGAAGATGTCTTCGAGGAAGCCGGGAATCTCGAAGACGGCGCGATTCTCAATCGCCGCTACGTTGCTTCGGTATCGATCGAGCGTCGCAAGTTCGATCAAATACGTAATCGCGCGCTCAATTTCGCGAAAACTCTTCAGCACGACACCAACTTCTTTTTCGAGGATCCAATCGGCATTGTAGCGTTCTTGAGGCAACGTCCAGGCGTTGCACTCGACGACCACTGGCAAATTCATCGCGAGCGCCTCGCTTACGCTGCCGGGGCCGGGTTTGCCGATGAAGAAGTCTGCAAGCTGCATGAAATAGTTCACTCTCGTCGTAAAACCCTCGACGAAATGCGGCAGGCGCGATTTCTGTCCGCGCAGCGCACTGGCCAGCTTTTCATTCCGGCCACAAATGAAAATCAATTGAAGGTTGAGCGGGGAGCGGTCCAAGCGCTCGGCAATCTCGAGCATCGCTTTCGAACCATGCCCGCCGAAGAGGACGAGTCCCGTCGGAAGATCCGGCCGGAGGCCCAGGCGCTCGCGCTCCACCCTGCGATTCGCAACCGGCGGCTCATAAAAGCGCGGGTGAAGAATCATTCCGGATGCGCGGAAGATCCGGTCGCCGGGATGCCCATGCTCACGCGCTTGAGAGACGGCGCGGTCGGATCCGCAAACGAAATATTGCGGTTGCCGCTCGATCCAGAAATGAGGAGGGTAATCCGCGATGTCCGTGAGAACCGTAACGAATGGGCGTCCGGGAAACGCATAGTGAAAGCTTTCGCAAAGGGCGCGATTGAAGTGCGGGACGAAGGAGACCAGCATATCCGGTTGCGTCTCCTTCCATTGCGCTTCGAGCATGCGGACGGTGGCGCGATGATAGACGCGCACGGCGAGCTGGAGAACCTTCATGAGCTGCGCACTGCCGAGCGTCCAGCCCGTTCGCAGCATCGTGTTGTAGAAGTCCTGTATTCGAATGCCGGCGTATTTCTTGAGAATGTCGAGCCGGTCGAGGAGTTCCTGCAGATTCGTGAGCCGGACTTCCCAAGGGCGCCGCTGCGCCTGGATCGCCATTTCCAGGGCGGTAGCGGCCGCGCGATGACCGCCGCCGGCATCGAAGAAGCAGAACTCGATTCGCTCCATGCGCGAATAATTCTGGCCGGAAGGCCGAAGAGGACCTTTACTGGAATGTTAAAACTCTGCTTTTCGTGTCGAATCAGTTAAGTATCTGTCTTTTCAGAACTTTAGCGCGAACGTCATATCGCTGTAACAGAAACCCTTCATATTGACCCTCGTGAAGTGCGATTTGCATGTCCACTCGTACTTTTCGGGCCTTTGTACAACACCGTTTGTTCGCCGATTCTGCCGCGAGAGCTACAGCGATCCCGAGGAAGTGTATTCACTTCTGCGGCGGCGCGGGATGAACCTCTTTACGCTGACGGACCACGATTCGATCGAAGGCTCCGAAAAACTGCGCCGCTATCCTGATTTCTTCGTCAGCGAAGAAGTGACGTGCCGGATGCCAAGCGGCACGGAAGTCCACATTGGCGTTTACGATTTCAACGAGCGCCAGCACGCGCAGATCCACCAGCGGCGAAACGACCTGGTTTCCCTGCTGATGTACCTGAGCGAACGCCGCCTTTTTTTCAGCATCAATCACGTCTTTTCGAATCTGACGGGAACGAGGGAGCGTGAAGACTTCGAATGGTTTCGGGAATATTTTCCCGCGATTGAAACGCGCAATGGCCACATGCTCGAGAAATCAAATGCGCACGCTGAAAATCTGGCGCGGCAATGGGAAAAAATCGCGATCGGCGGGAGCGACGCCCATACGCTGCCCTCGGTGGGGAGCACGTACACGGAGGTCCCGGGCGCGCAGGACAAAGAGGAATTCTTTGCCGGCCTCCGCCAGGGGCGAGGCCGCGTTGCCGGGGAATGCGGCAGCTTTGCAAAACTGACGCGCGACGTATTTCTGATCTCACGCGAGTTGATGCGTGAGAAGTGCTGGACCACTCTCATCGCACCGATCGCCGTGTTCATCCCTCTCGCCACTTACTTGAATTATCGCGACGAAAAGAACTTTAGCCGTCACTGGGCGAATCAGATTCTCGGCCAACCGGAAACCCTCAAGCGGCCCCGGTGGATCACAGCGCCGCAATCCGCAGCTGAGGAATGCGTATGACAGTCGGCCGGGCGGTGTGGAACCAAATTCAATCGAACGATCACCGTTTGATGCGGCGCGTGCACCGCTGGCGCGCCCCCCGGTGGTTCCGCATCCTGATGATCCTCGCGACGCGGATGGGAGACGGATGGCTGTGGTACGCACTCGGCTTGATTC
>JBAWGF010000225.1:0-16289 GCA_049592615.1 Candidatus Acidiferrales bacterium
CTTCATCGCTTGCGCCGGAGCGCTTTGCTTCAAGGAGGAGTTCGCGCGAAACACCGCGGAGTGAGTTCGCGCCGATCCGGCGGTCCACTGCAACCATTTCCTCCATCTGGCGGATGAACCACGGATCGATTTTCGTGAGCGAGCACACATCTTCGCGCGTCATGCCGCGCTCGAGCGCCTCGAAGAGCCAATGGAGGCGGTCCGGCGCGGGGACGGAAAGCTTTTCGCGCAGAAGCGCGGTGGTGACTTCGGCGGGAGCGCGCCAGGGAGAATGCGGCTCGAGCGAGCGGATACCTTTGCAGAGTGCTTCCTGAAACGTGCGGCCAATCGCCATCACTTCCCCGACCGATTTCATCTGCGTTGAAAGAGTCGTGTCGCTGCCCGGAAATTTCTCGAATTGCCACTTCGGAATTTTCGCGACGACGTAGTCAATCGTCGGCTCGAAGGAACAGGGCGTCTTGCGCGTGATGTCGTTGGGGATTTCGTCGAGCGTCATGCCGAGCGCGAGCTTGGCGGCAATTTTCGCGATCGGAAATCCGGTCGCTTTGCTGGCGAGCGCCGAACTGCGCGAGACGCGCGGATTCATTTCGATCACGACCATGCGGCCGGTCTCGGGGTCGATCGCGAATTGAATGTTTGAGCCGCCGGTCTCGACGCCCACTTCGCGAATAATCGCGGCGGCTGCGTCGCGCATGCGTTGATATTCCTTGTCGGTCAGCGTTTGCGCGGGGGCAACCGTGATGGAATCGCCCGTGTGAATGCCCATCGGGTCAAAATTTTCAATCGAGCAGATGACGACGAAGTTGTCGCGGAAGTCGCGCATCACTTCGAGCTCGAATTCCTTCCAGCCCAGCACGGATTCTTCGATCAACGCCTGCCGCACGGGGCTCGCGTCGAGCGCGCGCGAAATCGCGTCGGAAAAATCTTCCCGGTTGTAAGCGATCGAGCCGCCGGTGCCACCGAGCGTGAATGATGGACGAATAACGACGGGATAACCGAGCTGGTCCGCGAGCTTGATCGCCTCGGGAATGTCGGTAACCACTTCGGACGCGGGAACCTCGAGGCCGACTTTGCGGCAGACGTCTTTGAAGAGCAGGCGGTCCTCCGCGATTTTGATGGCGCGGAGTGAAGCGCCGATAAGCTTCACATTGTATTTTTCGAGAATGCCGGCTTCAGCCAGCTCGACGGTGAGGTTGAGGCCCGTCTGGCCTCCGACGGTCGGCAGCACGGCGTCTGGGCGCTCCGTCGCGATGATAGCTTCGAGATATTCGCGCGAGAGCGGCTCAATGTAGGTACGGTTCGCGATTTCAGGATCGGTCATGATCGTCGCAGGATTCGAATTGACGAGCACGACCTCATAGCCTTCGGAGCGAAGCGCCTTGCAGGCTTGCGTGCCGGAGTAATCGAATTCACAGGCCTGCCCGATGATGATCGGACCGGAGCCGATGATCAGAATTTTCTTGATGTCGGTGCGTTTCGGCATCTATGCGATCTCGCGGCCCTGGCCCGATTCAATTCGCATGCGTGTGCCCCTTCATCATCGCGATGAAATCGTCGAACAAATACCGCGCGTCGTGAGGGCCGGGTGAGGCCTCCGGATGATACTGGACGCTGAAAAGCGGGAGCGAGCGATGGCGCATGCCCTCGTTCGTGTGATCGTTCAAATTAACGTGCGTGATTTCGACGTCGCTCGACGGCAGAGAATCGGGATCGACGCAGAAGCCGTGGTTTTGCGCGGTGATCTCCACTTTCTGCGTGATCAAATTCTTCACAGGATGATTCGAGCCGTGATGGCCGAATTTCAATTTGAATGTACGGCCGCCGAGCGCGAGGCCGCAGAGTTGATGTCCGAGGCAAATGCCGAAGATCGGCGTCCTCCCGAGGAGCTTGCGAATATTTTGAATCGCGTAGCCGACCGGCTCGGGGTCGCCCGGACCGTTCGAGAGAAAAACGCCATCGGGCTTGAGCGCGAGGACGTCTTCGGCGGAGGTTTGCGCCGGGACGACTGTCACATCGCAGGAGTGATCCATGAAGAGGCGCAGAATATTTTGCTTGATGCCGAAATCATATGCGACCACGCGATAACGGCGCCCGCCCTCGTTCGGCGGTTCCCTGCCTGAAATTGGAGTGGCGAGATCAATCGAGGTTCGCGACCACTCGTACTTCTTCGAAGACGTAACGCGGCTTGCCAGGTCGAGGCCTGCCATCGTGGGCAGGGCACGCGCTTCAGCAATCAATTTTTCCGCAGGCGTGCCGTCCGTTGCGACGACACCGCGCAGCGCGCCCACATCGCGAAGGTGGCGCACGAGAGCGCGCGTGTCGAGGTCCCAGATGACCGGGACGCCGTGACGCTCGAGATACTGCTGCGCGCTCTCGCTCGAGCGCCAATTGGACGCCAGCGGCGAAAATTCGCGCACGATGAGCGCTTCGATGTACGGCTTCGCGGACTCTTCATCGTCGAGATTCGCGCCCACGTTGCCGATGTGCGGGTATGTGAGGCAGACAATCTGACCGGAATAACTGGGGTCGGTGAAAACTTCTTGATAACCCGTGAGGCTGGTATTGAAAACGACTTCGCCGCCGCGCCGGGTGCGTGCGCCCGCCGCGCGTCCGTTAAATACTCGCCCGTCTTCGAGCGCGAGAGTCGCGCGAACTGCGGGGACTTCTGTCAGTGTGTCCTCCCGAAGAATTCATCGCGATGCTTGCACCGTCGATGAGGAAGTCAGCGATCCGAAATGGTCCACTGGCCAATAGGCGAACACGGCCTTGCCGTAAATGTATTGGCGTCCGACCGGGCCGAAAACGCGCGAATCGTTGGAGCTGTCGCGATGATCGCCCATGACAAAAAAATTGTCAGAAGGAATCTGCATCGCGGGATAACTTGCGCCGTCGAGATAATTCGCCGGGACGTACGGCTCCTTCAATTCGTGGCCGTCAACGAAGACTCGCCCGGCGCGAAGCTCGATCATTTCGCCCGGCAAACCGACGACACGCTTGATGAACGATTTGGAATGGTCGATCGGATACCAGAAAACGACGACGTCGCCGCGCTCAATCGGCTCGAACCGATACACGAACTTGTTGATGAAGATGCGCTCCTGATCGCTCAGGAGCGGAGCCATGCTTGTTCCTTCGACCTTCACCGGCTGGTAGAGAAAAATGATGATGACGAGGGCAAGGCCAAGCGCAACTGTCAGATCGCGGGTCCACCCGCGCAATTCGCGCCGCAATTGGGGCAGCGACGCGTTACCCGGAGCGTTTGAAGGTCCAGGATTGGAGATGTCCAACATTCTCGCCTAAGTATTTATAGCATGGAGATGGAGCGTGCGCCAAGCGTCAGCGCGGAAGCGAGGCGAATTGAAGGAGCGCGAGCGAAGCGATGACGGCGGTTTCGGTGCGAAGAATGTTTTCGCCGAGCGACGCTTCGACGAATCCTGCGGTGCGCGCCGCGGCAAGCTCATCGTCCGTCCAGCCGCCTTCCGGGCCGATTGCAAGCGACGCTGTGGGCTGCGGCATATTTCGAAGAAATTCTGCCATTGGCTTCGCATCGCGTCGCTCGCTCAAAAGTATTTTGCGCGCGGCTTTTGACAGCGCGAATGCGTCGACAGCGCGCACCGCGCTCCGAATCTCGGGCGGCCGGAGGCGGCGAGACTGCTGCGCCGATTCGAGCACGATTTTCTGCCAGCGCTCGATGCGCTTCCCTGCCGCCGCGATGAGTGGCTTATCGGTGCGTGCGGCGGCGAGCGGAACAATTTCAGTTACGCCGAGTTCGGTGGCCTTTTCAAGGCACCACTCGAAGCGGTCGAATTTGATTAGCGACATGAGCAGCTCAACTTTCAGCGCAGGTTCGCGCGCGTCTATCGGTTCGACGAGCGTGAACTCAATGCTGCTTTCGCCGCGCTTCCGAAGCGTGATGCGTTCGATGCGCGCGAGAAAAACTCGTTGACCATCGCTCAATTCATATTGCTGGCCGGGCTCGGCGCGCAACACGCGGCCGAGATGCTCGGCGGCATCGCCGGTCAGCGCAATGGAATTCGCATCGAAACGATTAACGAAAAAGCGGCGCCGCATGAAGCAAATCTAACCACAGATGAACACAGATAAATACTGATAAACACCGATAAAGGCGGGGACGGGAATACCACAACCAAGTGTGGGGCCAACCAGAACCATTACTGCCAGCAGCAAATAATGTGACTGTGTTCGCGAAGGCAAAAAAAACCAAAATCCTAGCCGAAGATGTCCTTCACTTTGTCGAAGAAACTCGACGCGCGATCGGCAGGCTTGTTCTCGACTTTCAATGTCTGACCGAGCTGCTCGAGAAGGCGGCGCTGGTCGCGCGAAACTTTCGATGGAATGACGACGCGGATATTGATGTAGAGGTCGCCGCGGCCGCCGTTGGGATTCGGCAGACCCTTCCCCTTCTTGCGAAAAATCTGGCCGGACTGCGTGCCGTCGGCGATTTCGAGATCTTCTTCACCCTGCAATGTGGGGACTTTGATTTTCGCGCCGAGAGCGGCCTGCGTGATGCTGACCGGAATCGTGCAATAAAGATCAGCGCCGCGTCTCTCGAAAACTGGATGCTCTTTCACTTCGAGGAAAATGTAGAGGTCGCCCGCTGGGCCGCCGTTCGTGCCGGGCTCACCCTGGCCCGCCATGCGAAGGCGCGTGCCCGAATCGACGCCGGCGGGAATCCCGACCTCGAGCGTGCGGTCGCGTTCGATGCGTCCCTGACCGCGGCATGTGGGGCAAGCGTCCTTGATCACTTGCCCCGTCCCCTGGCAAGCGGGGCATGTGCGCGTGATTGCGAAGAAGCCCTGTTGATAAGACATTTGGCCGCGCCCGCCGCAAGTCTTGCATGGAGACATTCCCGTGCCCGGCTTGGCGCCGATTCCTTTGCATGCCTCGCACGATTCGAGGCGCGTGAGACGAATTTTGGAATTGACGCCCGACGCGGCCTCTTCGAATGTGAGCGACATGTCGTACCGCAGGTCGGCGCCGCGCTGGCCGCGCGAACGTCCGCCGCGACGGCGTCCGCCGCCGAAAAAATCCTCCATGCCAAAGAGGTCTCCAATAATGTCCTGCAAATTGTCGAAGTCGAAACCGGCAGGCTCGAAGCCGCGGCTGCCAAGTCCGGCATGGCCGAAGCGGTCGTAAATCGAGCGCTTTTGCGCATCGGAGAGAACGCTGTAGGCTTCCGAGGCCGCGCGAAAATTTTCTTCGGCCTCGTGCTTGCTGTGCGGATTGCGGTCGGGATGCCATTGCATCGCGGCCTTGCGGTATGCCGATTTGATCTGGTCCGCCGTGGCTTCGCGCGCGACGCCGAGAATTTCGTAATAATCCCTTGGGGTGCTGGTAGCCATATTCTGATTCAGTTTTCCTTTCTGGATGCCGGCGCGGGTTGCGAAGCAACGCGGACCATGGCGGGCCGCAACACGCGATTGTGAAAAATGTAGCCGGGCTGAAGTTGGTCGATGACGCTGCCATCTGCGTGCTCTGTGGTTTCAACGCTCTCGATAGCGTGATGAAAGTGCGGATTGAATTCCTTGCCTACACTTTCGATGCGCTCGAGACCCTGTTTCGCAAGCGCGTCCCAGAGCTGGCGGTAGATCAATTCAAAACCTTTTTGATATTCCGCGAAAGCGGGATCGTCGTGCGCGGCGAGGGCGCGTTCGAACGCGTCGAGAACGGGCAGCAACTGCTCGATTAGAGATTCGACTCCGCGGTGGCGCTCCTGGTGGCGTTCTTTCTCGACGCGCTTGCGATAATTCTCGAAGTCAGCTTGGCGCCGGACGAGGGTGTTCATCAGTTCCTGTTTCTCGGCGAGAAGCTTTTGGACCTGCTCCGCAGGAGACGGATCGACATCGGCTGAGGCAGAAGCGGGAGAATCGAGCTCGCCTGCCGACGCCGCGTCCAGTGGAACGTCGCGCTTTTCGATTTCCTTTTCTGTGTGCTTGTGCGACGCCACGGGAATCAGCTCCCCTCCTGGTTCTCGGAGAAAAACTGCGCCATAAACGCGACGGCGGTGATCACGCGTTCGTAGTGCATGCGCATCGGCGCGAGAATTCCGAGTGTGCCCTGCGCCTGGTCCTTCGCCGTGTAGGACGCGGACACTAGCGCAAGATGCTTTCCCGCGCTCGACATTTTGTCGAGGCCCAGCTCGACGTGCACCGGTTCCGGCGCTTCGATGCAGCCGCTCAAGAGCGCGATCAAGCGGTCCTTCTCTTCGATGGCTTCGAGCAGTTCACGCATTTGCTGCTGGCTCGTGAATTCGAGAGAGGATGCCATCTGCGCGGCGCCTTCCACGTAAATCTTGCGCTCCGAGCTTTCCCCCAAAACGCTCGGGTCGCAGAGGAGCAATGCATCGCCCGCGATGCGGCCATATTGCTCGCGATCGCGCTCCACCTGCGAGGTCAGGTCCGCGCGCATGGCTTCAATCGTCCAGCCTGTGTAGTGATGATTGAGATACTCGGCCACGCGGTCCAGATCTTCCTGCCGGAAGATGCGCTCGGGACGAATCAGCTTGTCGCGCGTAAGGCCACCGGCGGTGACGAGTACCACGAGAACGCGGTTCTCGGGCAGAAGCATGAACTGCAAATGCTCGACCACGCTGCGCGCCAGCGGTGGGGAAATAAAAATGCCGAGCCCGCGCGAGACGGCGGCGAGAACATGGCTCGCACGCTCCATCACGGCTTCGGGTGTCTGCGCCGCTTCGAGTTCGCGGCGAATCCACTGGCGGTCTTCGGGGCTTGCTGTTGCCTGAGCGGCCACCTGCTCGACGAAGAAACGGTACGCCGCGGCGGTCGGCACGCGACCCGCTGAGGTGTGCGGCTGGTAAAGATAGCCGCCTTCTTCCAGATCGGCCATGACGTTGCGGACCGTAGCAGGGCTGAGCGGCTCGATGTGGCGTCGCGCCACGCTGCGCGAGGAGACAGGCTCGCCCGTCTCGATGTACACGCGCACGACATCGGTCAGGACCTGTTGATGACGCTTCTGTTGTAGGACTGATGAGCTCATTTGTTCACGTTACTACTGCCGCCGACGATTCTGACGAGCCGGACCAGGCAGCCATTGTAGCTGGTACATTCAAGTTTAATCGGGCCGGCGGGATGCGTCAACTTGGCTGCATAAGCAAACGCGCGAGTATGACACATTGCGCTTGCTCGAGGGCGAGTGCCGAAACTCTCGAAAAAAATCTAATTGCTCGCGCAATCGTTGCTTGCGCGACTGGCGTGGGTACCTTATCCTTTGCGGGGTTTCGCAGCATCCAAGGTACGTACCGGAAAGCCCACGCAGCGGGAGGGGGCATGCGGCAAATTCGATGGGTTTTGGTGTTCGCAGGCGCGGCGGCTCTGGCTTTCACCGGGAGAGCCCTCGAGGCGCCCAGGCCTTCCGATGCAAAGTCACCAGCTTCTGCCGATCACGCGCCTCTCTCCACGCGCGTCGTCGCCTACGAAATTGACGCAAAGCTCGATCCGGCGAAGCACACAATCACGGCAAGCGAAACGCTCACGTACCACAACCTGACCGGAAAACCGCAGCAGACATTTCCCTTCCATATGTATTTGAACGCGTTTCAGCCGCAATCTACTTTCATGTCCGAATCGCGACAGGGAAATCCGCAAGCTCGATGGCGGCCGGAACGAAGGGGCGAGATCCGCATCACGCATTTCGAAGCAGCCGGAATGGGCGATCTGACGAGTCAGATGAAGTTTATCCAGCCGGACGACAACAATGCGGATGACAAAACCGTCATGCAGGTCGAGCTTCCGAAAGCGATTCCGCCGGGAGCGGATGTTCAGTTCAAGATTTCGTTCGAAGACACCATGCCCGAGGTGATGGCGCGAACCGGGTACATGCGCGATTTCTTCATGGTGGGGCAGTGGTTTCCGAAAGTCGGCGTTTGGTGGAAAGGCGCGTGGAACTGCCATCAGTTCCACCGCAACACGGAATTTTTTGCCGATTTCGGAACGTTTGACGTAAAGGTGACGCTGCCGCAAAACGAAATCGTGGGCGCGGGCGGCGACCTCGTTTCGACGGCGAATAACGCCGACGGTACGAAAACGCTGACGTTTCATTCCGAAGACGTCCACGATTTTTCGTGGACGGCGAGCCCGAGCTACACATTGATCGAGGATTCCTGGAAAGGCAGCGTGGGAAACGTGAACATTCACTTGCTGATGTCCCCCGGGAACATGGACTCGGCTCCGCGGTATCTGAAAGCGTTGAAAGGGACGCTGACGCTGTTCGATGAATGGTACGGGCCCTATCCCTACGACCGAATCACGGTGGTGGATCCGCCGCACGGCGCCGCGAGCGCCGGCGGGATGGAATACCCCACGCTGATCACGGCGGACACGAGTTGGAACATGCCCAAGGGAGCTCTGATCCCGGAGGTCGTCGTGGAACATGAATTCGGGCATCAGTATTGGTATGGGATGGTGGCGACGAACGAATTCGAGGAGGCGTGGCTCGATGAAGGGATCAACACTTACACGGAAGTGAAGATAATGAGCGCGCTCTACGGGAAGGATACATCGGCCCTGAACTTTCCGTTCCTCAGCATGGGTGACGACGGCCAGCAGCGCGTCACTTATATTGCACTCCCCGACACAGACCCGCTAACCCGCTTCGCGTGGAAGTTCTACGATGGCTTCGCGTACGGCGGTATTACGTACGGTAAGACTTCGACGGCCCTGCTGACGCTCGAAGGAATAATCGGCGAATCGACTCTCCGGCAAGCACTCCATACTTATTTTATGCGCTATCGGTTCACGCACCCCACCGGCGAAGATTTTCTGAAAACGATCGAGGAAGTCTCCGGGAAAGACCTGCGATGGTATTTCGATCAGGCCGTGAGCGGGACGAGTATCCTCGACTACGAAATTCTGGACGCGCACTCGGATCGCGTGAAGTGGTATGAGCCAACGGACAAAAAGAATAAAAAAGGCGAGATGTTCCGCACCTTCGTCACCGTTCACCGGAAGGGCGATTTCATATTTCCGGAGGACATCGAAATCAAATTCGACGACGGTCAGTCGGTGCTCGAACACTGGGATGGCCGGGATCGTTGGGTGCGCTACACCTACGACCGGCCGGCGCAACTCGTTTCGGCGGAAATCGATCCGCAGCACAAAGTCGGTCTCGACCGGAATTATTACAACAACAGTTACATCGTGGATGAGGACAAGAGCGCGATCCACAAGCTCGCGAACATCTGGCTTTTCGTGAGCGAATGGTTCGCGCAAATGCTTTCCTGGTGGACCTAGAGAACGAACTTTCGAGCGGAAGCAGCTCAAGCACGAAACGGCAGACAGCGGAGGCGAGTGGAATGGCGGCGAAGCCGAAAACATTTCTTGCAGGCGCTGCGCTGGTGTGGCGGCGGCAACGCGTTCTCTGGTGGATATACATCCTCAACGTGATTTTCGCTTTTTTTGCAACCCGCGGAATGGTGGAGCACGCCGGAACGGCGTTGAACCACAGCATCGCCGGACAACGGCTGGTTCACGGATTCGATCTCGCTGCGTTCCTTGAACTCGTGCTGCAACCCGAAGCGCCGATCCAGTCGCCCACGCCGGCATTCTTCTACTTCCCCATCGTCTTCATGGTGTTCATGCTGTTCGCGGTCGGCGGAGTGCTGGCGACCTATTACCACGATGAGCGGCTGACGGCCGGACCGTTTTTCGAAGCTTGCGGCCATCACTTCTGGCGATTTTTCCGCCTCCTCATTTACCTCGCGATTGTGTTCATCCCGATCGGCATTCTCGCGGGGATTACCGGATCCATGTACAACCGCATTGATGAGCGCTCGATCTCGCCCCTCCCGGCCGTACGGTTCTTTGTGGCTGCCGGAGTCGTAATTCTTTTCCTGATGCTCTGCATTCGGCTGTGGTTCGACATGGCGCAAGTGATTGCCGTGGCGGAAGACGAACGCAGAATGCACAAGGCGCTGCGGCGGGCGGCGAGGCTCGTGCGGCAAAATTTCGGCTCGCTCTTCTGGCTTTACCTGCGGATCAGCCTCGTGTCGTGGGTGGGATTCGGGCTCGCGCTGCAATGCTGGAAGAATCATCTGCATCCGGAGTCGGTGCGGTCGGCATTCCTGCTCGGCCAGGCCATGATTGTGTTCTGGCTCGGGACGCGCCTATGGCAACGTGCGAGCGAGGCGCTGTGGTATCGCCGGTATCAGGAAGCGAGCGCGATGGCGCCCGTGCCGGAGCCGGTGCTTGTTCCCGCGAGTGCTGCTGCGCCAGCGCCGTAAAATCCGGCGACCAGCTAAGCGCGCGGGTCGCCTGAGAGAAGCAGAAGCAAGACCCTCGTCGTACGATTCGGCGGAGAATCCTCTTCGTCCGCACCGCACCCGGCGAAAAAACCGCGCTCGCAAACAAAATCAGGCATTCCATCGTATCTCTGACATGGGTTGGGGAAGCCGCCGCCCGGGCCCGCAGCTTCCTATTGACATTCGATAGGGGCGAGCGTAGCTTCATACAGAATCTCTATAGGAGAAACTCTTTGACTCGGGAACAGACGAACGTCCTCCAGGGAACGCTCGATTTGATGATTCTCAAAACGCTCGCGCTCGGCGAAATGCACGGCCTCGGCATTTCGCGCCGGATCGAGCAGATCACCCGGGGAACATTCCATGTGAAGCCGGGCTCGCTCTTCCCTTCCCTGCACCGGATGGAAGAGGAAGGCTGGATCTCGTCGGCGTGGGGCGAATCGGAAAACAACCGCCGCGCAAAATACTACCGGCTGACGAAGACGGGGCGGCGCCAACTCGGAACAGAAACGGAGCGCTGGAGCCGTATCTCGCTGGCCATTGCCCGGGCGCTCGAGGCCTCTTAAATAAGGTGACGCAAGAATGCCGACGCACACGCGGTTGACAAGTTTGCTGCGCAATCTGTTCCGCAAACAGCGGAGAGATCAAGAACTGGACGACGAGGTTCGCGCTTACGCCGAGATGCTGGCGGAGGAAAAGATGTCGCAGGGAATGAAACCGCAAGAGGCGCGGCGGGCGGCGCGCATCGAGCTTGGCGGTGTGGAACAAGTAAAAGAGCAAGTTCGCGATGTGCGTGCGGGCGCATGGCTCGATATTTTTTTTCAGGATTTGCGCTACGGAGCCCGAATGCTGCGGCGAAGCCCCGGATTTGCGGTCGTCGCGGTGTTGACGCTTGCGCTCGGCATCGGCGTGAACACTTCGATTTTCAGTTTCATTGACGCGCTGCTTTTCCAACCGCTCGCGGTGAAATCGCCGGAACAGATCGTGAACGTGTATAGCAGCGATGCAAAGGAGAACGACTTCCACTTTGCACCGATGTCGTATCCCGATATGAAGGACTTTCGCGATCACAGCCGGAGTTTTTCGGCATTGATGGGATACGCGGAAACCGGACTCGCGATTCAGACCGCGGAAGACAGCGAACTTGTACTCGGGGAGGTTGTTACCGAAAACTATTTCTCCGCGCTCGGAGTGAATCCGTTGCTGGGGCGAATGTTCGATCCGTCCTCGCATCATGCGGCGGGAGACGATCCCGAAGCGGTGCTGGGTTACAGCTTGTGGCAGCGCAAATTCGGGGCCGATCCTCAAATCGTGGGAAAAACCCTGCTGATCAACGGCAGCAGCATCGCAATCATCGGCATTGCGCCGAAGGAGTTTCGCGGAGTCTTCCGCGGAATTTCGCCGGACATTTGGGTCCCCATCTCGATGGATTCCGCACTGCATCTCGGAAACCCGATTGAAGATCGCGGAAGCCAATGGATGTGGGCCATGGGCCGGCTGAAGCCGGGAGTTTCGGTAATGCAGGCGAGGACAGAGCTCGATACGCTCGCAAGTCGGCTCGCCAGAGAATATCCGGCGTCCAACAAGGACCGATCGGTAAAAATTCTGCGCGCCGACCAGGTGAAATTCCTGCCGGACATTGATGGCGCAATCTCAACAACTTCGTTCGTGCTTCTGGGGCTGGTGGGACTTGTCTTATTGATCGCCTGCGCCAATCTCGCGGGCATGCTGTTGGCCCGAGCTTCGTCGCGGCGGAAGGAACTTGCGGTCCGGATCGCGCTCGGCGCCGGAAGGCTTCGCTTGATTCGCCAGATGCTCACGGAGAGTTTATTGCTCTCGCTACTCGGAGGGATTTTCGCGCTGCTTCTGACCGTGTGGTTCAATAGCGCGCTCTCGCAGGCGCTCGCAAGCCTGAAATTGCCGATCCCCGCTCATGTCGTTCTGGGGCTCAACATCAACGGAAGAGTTCTTGGCTACGAATTAGCAATTGTGGGAGTGACGACTCTGCTCTTTGGATTGATCCCGGCGCTGCGCGCATCGGGCGGATCGTCACCCGATGGGTTGAAAGAAGAGACGCGGTCCGCAACCGGGAGCCGCCGAAAACTCCGGACGCTCAACGTGCTCGTCGTGGGGCAAATTGCAATCTCCATGCTGCTACTGACCTGCGCCGGACTTTCTCTGCGCAGCCTGCTGAATGCCTACCGCGTAAATCCGGGATTTGATGCGACGGGTGTGGCCACGGCGAGTTTCTACCCGTCGATGACCGGATACACGGACACGCAGATCAGCTCTTTTTACCGGCAGTTGACCGAACGCGTTGGCGCTCTTCCCGGCGTTTCTTCTGTGGCGCTGGCCGAAAGAGTCCCCCTGAATTTGACGATTCACGTTGCGGCGTGCGCGCCCGAGGGGAAGGACATTGACCCCGTGAACAACTGGCTTCACGCGGATCGCGGTGGCGTGGGGCCGCGCTACTTCGAAACGATGCGTATTCCTCTCCTCGAAGGCCGGGAATTTTCGGAGCTCGATACGGCGAATTCTCCGCTCGTCGTGATCGTGAACGAAACACTCGCGAAGAAATTCTGGCCGGGACAGAACCCCATGGGGCAGAAGCTGCGATTCGGGGGAGAAGAAAAATATTCGGAAGTGGTGGGCGTCGCGCGCGACGGAAAATATCGGACGCTGGGAGAAGATTCGCGCCCTTTCGTCTATCGCGCGCTGACGCAGGTTGAAAACCACGACATCCTTCTTCTTGTGCGAGCTTCGGGAGATCCGCGGCCGTTTCTTGCCGCGATCCGCGAGCAGTCGCGCCAGCTCGATGTCAGAATGCCTGTGACCCAACTCCAAACGCTCGAAGAGAGAATCGGCGTTTCGCTGCTTCTCCCGAAAGCGGGCGCCGCGTTGTTCGGATTATTCGGCGTGCTGGGATTCGTGCTCGCTTCCGTCGGGCTTTACGGCGTGATCTCCTACACGGCGAGCCAGCGTACGCACGAGATCGGCATCCGCATGGCGCTGGGCGCGCGGCCGCGCGAGATTCTGAAGCTCATCGTCAGCCAGGGATTGGCGCTGGCAGTGATTGGCGTCACGATTGGTCTTGCGGGCGCGCTCACAATGACGCGCATTCTATCGATCATCCTCTACGGCGTGAGCGCCCGGGACCCGCTGACTTTCATTGGAATTTCACTTGTGCTTTTATCCGTCGCCGTGCTCGCATGCTACATCCCGGCGCGCCGAGCGATGCGCGTGGACCCCATGGTCGCGTTGCGTTATGAATAGGGCCACGCCCGAGCGTGGCTTAACTCCCCAGCGGCCAACCAGCGAGAAGTGTAGTTAGTCAGCCAAAAGCTGCAATTGAATGCACATATTGGTGGACGAATTGGGACTGGGATTCCCGCAAGCCACTACGGCTCAAAGGCTTACCTTTTTCAATGCGGCGGTACCATAAGTGCACAGGTCTCGGGCAAAAGGGGGTGCACGTGTCGATGTCGTCCGCTCCTGGGTTGGAGATGTCACAAATCTGGCAGTTCCTCGATTACCCCATTGCTTTTAGGCCAATTGTGCCAAGCCGGAGCCTCTCAAATTCAAATCGAAAATTGGGGATACTTATGAAGAACGCGACCCTATTTGCGTTGGTTATCGGGCTCCTCACCATGGTTCCGAGCGCGTTTGCAGACGGAACTTCATATACAGGAACGCTTCCGAGTTCGACAGACACCTTTGAAGTGATTTTGACACTCTCGGCTACCTCGGACGTGACTCTGCAAACGTACGGTTTCGGCGGCGGCACGAACCAAGCCGGCACCATCGTTCCGGCCGGGGGCACCGATCCCTTCCTCGCGATCTTCGCTGGTACTGGCGACAGCGCGACAATTCTCACCGACGCGTTTTTGAATCCCTTCGGAACTTCGCTCGACATCTCGAACTATTCCTCATTTGTGGGGTGCCCGTCGGCCAATACCGTATCGAATTTCGGCGGCACCACTTGCGGCGACGTCCTGATGACACTTTCCGGTCTCACTGCGGGAACCTATACGATCATCCTGACCGACGGCCAATATATCGCCAACGCCATTTTCGACAATGGGACGCTCGGCGAAGGATTCACTGATCTCACCGGCGGCGTGTTTTGCAATCTCGCGGACTTCACGGGCGGTGTCGAAACTGATTGCCCCAACACCTCCGGTGCATTTGCCCTGGACATTACAGGTTTGTCGACAGGCTCAACCACGACGGTAGTGCCGGAGCCCGGAACTTTACTGCTGCTGGGGTCTGGCCTGGTTGGAATCAGCTTGCGGCGCCGGAAGCAGGCTTAGGCCTTCGAATCCTTTTGCCTGCCGCGCTTCGCCTGAGGGACGGGCAGGTCGCTGTGAGATACTCGACTTGCCCCGCGCTAACAAGGAGGCCCTTCCATGCGTACTCACAAACAACTTTCGTCGGCTGTTCTTGCGCTCGCTGCCGCGTGCCTGATTTGCCTCGCAGCGAAACCGGCTTTCGCTGGCGGCGACGGCCCTGCTGCTGCAAAACCACGCACTGATCTCGAAAAAAGAATTTACACGAATGATGACGTTGACGCGCTGGCGGCGAGATTCGGCGGACCCGCGAAGAAATCGAGCGATGCTTCTGCAAGCGCGGCACCGGCAGCAACGGCAGCTGCATCCAGCTCCGCGAAGCGCCGCGCGATTGCGGCCCGAATCCCGGACGAAAGAAATCCCCAGTGGTACGCCGCGCAAATGCAGGCGTTCGAAGCGCAGATGGCGCGCATCGACGACCAGATTCGCAAGCTGCGCAGCTTTCGAATGTCCGGGAGCACAAGTGCTGTGAACGTGCGACTTGGCCTGGTGCTGGACGCGCCGTGCGAAGGCATTTCAACAGACAACCTGATTGAGCAGCTTGTTTTGCAACGCCGCGAGATCGAGCAGCGCATCGGCGAACTCAGCGAGACCTCCCGACTGAACGATTTCCCTTCCGGGTTCATCGGAGGAGCTGCCGCAATCGCAGAAGCTCCGAGCGCACCCCCAATGACCGCGGCTGAGCAGACTGCATCGTATCGCGACCGCATGGACAAGCTTTCGGAAGCGCTCGCCGGAGTTCAGGGCGAAGAAAATGGAATGAAGGCTGACGCAGCGGGACGGCGCCTCACTTTGTATCCAGCTTCCGCTTTCGGCGGCGGCTTCACGGCTGACTTGATGCAACGGCTCGACGCCCGCGCAAGCGAAATTCAAGCGCAGATCAGTGCGACGCAGGACGATGCGCGGCGCGCCGGCTTGACGCCAGGCTCGCTTCGATAGCGCCCGAGTCTTTGAGTCGTAGCGCTACGCGTTGTCGATTTGCGCGCGCTGGAGGCGGTCGGAGTAGTCGATGTAGATCGTCTTCCACTCGGAGTAGAAATCGAGTGCGGCTTGGCCGGATTCGCGATGGCCGTTGCCCGTGTTTTTGATCCCGCCGAACGGCAAGTGCGTTTCCGCACCGATCGTGGGCGCGTTGACGTACACGATTCCGGTTTCAATGTCGCGCTGCGCGCGGAACGCAAGGTTGACGTTGCGCGTATAGATCGCGGCGGAAAGACCGTAGCTCACGCCGTTTGCGATGCGAATGGCTTCGTCGAAGGATTCGAACGGAATCACCGAAACCACCGGGCCGAATATTTCTTCCGTCGCGATGCGCATCTTCGGGGCGCAATCCGTGAAAACAGTCGGTTCGTGGAACCAGCCGTGCGCGTGCGGGCCACTCTCGAGGCGATGACCGCCGGTCGCGAGTTTCGCGCCTTCATTCTTTCCAATCTCGACATAACTCATCACGGTTTTGAGCTGCTGCTCGTTGATGCACGGACCCATGTCGGTCGTGGGATCGAGGCCGTCGCCGACTTTCAGTGATTTCGCGCGAGCGACAAATTTCTCGACGAACTCGCCGTAAACTTTTTTGTGCACGGCGACGCGGCTGGCGGCGGTGCAGCGCTGGCCGCTCGTGCCGAAGCCGCCCCAGATCGCGCCGTCCACCGCGAGATCCAGATTCGCGT
>JBAWGF010000226.1:0-2980 GCA_049592615.1 Candidatus Acidiferrales bacterium
GGGTTATAGAGTAACGGCGCAAATTGGTAAAGGATAAAAAACAAGACGTCCACCGCCAGAACGGAGACGATGTATGTGTAGAAGAGAGGGTAGGCTCGAAGAAACTTGTTCCGAACAGCTCGGAATACGATCAGTACTTCGAGAAGGATTGCGGTCCACCAAAAAATTTGAGTCAAAATCTTCATTCGTGATTGCGCAATCCTAACATAGATGAACGGGGGAGAAGGGTTGGTTTCTCCCCCGTTGTTTTGGTCCCACTGGACGGGTCCTTATGCGCGCTTTGCTTCGGGCCACGGCGGAGGCGGATGCGCACCGTCGAACATCAGCCCTACCGTTGGCGTCTTTGGTGCCAGGCTCTGCGCAACCGGCGTAGCAAGTACTGCGAATGCAATTACTAGCAGCCACATCATTCTCTTGAAATTCATTTGGATCTCCTTTTTGGCGTTGGAATCAAAATCGGGGCCTGACTGAAGGTAGAGAACAGAATTGACCAAAATGGTACGCAATCCCGCTTGCTTATAATACGAAGCAAGAGGCGACTTCCGGGCGAAGGATTGCAAGCAAGTTTTCCGCCCTTCACCACCATCGAAACGCATGACGGATAGGGACTTCGGACCGGTGCAAGGATTGCGGCCTCTGCGACGAATTAGTACCCGCTAACGCCGTGGATTCTGCTGGGGGTTACGAAATTGGAAACGCAGCGGAACATACGTATGGAGTTTGAATAAGAATCCGTGTCCTACTAGTCTCAGGCGAACTTCTCAAAAACTGATGATCCAGTCACCTGCAGATACGGATGCTGCGCCTTCGCTTGTGCGTCCCGAACAGATTCGGGAGAATCTGCGCAGGCTCGACAAACGCCAGTGGTGGCTCTGGTCTTCCACACTGGCCGTGCTGTTGCTTCTGACGATCGGCGTCGCTTCGTTCGCCTTCCCCGCCATGCTGACAATGGAGCAGTACACCTATTCGTTTTACTTGAATCAGTCGATCCGGGCGCTGGTTGGCATGGTGCTCATTTTCAGCGTTTACCTTATCTACCAGCAACACCAGCTCATGCGCGTAAGGAATCAACTGGCCGACCAGATTCAGTCTCTCGCGAAGGTCGAGAGCCTTACGAACGAAGTTTACAAACTCGCCGCGCTCGATCAATTGACGGGGCTCTACAACCGCCGCTCGGGAGAACAGCGGCTGGCGCAGGAGATCAGCCGTGCGCAAAGGCACGGGCGCCCACTGACGATTCTGCTAATGGACGTGGATGGATTGAAGAAGATCAACGATGCGCACGGCCATGCAGCGGGCGACATGGTGCTGCGCGGTTTTTCGGACCGGTTGCAGCGCGCGATCCGCGGCTCGGATCTCGCGGTGCGGCTGGGCGGCGATGAATTCCTGGTCATTCTGCCGGAATGCCGCGTCGAGGAAGTAAAGCACGTGCTGGCTCGCGTAGATGGGCTCGAGATCGACTTCAACGGCGAGAGAATCCGTTGTCACTTTTCTCGTGGCTGGACCGATTACAAGCACGGTGAAACTCCGGAAGAAGTGCTGAAGCGCGCCGACGACGCGCTCTACGAAAACAAACGCGCCGGAAAGAAATCAAACGGAAGTCTGGCTCCCGCTTCTGTTCCCCAATCCGCACTGTAGCCGAACCCAAATTAGAAAATTCTTATAAAGTTGCGGTTGCGCCTTGCATCCGCTCTCTATTCGCGTCCAATTGATTGGAGTATGATGAAATGGATTCTTTCGAGGCCCGGCCGCGAAGAATTATTTCGGGAATCGAATGCTTGCGAAGGACTGGGGGAGGCTACCGTGAAGACTCGAATATTTCACTCGATCATTCTTGGAATCCTGGCGCTGACGCTCGCCGGTGCGGCCTGGTCAGACACCCTCGAGTTGAGAAGTGGGCAGCTCATTCAGGGTAAATTTCTCGGCGGGTCGCCATTGAATATCCGCTTCCAGGTGAACGGACAGGAGCAGGTATTCGCGACCAAAGATGTGCTGAACATCAGCTTTAGCGATGTAACCGCGGATGCTTCGGCTCCCGATGCTACGAACGCAACGCCCGAGCCACCTCAAGAGCCCCCGGCCGATGCAACTGCCAATGTTCCGGTGGAAGTCCCCGCCAATGCTACGGCGGACTCATCGGGCCAGCCGGCGCAGGCCATAATGATTCCGGCGGGCACTTCCCTGCTCGTCCGCATGATTGACACCGTGGATTCGTCGAAGAACAGCGTCGGCGATGCGTTTCACGCGAGCCTCGAGACCCAGCTCGTCGTGGGCGACACCATCGTGGCGCCGAAGGGCGCCGATGTGTATGGCAAGCTCGCGCAGGTGAAAGAAGCGGGGAAAATTTCCGGCGGCGCGCAATTGACGCTCGAGCTTACCGGGCTGCGCATCAATGGAACCGTCGTGCCCGTTTATTCGACCGAGTATGACGTGGCCGGAAAAGGCCGCGGCAAGCAAAGCGCGGGACGCATCGGAGGCGGCGCCGCGCTGGGCGCCATAATCGGCGGGATCGCAGGAGGCGGCACGGGTGCCGCGATTGGCGCGGGCGTCGGAGCGGCGGCGGGAACCACTGTGCAGCTCGTTACCCACGGAGAAAAAATCCGCATCCCAAGTGAAACGCTCCTCGAATTCAAACTCCAACAGGATGTGGCGGCGCCACTGCGGAATCCGACGGCTCCTCCGCCGAATCCGTCGAACTAGCTTCTGAAATCTTGTCGAGCTACAGCGAGGCGCCCCTCTTTTTGCTCTCCTGGAGGCATGTTCCTTTCAGGAACACCACCCGAAATAGCCCTTGCACGGGTAAGGGGTGACTCGTAAGATACGCGGGTGTTGTAGGAAAAGGTACGATGCCCAAAGAGAAGCCCAAGGTAAATATCGGCGAAGTGATTCGGTCTTACCGAAGCGATCGCGGCCTTTCGCAAGGCGACATCGAGCGCCGCACGGGGTTGCTCCGTTGCTACCTCTCGCGCGTGGAAAACGG
>JBAWGF010000227.1:0-36700 GCA_049592615.1 Candidatus Acidiferrales bacterium
GAATTGATCCTCGTGGCAAAAAACCTCGAACGGATCGGCGACCATGCGACGAACATCGCCGAGGACGTTATCTACTTCGTCGCGGGCCGCGACGTCCGCCACCCCGCGCTCGATCGGCGTTAGTTCCAACCCAGTCCGGAGTCGTGCTTCGAACGGAACCCATGAGTAGATTCTGGCGAACTTCCGCACCCCCATGTCAAATAATCCGCGACTCGAACCGCGTTGAAGCAGATGAAAGCGGGGGCGGCGTCTGATCCCCCAAGCTCCCCTTACCGGGGACTTGGGAGGCCCCTTCCGCTCGCGCACGGCCGCTGACGTGGTCGGTGGCGAGCTCGTCAAGCGCGCAGAAATTTCTCCGGATCGAGTGACGATTAGACGAGGGGTCGATCGTTTGTTTCCAAGAAGTTAGGCATGTTTCTAATCGTTCGGGGTGACGATTAGAAATGAGTTGTGGAGCCCTCAGCATGGACAGGAGTGCGACGTCCTTCTGACCCGTGAGCGAATTTTGATTTGCCGCCATTGTCTTCGCCCGATGCTAACACTTGTCGCGCGGAGAAAGATTTGTACGAAGGTACAGATTCGGGAGAGGACTAGTACGCCTGTACGAAAGGTGGGGACGCAGGGGACGGTTCAGGAGGCCTTGGTGTCGTATGATTCTGTGCGCGGAGCTAGGGGGCAGGTCATGTGGACAGTGCGCCGCGAAGGGTGGCCCACCCTGGAATCTCACCTCTTGGCTCTTTCAATCAGGAAGCCCAGAGTGAAGCCAGTGGCTGCATAGATCAATGCATTTGCCGGTCCAATCATTAGCAAGATGGCAGGCCACGGTGGTCCGCCCAACCGCGTAATTGCAGTGCATGTTATGCAGGACGACCAAAGCAGACGCTGCAATTCCACACTTGCCATCGGGAACACATGAAAGTAGTAACAGACCACTAGAAGATAGCCAAACGTTCCGAATACTGCTCCAAGCCATTTCTTCATTTTCTTAGTCATACCTCCAGTTTCGCTCGTGCAATGGATGTCAATTTCGCACCTTGGTTCGCATACCTGGGCAATTGATGCCAATCATTTTATAGGATGCAACATTTGGCATTTCTTTAACAAATCCGATGCTTCGCTGGGCGAAAGACGCCAGAGTGGCGACAAGGGATTAAGAAACGCATCTACTTGCGCCGACGCGGGTGCGTCGTCGAACATCATTAAGTCTGGATTCTTGCTGTCATACTTGGTGTCACCTATACCTAAGAGTTGATGCGTGAGTTCGTGTGCACCCACACTGCCGAGGTTGGCTGAACTCGCGATGTTGTTTGGAAAATTATTGACGTACACACTTGGGGAACCCCAGAATCCGCCCTGCGACCCTTGGGGTGATCCTAGTAGATTTGTGACCCAGCCAGCGTTCGTGACATTCAACGTGGCATCCGGGGTTCCCGTGAAGCTAAAGTTAACTGCGACGGGCGAACTCGTGTTTCCGAAGGTTGACGCTATCCTGCCTTCTATGCCTGACAAAGAGTCTGGGCTCATGCCCGCTTTGTTGTTTATTTGTATGTTCAGCGTGCATTGCTGAGGACCACCTACACCCGTACTAATTCCCATTGCCAGTCCGACGGTGTGCCAGCCTCCGCCTTCATCGTAATCTCCCCAACTCGCGATGAAAGCCATGAACCACGAATCTGGAGCCGGAGCCCCGCAAGCCAAAACTCCACTGGGGTCACTCTTCACACTGGTGGTGCACGGAAGTTTCAAACCGAGGGGATCGATCAGACTCGTGGGACTGTTTCGAACGTACGCATAGCGATTTAGCGATTGTGGATCGCCAATATCGCCGCCGAGAGGATCGGCAGACATGAACCGCCCGAGGCGTGAGTTGTAATAACGTGCAAAGGCGTAGTCAATTCCAGTCTCCGAGTCGCGCTCGAAGCCCGTGAATTTGTAATTCGATGAGCAAGTGTTCGTTGGCAACGCGTGCTCTTCTCCATAGGGTGTGAATGTTGCCTGATAGCAGGCATTCCCGCTTCCATCGGTGATCGTCGTGATGCTTCCGAGGTGATCGGTGTAGAAGTAATTCACATTGCCGAGTCCATCATGCGACGCAATCCTCCGCCCCGCGAAAAAGACGTATTCTTTGTAGGCTGAATTCGTGGTGCTTCCGGTGGTGTCTGTTTCGGCGATCGTTTCGCCGGTGATCGCTCGCCAGTAGAGGGTCCCGCCCGCGCTATTCGATTTCTCAACACGCAGGCCGTTGCCGTCGTAGACGTAGCTCCATGGCCCGCCGGACATTCCGCTTGCGGAAAGAATATGATTCTCTGCATCATATGTATAGATGTAGCTTCCATCTTTCAGCATGTTTCCCGACGAATCGTAAGGCCCTGTAACACCAGTGATCGATAGCTGGTTCGTGCTGGAACTCGCCGTCACGCTCAGCATTTCATGCGTGCATCCTGTGTATCCGCTGACCGCTCCAATCGAAGTCAGGTTGGCCCATTGGTCGTAAGTGAAAGACTCGCCCCAGCAATTCGACCCGGACGTTGCGTTTGTTTTCCCAGTCAGGATGCGGTTGACCTGGTCGTATGTGAATTGCTGCGTCCGCGTGCCGTCCTTGTTGTTCGTAATCTGGATTGCGTTGCCGTTGTTGTGGCTGTTTGCATCGACGAAGCTGTACGTGAAGTCCATTGCCGTGCCCGCCGAGCCCGGAAAGCAGATCTGAGATAGAGGTCAGATGCGCGTGAGGGCGGTGGCTTCGTCGTCGGCGAGATCGAGAATGCTATCGAGGCGAACCATTTTCAAAAGCATCATGACGCGCTTGCTGGGAGCGAAGAACGTGCATTTTCCGCCCGCTCGCTTGAGCGTGGTGAAGGCGCGGACCAGAGCGCCGATGCCGGAGCTATCCAGCTCGGACACGCCGGAGAGATTCACCGCGACGTGGGTTGAGCCGGAATCCAAGAGTTGCTGGATCTGGTTGCGGAATGCTTCCTCGGCATCGCCCAACTTCAAGGGCCCTTCGAGATCGAGAATCGTGGCCGGACCGGCCTTGCGGATACTGATGTTCACGGGCTCCTCGCTGCGAACTGCAAAGCTAACCGAATTAGGCTCATCAATCAAGTGGATGCAAGAAAAGGATAGTTATGTCCGGGGTACAGCCATGACCCCCAGAAGACCGAGGATATTGATCCACCTTATGGCGACATAGGGTAAGAAGCTGTGCCCTGACGTCCTTCCAGATTTGAAAGAGACTGCCCCGGGCAATTCCTTGACGCCTGAGCGCTGCATTTGTTAGGCTGCGCCGGTTCGCTCCCCATCGGCTATTCGGGCGTAATGCGCGATGGGGGAGCGGGTGCGCCCCACCTCAGCCCTTCTGCTTCGTTCAGGGCAAGGGAGAGAAATGGAAATATCCTCCGCGCTCTACGAACTGGCGAGCGTGTCTCTGGCCTGTCGCGATCAGGACACTCTCTTGAAAACGTTTGCCGCGCGCGTGGGAGCCACGCTCGGCGCGAGGGCCGTGCTGGTCTGGCTGAACGATCCGGAAGTCGAAGGGCTCGTGTGCCGGATGCGGTGGACGGAACCGGGCGAGCGATTCAATCCGGCGGAGGAAGGGACCGGCGACGGGCTGCTTGCCGAAGTACTGGAATCAACGAAAACGAAGCGACTGACGGCGCGGGATATTCCGGAGGGCGGCCTATCTCATCTGGATGAAGCGAGCCAGTCACGCGTGAAATCGGCGCTGTATGCGACCGTGCCGGGCGTGCAATGCGCCGAAGGCGTGGTTGAAGTCCTGAATAAACGAGCCGGCGATTTCACGGCCGAAGACGCGCATTTCCTCGAGGAAGCCAACCGGCTGGCGGGGCAGGCGCTGACGAACCTGGGCGCGATCGAGGGAGAGCGCCACGCGCAGCTTGCGACGCTCGAGCGGCTGACGGCGCTCTACGACCTCGGGCGCACGTTTACTTCGACGCTCGAACTGGAAGAATTGCTGCCGATTGTGGCGGGAAAGATTCAGGACATCCTCGGCGCGGGCGCTTGCAACCTGTGGCTGGTGGACCCCGCCTCGCAGGAACTCTATCTCGAGCATCAATCCGGCGAAGACCCGACGGTCGAAGAAGGCGCGCGCGTCTCTGCGACCGAAGGCCTTCTCGGGCAAATCGCGCAAAATGCGAATCCCAAACTCATTGAAAACCCGGCGGAGGATCCGGCGCTCGAGGAGCGGCGAGCATCGGGCGGCGAATTCGAGATGCTGAGCTGGATGGCTGCGCCGCTGCGGAAAGAAGCGGAAGTGCTCGGAATCGTCGAGCTGGTGAACAAGGCGGACGGCACGCCTTTCGATGAGGATGACCTCTTTTTCCTATCGAGCATCAGCGAGCAGGCGGCGGTGGCCCTGCATAATGCGAACCTGCTCAAGTCCGAGCGCAAAGTACACGCGCTCGACGCACTCCTGAAAATTTCGCAGGAAATTACTTCGACGCTCGATTTGGACCACGTGTTGACGACGGTGGTGCACCAGGCTGCTTCTGTCGTGCCGTTCGACCGGTGTGTGATCGGATTCTTTGACCGCCGCCGTTTCCTACTCGGAGCGGTTTCGGGTGAAGAGGAAGTTCCGAAGACGCGGGAGATGGACACACTTCGCGAGCGGTTGGAATGGATTGCCACTCTTGAGGGCGCGGTCTCGGCCGATCTCTACGACGATGGCTGGCACGTTGAACCGGAAGAGGCGCGCGCGCAACTCGCGTCTTTCCTCGAAGCGAATGGGCAAAACGGTTTCTACGCTTTGCCGCTGCGGGACGATCAGGGCACGCTCGGCGTGATTGCACTGTTGAGCGGAGACGCCGATTTTCTGTCGCCGAGCCAGCGGGAAACCGTCGGGATACTGGCCAATCAGACGACGGTCGCGATCCGCAACGCGCAGCTTTACCAGCAGGTGCCGCTTGCCAATTTCTTGCAGCCGTTCGCGGAGAGAAAACAAAAACTGCTCTCCGCCATGGGGCAGGGGCGGTTCCGGCAGTACGCGGAGCGTACGGCCCTGGTGATCGCGGCGCTCGTGGTGATTCCGTGGCCGATGCGCGTCCGGACGGACGCGACTGTGGTGCCCGCGGAGCGGCGCATCGTAAGCACGATCGATGGGGGAGTGGTGCAACGCGTGTACGTGCATGAGGGGGATGCCGTGGAACCGGGCCAGATGCTCGCACAGCTCGATGATGGGGAAGACCGCGTGAAGCTGGCGCAGGCAACGGCAGCGCTCGCGCAGGCGCGGCGCGAGCTCGCCGAAGCGGAGTTTCGCAACGATCCCTCGGCGGCGGGCCAGGCGTTGATCCGAGCGGACCTTCACGCCGCCGAAGTACAGTTCGAGCAGGAGCGTATTTCGCAATCGCAGTTGCGCGCGCCGATCGCGGGGATCGTGATCACCCCAAAAGTGGAAGAAAGAACCGGGACACTGGTGAAGGCCGGAGAAGGCTTCTGTGAAATCGTCGAACAGGACCACATGGCTGCGGAAATGAGCGTGCCGGAAACGGACCTGGGACTTGTCCGGCCGGGCAAAAACGTGGATTTGAAGCTCAACGCATTTCCGACGAAGACATTTGAAGGCACCGTGGAGAGAATTGGCGCGCAGACGCACTCGGAGGCGGGCGAACAATACTTCATCGTGCGGGCAGTCTTCGACAATCCGGGGAGGCAAGCGCGTACCGGCATGGTGGGCCGGGCGCGAATTCGCGCCGGAGGCGGTTTTATCGTGAGTGGATGGTATCCGATCGGGTACGCATTGCTGCGCTCCCCATCGCGCTATGTGTGGGAGAAAATATGGGGCTTGCTGCCGTAAAGGAAAAGGAATGCCAATGAAGAGACGTGCGACGTTACTGTTCACTGCCGCTCTGGGGATTGCAGTAGCAGGGTGCGGTGATTCCTCGGTGGCATCGGGCCCGGGTGCATCCCCGGTTGCGCCGAAAACGGCGTCGGCTGCACCTCCTGCGCAAACGTCTTCTGCCGCATCACCCGCAAAGGCCGGCGACAAAGGCGACATCCTGAGCGTGCTCTCGGTGGAGCATCAGGTGGACGTGTCGGCCGAGCGAGATGGCGTAATCGTCTCGCTGACCAAAGATGAAGGCGCCTTTGTGAAGGCAGATGAAACTCTGGGCCAGATCGACGACCGCAGCCTGCAAATGGAACTCATCAAGGCGCGAGACGATCTGAAAGTGTCGCAAAATAATGTGAAATATAAGGAAGCAGAACTCAAGGCCAGAAGCGCCGCCTACCGACGGCAGCAACAACTCCGCGCGCTTGGCCTTTCGAGCGACGCCGACCTGGAAGCAGCCGAGTTCAGTGCGAAAGCCGCAGAATTTGATTTGCGAGGCTGGGAGGCGCTCGTCGAAAGCAGCCAAGCGCAGATTCGGAAAATCGAAATCGAAACGGACCAGACGCGTCTCCATGCTCAGTTTGCGGGCGTCGTCGTTCGACGCTATGTCCGGGAGGGGCAAACCGTCGCGAAGGGCGAAAAATGTTTCCGGGTGAGCCAGCTCGCTCCGCTCCAGGTACAGTTCCAGGTGCCGGAGTCTTCGGTCCGGCATCCGGAACGCGGGAGTGTGGTGGAGTTGTCGCTCATGGAAAACTCGAAGAGAGTGTTGAGTGCGAAGATTGTGAAAATCAGTCCGACGATCGACCCGGCGAGCGACAGCTATAACGTCACCGCGCAATTGACCGGCCCGGGAATCTCCGATTTACGTCCGGGGATGGCGGTGCGCATTGTCTGGCCGGGAACTGCCCGCACGAAGCCTTAGCGGAACTGCGGATGCGATTCGGCCCTACCAGCCTGCAAGTCTCGAGCGTCCTCTCCAAAGGGCTGCGCCGTCCCAAACTGCGCTCGGACCTCCGGATTAGCGAGCAGACGGTGGGCGGAGATACCACCTACGTCATTAAGGTAGCCGAGACGAGTTCCTACAACCGCTACGGACCTTCCGAGTACGAACTCCTCACGCTTTGCGACGGCACGCGCACGTCCGGCGAGATCGCGCAGGCGATGACAGACCTCCATCCTGAGGAGCCACTGGCGGAAGCCGAGGTGATGGATTTTATCGACAGTATCGAGCCATCGATGTGGGAGCGCTCGATGGGAGAAAAAAATCTTGCCGTGCTCGAGCGCATTCGGGATGAGCGAAAGAGCCGAATCGACCAATCGAGCGCCCTCTATATCAGCTTCAAGGCCTGGGACCCGAACAAGACTCTGGAGCGAATGGATCCTTACGTTAGCTGGATGTACACAACCGGATTCGTCATCTTTTCTGTCGCTCTGTTTGTAGTGGCGTCGTACCTGCTGGCGAGCGACTGGGCGCGAATCCAACAGGACACTTCGTCGCTGTACTCCTTTGCGAACAAGAGCGCCTACGACATCTGGGTATTCTGGTTTCTACTGATGGGGCTCGGGGGCATACACGAATTCGGCCACGGGATGACCTGCAAACATTTTGGCGGTGACGTCCACCAGATGGGGTTTCTCCTCATTTATTTCACTCCCGCGTTTTTTACGGATACCACCGATATCCTCTTGTTCAAGAAAGGCTCGCACCGCCAATGGGTGATCTTCGCGGGAATCTGGATCGAGCTGGTCATCTGCGGGCTCGCAGCGCTGGTCTGGTATTTTTCGCTGCCCGGCTCCCTGGTGAACGACCTCGCATACAAAACAATGTTGTTGAGCGGCATCCAGGGCGCAGTCTTGAACCTGAATCCGTTGATTAAAGCCGATGGCTACTATGCACTTTCGCAATTTCTCGACATCGACAATCTGCGCGAGGACTCCTTCGCTTTCCTGCGAGCCTGGGTCAGGAAGTATTTGCTCCGGCACGATGTGGACTTGCCCGCAGCCAGCCGCCGGCAGCGCCGCATCTTCTTTCTCTTCGGCGTTTCGGCGGTCATTTATAGCTCGACGCTCTTGGGCCTGGTCCTTCTGTTCGTGAAAAATGTTTTCGTGAGCAAGTTCGGCGACTGGGGATATCTCGCTACGGCGGGGGTCATCTATTTCTTCGCGAGAAAAGGCCTGCGATCGTCCCTTCCGCTGGCGCGCGCGTGGCTGCGCGAGAAGAAGGAGAAGTACATGGCTTGGAAAATGACCCGGGTCCAGCAAGTTGGATTGCTGGGCGTCGTGCTTCTGCTTTTGATTCCACCGGTTCCCGTGAATGTCTCGACGGATCTCGTGCTCGAACCGGGCAGGCAGGCACAAGTCCGCGCCGACTCTCCCGGATTGGTCCGGGAAGTGTTCGTCCGGCAGGGCGATGAAGTGCAGGCCGGGCAGGTGCTGGCCGTGCTCGATAATCCGGAAGTCGAAGCGGATGCCCGGGTGCTCGCGCAGCAACTTGCACTTGCTTCGAGCGAGGTTCGAAATTATCAAGGCCGCTCCGATCTCGACAAGGCGCCCCAGGCCGGTCGAGATCGAACGCGCCTGCAAGAAGAGTTGCGAGTGGCACAAAGGAGAGTCGCGGCGCTGGAGATTCGCGCTCCTTTTTCAGGAACTATCACTACGCCGGAAGTAGACCAAAGGGTCGGCGAATATATTGCGTTGGGAGACGAATTCTGCCGGGTCGCAGACCGCAGCACGATGAAGGCACGCATTCTCGTGCGCGACTGGGAACTGAATGAAGTTAGGCCCGGCGCGCCTGCCAAAGTGAAGGTGTTGTCGTATCCCTTCCGGACGTATTCGGGGCGCGTGGAACGCGTCCTGCCCGCCGCCGCGTCGGATCGGCCGGTGGCACAGCCGCAGAAACTCGAGCGATTGGGACAGGCGCTGACGAATTATTTTGCCGTCGAAGTGGATTTCCCCAATCCGGATGGGACGTTGCGGGAAGGAATGACCGGGACCGCAAAAGTTTCCGCCAAGAGCTCACCGATCGCGTGGCAGGTGGGACGCGGCGCGTGGCGGTGGATTCGATCCTACGTGTGGTGGTAGAGCGGTGCGATTCGCGGCGGGATCATTCAGGCTCTGCGGCGTCGATCTATTCAAAACAAAAAGGCCGCCGCTCCTGCCGCAGCGTCTTGATCGGTTTTGATTAATTTGTCACAGGGTAAGGGATCGGAATCGGTCCGGAGGGGACCTGACGGCTGAGCGGCTTGACCGGCTTCATCGATTTCCCCTGCAGTTTCTTACCCCTGCTGTTTCTTGCTGGTTTTCGTGTCTTAGCCATGTGTGTATCCCCAATCTGAAAATTGGATATCCGAAGCCGAATGATAGCAGGATTTATTGGCCGGAAAAAAAGGGCCGCCGTTCCTGGGACGGCGGCCCTTGGGGATGCTTCTACTTCAATCCCCCGACCAGGCAGCGGGCCCGGCCGGAAGAGCGTCGCTCAAAGAAAACTAAGAGATCGGCGTCCGCGTCAGCGGGGAAATGTTCATCAGAGGCTGTTTCTTCTCGAGCTTCTTTGCCGCTCCGAGCGTCTTTCCCTTTTTTACCGGCTTTGCTGTTGGTTTCATGACCTGGTGGCCCCTTCTCTGAGATTTAGCCAATTCGGCTCAGTGCTCATATTATTGCAATCTGCACGCCAAACCAAATATTGGCCTCCAGCCTTGTGCTGGCATTCAAATAAAAAGACTTAGCTCGCGACTGCAAAATCCACCGGGATACCGAAGGGTGGGTTTTGTTGAGTTTTCGCGCGCCGTGTTGAATTTTTCAATAAGAATGTCTCGGGAGCGCCTCGGAACCTAATGGGAGAACTGGGAACAAATCAGTTTTCATCCGCCAGAAATGAAATAAGGGCCGCCGTTCCTGGGACGGCGGCCCTTGGGGATTGCCTCTACTTCAATCCCCCGGCCAGGCAACGGGCCCGACCGGAAGAACGTGAACCTGAAACCTAGAACGCGCGGCTCAGCAAACCTGTCCGGCTCAGTGTAGTCTTCTTCTCGAGTTTCTTGGACGTGGACAGCGTTTTTCCACTCTTTACCGGCTTGGGGCTTGGTTTCATGGCTCTTGGATCTCCTTTTTGAAGTTTGGCCTGATCGGCTCTATCTTTCACTAATGCAATCCCCGCGCCAAACTAGGGCCTTCCTTTCAGCGGCGCAATGGAACTAGGAATAAAGCACTTAGTGCGGGCGTGCAGTAATTCATTGCTGCGAGCATCTCCTTCGCTCGTTGAGTTATTGCGCCAGATGTTGAATTATTCAATTTGAGAGGGATGGAACCTGCTTAGAACTACCCCGGAAACGCTCTGCTTCAGGTTTGGCCGATCGTTCCGAGGCGAAATCGAACATGCGCGGCCGATCGAGAGCCAATCACCATACCTGAGGGATGCGCGAACGGTATTTGCATCGGGTGCCAAATCGCAAAGGCGCGAGAAAGAGGCCCTTCCGCGGGTGCGCGCCCAAGGGGAGGGGCTGCAAAGTGTTGAATGTTTCAACGGAACGGCGTGTACTGCCTCGCGTGCCCGAATGTTCTAGCGGCAAAGAAAAAGGGCCGCAGCCTTAATGGCAGCAGCCCTCAATCTCCAGTGTAAATTGGCCTTTTTGCTTGGCCGGGACCCAAATCTCGGGTCCAAAAACTTAGAGCAGTTAGTCGGTGAACTTTACTTTCGACAGCGTCTTGACCTTGGGCATCGACTTGTGTTGAAGTTTCTTTCCCTTATTGCTTTTCTTGGCTGCCATGTTCATTTCCTCCTAGATTTGAATGGCCTCAATGGCCAAACACTAACATGCACGCAACATACCAAAGCATCGGCGCGGGGGCAGAACTCGTGGTTCTCACTGACCCAGTTACACTTAACGGCTGCGCGCCTTCGAGACGCAGCGCGCATGAACCGATGCTTGCGTTGAATTCCTAATTGATTTGTTGAATTACTCAACGCGCACCTCCTAGTACCAGGTCTGCTCTCATGCAATTTGACCGGCGAGCTTGCGGAAAGCCTCTACCTAATCGAGACGGGACAAATTCTCAGCTCCCGCGCCTGATTCCGGGTCCGCTTTTCCTGAGCCGTTTCAACCTTCTCTTCGCGACGCCCCTCCCCCCGGTACGAATCGGATTGTCGTTCATCAAAACCCGCGCAATTTCGTTTGCGATGGGGTGTTTATCATCATCGTCAAAATATGTGAAGCCCGGCGATGTGTTTACCTCCAGGCAGTACCATCGGCCATCGGGAGTCCTCCTCAAGTCGATACCTGCTGCCAAGAGTTTCATCGCAGATGCCAGTTGCCGGCAACGCTCCGAGATCCGCGGAGGCAGCTTCGCGGCCCGGATTCCCGCCGACAAGCCCTGGTTTTCAGCGTAGCGATAATCCACGGCATCCGAGACGATCTCGCCTGCGAAGACGCTTTCACCGATCACGTGGACGCGGAACTCCGTGCCGGGGACGTACTCCTGGAATTGGGTCGGGCACCAGCGCAAATCAGCAAAACGCTTGCGATGACCTGGCGTCAGGCAGGAAACAATGCTCCTTACGCCGCTCAACGATTTGTAAATGACCTTTTTGTGCTTCTCCCAAAAACGCATCGCTGCCTCGGGATCCGTTGTGACAAGAGTTTCCGGATAGTCGAATCCCAGCGATTGGATCATGCGTGATTGGAAGGGTTTCGAATCACGCCAGGCCCTTGCCGAGGGCCGGTTAATAACTGTCGCGGGAGTGACGTCGGCCCAGCTCTCTACAGCTTCCTGTACGCTCACGGCGCGCTTCCAGGCAGGACTATTCTTGCCCCCCGCCCTAATCTTCGGCAATTCCCGCGGGTCGTAGAGCCGAAGGTATGCCGATCTTACTAGATCCAGTTGGATCCTCTTCCGCCTCGTGCGCACGACTCCTGTCACACCGGGCCCCACAACAAGTCGGAAGCTGGCGTCCAACACATTTCGCTGGTCCACGAAGAAAACCGGTGCTCCGCGACGGGCGAGCGCCGCGCGAACCTCATCCAGAGGTTCATCGCCCGCAGGTCCCCAAAGAAGGATCATGAGCGAACTCGCATGGCTCGACGCCGACCTCGAGGGCCCGTCGTAAGTTTTTCGAGAACGGCCTCCTCCACACCGGCACTCGCCAGGTTCGGACTCGGATCTGCGCCGATGAAAAGTGCACCCCGACTCGGTCGGCTGAAGTGCACAGCCAGAAGGTCCGTGGCAGCCGCTTGCGCAAGTCGCCTCGCATCTCGTTTGAGAAACTCATCTGCCGGCCCAAAACACCGGTTGCCGACGACGGTAAGCGTTACAACGGATTTCTCAGTCGCTCTAGTGTAAGCATTTTTCGGAGGAGCATCTCGCCGCACGGGCCGCGTGAGGATGCCAATCTGAGTCGCTGTTTGAATCCAGTGTTCGGGGCGCCAGTTCGATCCAAAAAGACAGGCGGGAGCAGGCCGATTGAGAATGGGGCAAGTCAGCGAATTTAGCCACGCGGTGAGAAAAGCAGTCATTTCAATCGCGACGTACGCCCGATCGACAAGCCTGATGTGCCGCAGGTCCTGTTCGGAAACACGAGGCAGGCGAACGAGCACACCCCCAATCTCACCAGATTCAATCCGGTGCCTGTGCACAACGCCATCGGAGGGGGTCCTTGCGTCTGAGTGAAACTCCCATCCGCGCTCAGAGAGATCCCGGGGAACCAGGAGGCGGGCGCCAAATCCCTTCCATTGCCTGACGAGACGTCGAGCAACTTCGTCCGTCGAGCCGGCCAGGATCAAAGGAAATCTACGTGCCACGCTTTTTCAGCACCGGACTGGTGAGGTCCGGCCGCTCCTCGGGGCGAATGAAGGACCGGCCGGAAGTCGTCCCGGTCTTCTTCTTGCTCCTTCGGAATATCTTTCGATTTACAGCCATGGAGATGGATCGAACACTCGAGAAACCGACAACCTATTCCAGTCGCGCTCGATGCGTCAAGCTACCAGAATTTGCAATACGCTCGGCGGACAATTGAACAGTGCAGGTAATCGTCGAATCACCCCTACTCCTCTCCGGGCTTGCTTGCTACTTCGCGTTGATCGTTCCCCGGCAACTCTTCGAGCCGCATCGGCAAGCAACAACGGTGCAGTCTTTAGGGTAGCGGTAATCGAACACGAGTTCTTCTCGAGCTCGAATCTTTCGCAGGCTCACAAACACAGGGCGCCCCTTGATTCCTTTCAAAGCAACGTTGGGTTCGCAGCTGTGGTTGATGAGTTCCGCTCCGCAGCCTCCTGCGCCGCCATCAATTGACCAGTAAAGACTCACTCGCAAAAGGTAGGTTACTTGCAAATCCTTCCGTCCCCAGCCGCGCAGGTATCGCCGGCGGGCTTCTCGCCGGCTCACTCTTTCGCCCGTGTACTCAATCACCTCCCGGCCAGCTGGAATCTTTTCGAGAGCAAATACCCCGCGATGGTGGATATGGGACCGCGCGACACACAGTCGAAACTTAGCGAATTGGGGATCGATCGGGCGCGATTGCCGGAGCGAGACATCCCTAGAGCGTTTTGGGCGTGAAATCATGAATCGTTCGTTGAATTCTTAAACGCGAGTCTAAAGATTGTGTTTCCGGCAAAGATAGTTGAGCCGGTTGCGATCCACGCCGAGCAGGCGCGCGGCCTCTGATTTTGCCTGTTTGGCCTGCTCGAGCGCCTCGGCGATCCAGCGGCGCTCATAAGCCTCCATTTCCTTGTCGAGGCTGATCCCGCCGGCGGGCATCTTGAAACGGTTGCGCGAGTCACGCCCGCCAGCCTGGACAATGTCGGCGGGCAAATCTTTGAGGTTGATGACGTCATCATCGGTCATGAGCACCAGGCGCTGAACCGCATTCTCGAGTTCCCGCACATTTCCTGGCCACGAATAGCGTTTGAGCGCTCGCATCGCTTCTTCGGCAATCCGTTTTGGCGGAAAGCGGTTGGTAGCGCAACAGACGCTGACGAAGTATTCCGCGAGCACGGGAATATCCTCCACGCGCTCGCGAAGCGCGGGAACAAAGATGGGCACCACATGGATGCGGTAGTACAAGTCCTCGCGGAACCGGTCTTCGCGGACCATCTCCTCAAGGTCTTCATTTGTCGCGGTGATCAAACGGAAATCCACGCGAATCGCCTTCTTGCCCCCGAGACGCGTGAGGGCGTGATCTTCCAGCACGCGCAGAAGCTTGCTTTGAAGTGGTGGTGTAAGCGTGGCAATTTCATCGAGGAAAAGCGTGCCGTGGTGAGCGAGTTCGATCCGGCCCTCCTTTGTCGCGGCAGCCCCAGTGAATGCGCCCTTCTCGTAGCCAAAGAGCTCCGCTTCCATCAGCCCCTCGGGCAGCGCCGCGCAATTGACGCTGACGAAGGCGCGGCTGCGGCGGGGTCCCTGTTCGTGGAGCGCCCGGGCAACGAGTTCTTTTCCGACTCCGCTTTCCCCCCGGATGATCACACTCGTCGCCGCTGGCGCCATCCTCTTGATCGCATCAAAGACCGGGCGCATGGCGTCGGTCGAGCCAATCAGGTCGCCGACCTCATGCTTGCGACTGACCTCTTGCCGCAGGATGCGGTTCTCCCGCTGCATGTGGAGCTTTTCAATCGCACGCTCGAGAAGGTGGCGCAGGACATCGGTATCAATTGGCTTGATGAAATAATCGTAGGAACCGGAATCAATTACTTTCAGCGCCGTGGTTTTCTTTGTATCGC
The DNA here is from genome assembly GCA_049592615.1 of Candidatus Acidiferrales bacterium. GTDB lineage: Bacteria > Acidobacteriota > Terriglobia > Acidiferrales > UBA7541 > Palsa-295. The sequence continues at coordinate 14,551 of JBAWGF010000227.1, forward strand.
CGCTGAGCACGATGACGAGCGTGTCGATTTCGCTGCCGTCGAGTCGGCTGAGCAGCTCGGTGCATTCCTTCACCCCTCCCGACGCCATCGGCAGGCCGAGCAGAAGAACTTCCAGCTCTGATTCCTGCAGAAGGCGGTACGCCGCCGGGTAGTCCTCGCCTTCGAGAACTTCGAAATCGGCGCGCAAGGAGGACGCAATCTTCGAGCGAAGGCTCGCGTCGTCATCCACGATGGCTACTTTGGGTTTGGAAGCCCCAGGAGCTATTGGCCGTCTCCGGCGGGGGACACGAATTTGGCTGGTGTCTTGCGACGAGGAGGTGTCCGGCGCCGCCGAGATTCTAGGGGTGAGGCACCCGCACTGTCAACGAAGCAACGCAAATAATCGAAAATCAAGCTTGTCCAGCGACGCTCCGTGAGCCGCCCCGCGTTTGGCCGTGGGAAGTTTGAGCGTGGTTTCGCCTAATGTTTGCGGGGTGGCAGGTACTTCTTTTCGATCTTCGCGATCACCACGTAATTCGGATCTACCATTTCGGTCAGGTGGATCCGCGCGACCTTCGAGAGCAATTCGTAGGAATCGAGTTCCGAAAGGCCGTAATCGGTGTGAATCCAGGCGATGAGTTGCGTAAAAGCGATGCGCAGGGCGTCGTCCACGGGACGATAGATTCCGGCAATCATTATTTCATCCTGGTTCTCAAAGCGCGGCCACTCGATGCGCTGACCTTTGATCAGCGAAACGCGTAACCGGACGTGCATCGGGACTTCGATGGCCGTGCCGGCGACCTCGCCGTCACCCATTGCCGCGTGGGCGTCGCCCATATAGAGCAGCGCGCCGGGGACGTTCACCGGCAAGTAAAGCGTGTTGCCGACGCTCGCTTCGGGCGCGTCCATATTCCCGCCGAACTCCGCCGGGACAACCGAACTCCGCGCCTCGCCACCGGCCGGAGCAACCCCGATGCAGCCGAGAAAAAGATGGAGCGGAATCTTTACGGAGAAGTCCGAATCGTGCGCGTGAAAGATTGCAGTTCCTTCCTCGCGTTGAAGGGGATACAGCCAAATGCGTTCGGGGAGACGCGGATTCACCATCGGCGTATAACCCGTCGAATTCAGCGCGCCGAAGCCGGGAGCGAATGCCCCGACGCCCTGCGGCGACGTCACGTCCATCTCGAGGAACTGGATCACGAGAGTGTCGTCCGGCTGAGCGCCTTCGATATAGAACGGGCCCGTGAGCGGATTATCGCCCTTGACGAGAGCAAGGGTGTCGCCCGGCCTCTGAATGGCGTTGCCAAAGGCGTCCACCGTATCGGCATCGAGAAAGTCTCCGGGCGACAGCCGGGCTACGGGCGCCGCCACGCCATAGACGTACTTCACCGAGTCCATCGTCACGTGATACTTGACGACACGCGGCGCCGCATCCTGCGCGCAGGCGATTGAAGCAAGGAACATCAAGGCTAGCACTCCAACCACGCTTCGCAATCTCATCGGTAGCTCCTCCTTGAAAATACGTGCGGCTTTGCGGCCGTTACTTCCGCTTCTGCAACATTTCGGAAAGCTGACGCACAGTCGCGGGGGCGTGTCCCGCATAGTGGTTGTTTACATAGACGAAAATCTGGATTCGGCGCTCGTGAACTTTTCGGACGATTTCGACCCATTCGGCAAGCTCTCGTTTGCGGTCCACAATCGTTTTGTCCCACGTTTTCGTTTCTTCTTCGATCCCCTTGCGGTCGCCGAGCAGCCGAATGTATGTGAAGTCGGCCGTGATGGGGTCGGTGCGCGAAAAAACTTCACGCGGCCTCGGCATCCAGGGGTGGTCAACCAGGGTGAGTGCGACGCCCCGCTCGCGAAGGATGTCCGCGAATCGCGGGACCATCCACGCTTTGTTGCGGATTTCTACGGCAAAGCGATAGCCGCGCGGCAATTTCTTCATGAACGGCTCGAGCCTCGCGAAGAATGCCGCCCCGTCGGGAAACGCCTTCTTGTTGAAATAAGGAAACTGAAAGAGCAGCGGCCCGAGTTTCTCGCCCAGAAGGTCCGCCGAGGAAATGAACTGGCGCAATTCCTCTTCGCAATCCACCAGGACTTTTTCGTGCGTAATTGTTGAAACGATTTTCAGGGCAAAAAGAAAGTTCTTCGGTGTCTGCTCGTACCAGCGTTTCACCATCGCAGGCGCGGGAATGCGATAGTAGGTGCTGTCCACTTCGACCGTATCGAACTGCTGCGCGTAGTAGTGGAGGTAATCGGCCGGCTGCATCCCTTCGGGATAAAAGGAGCCTTCCCACCCCGCGGCGGTGAACGCTGAAGTGCCGATGCGGATGTCTGCGGCCATTGCTGCGCGATTCTAGAACAGACCCGGCGGCCCTGCCTAGAAGTGCCTGACGCGCCTAGCCTGGCTGAGGAAGACTATGAACTTCCAATCCAGATGCCCACTCCGAAAACAGCCAAGCCGCCGACAATCACTTGAAAGGCGGAAGAGAGAATCGGTGTGTCCATATATCTGTGGCGAACGTAGCTGATGATGGCGAGCTCGAGGGCTACGACAATCATGGCGACGGTGAAGGCTACGCGAAAATCAGAGATTAGGAAAGGCAAAGTGTGGCCGATTCCTCCGGCCGTGGTCATCAGGCCGGTGACGAGCCCCCGGACAACGGGCTGGCCTCGGCCTGTGAGCGAACCGTCGTCCGAGAGAGCCTCTGCAAAAGCCATGGAAATGCCTGCGCCGAGCGACGCGGCGAGGCCGACCAGGAAAGCGTCCCAAGTTTTGTGCGTCGCGACAGCGGCTGCGAAAATGGGAGCGAGTGTCGAAACCGATCCATCCATCAGGCCCGCTAGGCCCGGCTGGATGATTTGGAGCACGAAAACTCGGCGGCGAGAGGTTTCCTCTTCCTTGAGAGTCGCGGCGGGCAGATGTTTTTCCTCGAGCGTTCCGGCAAGGCTTTCGTGCTGGCGCTCGATTTCTGCCAGGTCGCCGAGAAGCTTCCGCGTGGAGGCGTCCGAGACCTGCTCGAGCGCGCGCTCGTAGAATCGGCGCGTTTCAAATTCCATGACTTCGACTTGCTTTCGAACCGTGTTGATTCCGAGGGGGCGCACCAGCCACACCGGACGCCGTTCAAGGAACCCTTTGACGTCCTGGCGGCGAATCAGGGGGATGTGATCGCCGAATCGCTGGCGATACATGTCGATCAGTCTCTGACGATGGCGGGACTCCTCGGCCTGCATGTCTTCGAATAATTTCGCGGTGCCGGGATAGGGTTCGCGAAGTCCTTCGGCGAAGTCGCCGTACACGCGGCTGTCTTCTTCTTCGAGCTGAATCGCGAGCGCGAGGATCTCTCGCTCGCTCAGGTCCTTGAATCTTTTCTTAGGCATCGTCCCCTCGTTGACTGCATCCGCTGGATTATATCCGCGAAATGGAAAAGAGCATCCTGGACGACCTGTTCAGCGGTGCGCTGCGCGAGTCACGCAGCGTTCGGCAAGAATGCGGGTAGGTCAGGGCTTCAGCCCCTGAACACCGCGGATCGGAATTTCCCGGCCGCGCCGATTCGGATGTACGCTAGACGTGAGCCAAATGAAAGCTTGTCTCCTTCGCGCGCCCGCGCCCATTCAATCGAATCCGCTCGAATTTGCGGACGTTCCCGCTCCGGAGCCCGGCAAGGGCGAAGTGCTCGTGCGCGTCAACGTCTGCGGAGTCTGCCGCACCGATCTCCACGTCATCGAAGGCGAACTCCCGCCGCGCAAATCCCCAGTCATACCCGGCCACCAGGTGATTGGTACGATCGAGAAACTCGGCGATGGAGCGCATCGCTTTCCGCTTGGCGCTCGCGTGGGAATTCCATGGCTGCATCGCGCCGACGAGGTTTGTGAGTACTGCCGCGCCGGCAAGGAAAATTTGTGCGACCATCCGGCGTTCACCGGGTACACGGTCGATGGCGGTTACGCGGAATTCGGCGTGGCACCTGAAAAATTCGTGTACCTGATTCCGGATAAATTCCTTGATGATCAGGCCGCTCCGCTCATGTGTGCCGGCATCATTGGTTTTCGCTGCTTGCGGCTCTCGGGAATCAAACGTGGCGGCCGGCTCGCGTTCTACGGATTTGGCAACGCTGCGCATGTAGCCATTCAAGTGGCGCGACACTGGGGCGCGGAAGTGCATGCCTGCACGCGAGGAAAGAGCCATCAGGAACTCGCTCGCCGCCTTGGTGCGGTCTGGGCCGGCGAAGCCACGGACGAGCCTCCCGCCAAGCTGGATGCTGCTATTATTTTCGCTCCGGCAGGAGAACTCGTGCCTCCGGCGCTTAAGGCGCTGAAAAAGGGCGGCGTGCTCGTCCTCGGCGGAATTCACATGAGCCCCATCCCGCAATTCGATTACGATCTGCTCTATCAGGAGCGCATGATTCGCAGTGTGGCAAACAATACGCGCCAGGATGGCGAGGATTTCCTGCGCGTGGCCGCCGAGATTCCTATTCGCACCGAGGTGGCCACGTATCCTTTGCGCGAGGCCAATCGCGCGTTGAACGATTTGAAGAGCGACCGCGTCAACGGTGCCGCCGTGCTCGACTGCCGCTTATGAACCGCTACCGGCACCTGCTCCATGAGACTTTCGAGACTGGCATCACTCTGAAGGGGCTCGGCGGTGTTTTTGAGACGCTCGGCGGTGTAGCGCTGTGGTTCATCCCGCCGTCCCGGCTCGATTCATTCGTCCGTGGACTGCTGGAGCGCGAGGCGGCCAGGCACCCGCACAATTTCATCGCCGTGCATTTCGTCCACCTCACCGGAAGGCTGGCGCATGCCGACCCGATGTTTGCTTCACTGTATCTGCTCTCTCATGGTGTCGTGAAAGTCGCGCTCGTCATCGCGCTCATGCGCAACAAATTCTGGGCCTATCCACTTACCATTGCCGTCTTCGGCGCCTTCATGGCTTACCAGATTTATCGCTACACATTCACTCATTCCTTCGCCCTCGCCATGTTGACGATCTTCGACGCCGCTATCGTCTGGCTCACGTGGAAGGAATACGGCGCGCAGAAAGCCGCGCGGCAGCAGAAGATCGCCAGCGAGGTTTAAAAGTCTCCAAGCGGCAACCCGTGCCGCCGCGGTCCATATTCAGCGTCTTTGCCCTTAGTCGAATCGGTCGGAAAGAACCACGATCAAGCGGCGCGGGCCGTGCGCTCCCATGACGAGAATTTTTTCGATGTCGGCCGTCCGGCTGGAACCGGTAATCAAGCAAACGTAGGAGTTCTCGGTGGGTGTGCCGCGCTCGCGCATGCGAGCGAAGGCTGCGTCCAGGTCGGGAACCAGTTGGCTATTTTCAGCGACCACGATGTGAACCGGTGCGACGACGGAAGCTCCCCGCCCGCCGCAAGCCGCGGATACGAGGACGGAGCCTGTCAGGGCGACGAGTGTTTCGGCCAACGTAATCGTGGCCTGCGCCGTCTCATCCGGGCGTCCCTCGCTCGACCAATGAATTGTCCGCGCGCCCTGCCACGCCGGAGCCATGCGGCGCAGAACAGGCGCGTCCTGCACGAAGATGTCGCCCGGCGGGAGTCCTCCCAACACTTCAGCGACGGCTGCCGCGCTCGCGCGCACGCCGGACGTGGCGAAAAATTCCGTTATGTTTGCCGCGCACTCCTTCTGAAACCGTTCGAGCGGATTCGTGACCGGCGCAAAGATTCGCCCTCCTCCCGCATCCGGATGGCGCGGCGCAGGCGTGCGCATAGCGGTCCGAACGCGTTCGAGGATGCGTTCGCGGGCGGGATTTTCAATTCTTTCCATCGTGCCCCTTCCAAAGCGCGCGGAACGATTTCTCGGGAATGCGCGGCGCGTTGTGATTCTTGGTCCAGGGACGCGCGGGATCGAGGATGGTTCCTTCCATCCCCAGGCGGTAAAGGACACGCATGGCCACGCGAGCCAATCCACCCAGGAATTCGAAGCGGCCTCGGCTCATCACCGTCCAACGCCACAGCTTAAAGCTGAGCCGTTCGCTCCAGGGGCGCTTCGCCGTATTCACGGCATTCCGGCGATTTTGCAAAAGATGATGATGCAAGTCGATCTTGACGGGGCATGCGTCGGTGCATGCGCCGCAAAGCGACGACGCGTAGGAAAGATGTTGGAATTCGTTCATCCCGCGCAGATGGGGCGTCAGCACGCTGCCGATCGGGCCAGGATAGGTGGTGCCGTAGGTATGACCGCCGACGGTGCGGAAAACAGGGCAGGCGTTGATGCAAGCGCCGCATCGAACGCAATGCAGCACTTCGCGCTGCTCGGGATCGGCGAGCAATTCGCTGCGGCCGTTATCCAGGAGGACTACGTGAAATTCTTCGGGGCCGTCAATCTCGTGCGGCTGGCGGGGTCCGCCGATCAGCGTGCTGTAGCAAGTGATGGGCTGGCCGGTGCCGGAAGTCGCCAGGACTGGCCAGAGCGTAGCCAAATCCTCCAGGCGCGGAATCACTTTCTCGATTCCCGCGAGGGCCACATGAATGCGCGGGAGGCTGGTGCACAATCGCCCGTTGCCCTCGTTCGTCGTGAGGGCAATCATGCCGGAGCCGGCAACCAGAAAATTCGCGCCGCTGATTCCCATCTCGGCAGAGAAGAAATCTCGACGCAGGGCGCGGCGGGCGGCGGCCACCAGGTATTGCGGGTCATCGGTTTCAATGCCGCCGATTTTCTCCTGAAACAGCTCGGCAATCTGCGTGCGCGTCAGGTGCATGGCGGGCGTGACGATGTGATAGGGAGGCTCGTTGCGGAGTTGCACGATGTATTCGCCGAGATCGGTTTCGACTACCTGAATCCCCACCTTTTCGAGCGCGGACCCCAAATGGATTTCCTCGGAAACCATGGACTTCGATTTCACAACTTTGCGCACGCCGTGCCGGGTGGCGAGGTCGGTGATGTACCGGCACGCTTCCTCGGAGTTTTCCGCCCAGAATACGTTCCCGCCGCGGTCCTTGACGCGCTGTTCGAATTCCTCGAGGTACCGGTCGAGATGGTTGATCGCTTCCCACTTGAGCGCGTGACATCTTTGGCGCGCTGCTTCCCAATCGAGAAAGCGCGAGCGGCCGCGGTCAAACGCAGCGTTGTATTGGTCAATTCCTTTGCGGATGATCTGGCGATGCGTGAGGTCAGCGGATTTTTCCGCCGCGTTCCGAAGAAATTCCTGCGCGGCCGTGCTCATCGCGCTTTCTCCTCGATGGGTGCGCGGCGGCCGCGGTCGGCGGGGGATGCCACCTGCGCAAGGATGCTCGCCAGATGGATCGTCCGCACTTTGGAGTTGCGCCGGCGCAGAATTCCGTCGATGTGCATCAGGCAACTGGGATCGGTCGAAGTGACATACTCGGCGCCGGAAGCCTCGGCGTTTCCGGCCTTTGCGTCGCCCATGGCGGCGGAAATCATGTTGAATTTTGCCGCGAAGGTTCCGCCAAAGCCGCAGCAATCTTCGCTGTAGGGCATCTCGACCAGTTCCATCCCGTGAACGTGGCGCAAGAGTTCGCGAGCTTCCTGTTTCAAATGCAGTTCGCGCAACGAGTGACACGCGTCGTGAACCGCCACGCGGTGAGGAAAGCTCGCGCCGACGGCGGTCACCCCCGCTACCTTCACGAGAAATTCGGAAAATTCGAATACGCACTGTCGGAGCTTCAGCGCTTCTTCCCGTAGCGGCGACCCAGCCAACAAATCGGGATAAAAACTGCGGACCATCGTGGTGCACGATCCCGAGGGGCACACGACCGCTTCGGCGGAACGAAACATATTCACGAAGCGCTCCGCCAGTGGCCTGGCATCGTCCCAATAGCCGGTGTTGAACGCGGGCTGGCCGCAACAGGTCTGCGCTTCGGGGAAGTCCAGATCGAAGCCAAGACGGCGAAGGACACGCACCATGTCCAGGCCGACCTCGGGAGTCAGTTGATCGACGAAGCAGGGGATGAATAGCGCGACTCTCGCCATTAACTGCGCTTATATTCCAGAACGCAGGTTCGCGCAAGGGAGGGAGGCTTTACTGAGGTCACTTCGGAAGCTGCAAGCGGGCGGCGATTTTCTCAAATCTCGGATCGCTGCGCAGCTTGTCAAGGCCGGGCTCGATGCGGAGGTGTACGAGCCAGCTCGCACGTTCCTCGACGGCCAGGTCGAGTTCCTTGAAGGCCTCCTCTTTCATCCCGCAGCCGGCGCAGGCGTATGCAATCTGGTAAGGCGACACATGCTGGGTTTTCGCGAGGAGCCTGAGTTTTTGCAGGTATCGCTTCGCCTCGGCGGTCTTGCCAGCCAATCCATTGACGTGAGCGAGGCCGGTGAGAACCAAAACGCTCTCTCCCATGATCTCGCGCGCCAATTGAAATTCGCGGATTGCTTCCTTGGGCATCTTCTTTTGAGCGTACGTTAAGCCCAGGATGAAATGGGCGATGAGAAATTTCGGTTCCATGTCGAGCGTCTTCTGGATTTGCTTGATTGCCTGATCGTACTTCCGGGAAAAGTAGTGAACCCATCCGAGGTAGGAATTGAGCACGAGCGAGAGCGGATCGAGCGCCAGTCCCTGATTCATCTGCTCCGCCGCCTCTTCGAGCCGCCCCAGTGCCATCAGATAAAACGCGTACCACTGATGCGCCGTCACGTAGTTTGGATCGAGCTCGATGGCGCGGCGGTATTCCTGACCGCTCGCAGTCCAATCCCATGCGAACGAATGGAGCGTGAATGCAAGCGACGTGTGCGCCTCGGCAAGGTCCTTGTCGATCGCCAGCGCTTTTCGAGCCGCTGTTTCGGCCCGCTCCCAGGCTTCCTTGCCGGTCAGGACGCCGTACCATCCGAGCGTGTTATAGATGTCTGCGAGGCCCGAATGGGCGAGCGCAAAATTCGGGTCCATTTCGACGGCGCTCTTGAAGTATTCGATCGCGCGGAAAAACTCGGGCTCCGTCCGCCGATTCCAGAAATAACGTCCGCGGAGATAGGCGTCGTGCGCCGCGGAATTGCGAGTTGATGCCGCGGGCTTTGGCTGCGGCTTGGGCATTAACTGCACTTCCAGGGATTTCGCGATGTGCTCGGCCACGCTGGTCTGAATTTCGAGAACGTCCGCCACAGTCCGGTCATACGTTTCGGCCCAGAGATGCGATTGATCGCTGACCTGAATCAGCTGCGCGGTAATGCGCAACCGGTCGGCCGCGCGGCGGACGCTGCCTTCGAGAACTGCGTCCACGTGAAGATCTCTGCCCACTTGCTCGATGGTTTTTCGCGTCCCCTTGTATTGCATCATCGAGGTTCGGGCGATCACGCTCAATTGCTCGGGATGCAAACGGCCGAACTGGGCGATCATTTCCTCCGTCATCCCGTCGGCAAAGTACTCTTCCTCGGGATTCCCGCTGAGATTTTCAAAAGGGAGCACGGCGAGGCGCAGTCGTCCACCGGCCGCCCCCTCCGCAACGTTTTCGGATTCAAGCCGCGGACGTCGCTCCTTCCACCACCGGTCGAGTTCCGCGGGAAATGCATATACCGAACCCAGCTTATCGTGCTGGTGACGATGAACCGGCAGGTGTTCGAGCTTCTCCCAACGCTGCGCCGTGCGCACTTCGCGTTTCAAGTAGTTGGCGATTTCCTTCCACGAATCGAGGCGGGCCGCCGAATTGGCCGCGTCGCCCGGCGGGATCGGGCGGGCACCTTCGCTGCTAGAGGATTTTTCTTCGCTTCGCTTCATTGGGCGGAAGCTTACGCTGCGGGATTTGCGATGGCAAGGCATGCAGCGCGGTTACATTGATCACTGGAAACGCGCTTCAGCATTCCGCTCCAGCAACGTCGCAGCTTATTTTCGTATAGGAACGATTGCCCGTAGGCGTTCATCGCGGAGGAATAACCCTAGCCAAACAAGCACGCCAAAAATGATTGGAAAGTAAAACGGTTCGCCGATGCGCACGTGAGAAGCGGTCGCGCCTCCAAGATAGCCCGTCAGCAAGATCGCGCCGAGAATGGAGGTGCGTGGAATCGCATAAACAAGCGCGCAAGCGACCATCGCGATACTGATGCTGGGAGCGGCGCTTTCCGGATATCCCAGGTGCGCGACTCCCTGCTTGACCATCTCTGGCTTAATCACGCTCATGACCCCATTCAAGATCAGGAACAGCACAGGGATGGCGCTGATGATGTATCCGGCCCATAGCATCGTCTTCGAAGTCGTAGCCGCTTGAGGTGCTGACGACATGAATTTTTCCTCCGCATGTTCTTCAATCGAAGATCACTAATCCGCGAAACTATTTCCTATGATACAACAAAGTAACAGCCTCATTCCTGCTTCACCGGACAAACTCGCGCCAGCGGCGAGTCCTCGGCGCTCCGATGGATTTTTCGATCTGTGCGGGCATTGAAGTTTGGCTCCCCGGGCTAGATTCGAACTAGCAACCCTTCGGTTAACAGCCGGGAGTGCGCAAAATCTAAGTGCTATGTCTGGTGTCGCTTACAAAATATCGGGGCCATTCTCTCTTCTCGAGCTGCGCCCAATCCTGCACCCACGTCAGTGACAGGGGAAAACATCGTGTTGGCGGCAAGTAGCAAACCAGAGTCGAAAACGCATACGGGAAAGCACCTGCCCTTGGCGTGCTACAGTTAGCCCGTGCGACCCGAAATCGACCAAGTCGTTCAATTGATTCAGCGCAAGGACCCTAAATCTTTGGAGGAAGCGCTGGCATTGTTACAGAAAACAGTTTTTTCGTTCAGCATGAAGGTGTGTGGGCAGCGGCAGGATGCTGAAGACACCATGCAGGAAGTGCTTCTCAAATCGGTTCCCAACCTGCCTAAATTCGATAGTCCCAAAGCTCTCATGGTGTGGCTTTATAAGGTAGCGAAGAACCGCTGCCTAATGAGCAGACGCAAGAGCAAATTTGCTCCCAAGGAAGATCTCTCCCTCGATGAATTGATGCCCGACCGTCACGAATTGCAGAAGCTATCGGGCAATCCCGATGGAACGCCAGAGACTACTTTGTTGCGTCGCGAGAATGCAAAGCGCTTGCGAGAAGCAGTGCGGAAATTGCCGCCGGACTATCGGCTTGTCCTCGTGCTGCGCGATATGGAGGAACTATCCGACGGGGACGTGGCCGAAATCACAGGGCTCCGGCCAGGGACAATCCGCGTGCGGCTGCACCGGGCGCGACTCTTCGTGCGAAAGGAGCTCGCCACGCAGGCTGAGCATGGCGTGCGTCGCGAAACGACGAAACCCTCCGCGGAGACACATCTTCCCGCGCAGCCGCACCAACGGCACTGCAAGGAAATGTTCGCCGAACTTTCAAACTATCTTGATGACGAGCTTGATGATTCTCTTTGCGAAGAACTGCAAAAGCACATGGATGGCTGCGAGCCTTGCAAAGCCTTTCTATCGAGCCTGGAGAAGTCGATCCTCCAGTGCCGAACGGCACCAAATGAGTCCCCCGACCCGCGCATCGCTGCGAGACTCAGGCGCGAATTGATGTCCGAGTATCAAGGATTAATGAGCAAGATCGCTAGACACGACGCCAGCGAAGTGAACCGAAGGTAGGCCCCACACAAGTTTGTTCCAGCCCCCTCCGCATTTTCCTGTAACAAAATCCGCTCCCTTGCATTCATTTGTCTGGGTCCAAATTACCGGGGCCTATGAGAGGCACAAATGATTACTGGTAAGGTCCTGCTTACTCAACCGTTTAGGGCGGAAAGGCAATTCGCCGCGACGACCGGTAGCGAACACCACATATTGCTTGACGACGCAGCCGGGGGCACCGGTCCCAAGCCTATCGAGCTGGTCGCCGTAGGGCTGGCCGGCTGCACAGCATTCGATGTCATCACCGTCCTTCGACAGAAGTACCACCAAAAAGTGACTGGCTACGAAGTGCGAGTGGAAGCCGATCAGGCCGAACGTCCACCGCAAGTTTTTACCTCGGTCCGTCTCCACCATGTAGTCACCGGATTCGAAATAGATCCTACGGCAGTCGAGGAAGCTATCCGGCTCTCCGAGGAGAAGTACTGCTCAGTTGGTGCGATGGTGAAGCAAACGGCCAGCCTGCACACGACCTACGAGATCGTCGAAGAGAAAACGCCATGGCTCGCACCGACTCCAGCAACTGTACAAGGATGAAATCGCTCAATGAGAATATGCAGACGACAAAACGGTGAAGAAAGTCAAAGATTGCCAAAGCCTCTTGGAGGGCTAGAAGGCGTATCTAGGTTTGCAGAGAACGTCTTGTTGATCTGGCTAGTTGTGTTGTCGATTCCGGGGATGCTCTTCGCACAACAAGCACAGCAGGCCTCTCCGATTACTCTGCAACAGGCCGTCAACATCGCCCTCGAGAAGAACCCGGAACGCAAAGCGGCGCTCGCCGATACAAAGGCTGCCTCAGCGGATGTTCGGGTAGCTCGGTCCTTCCTCCTGCCGCATGTCTCTTTTTCCGAAACGGCAACGCGCGGCAACGATCCTGTGTACGTATTTGGCAGCAAGTTGCGACAACAGCGATTCACGACGGCGGACTTCGCGCTGAACGTCCTGAACACGCCGGCTCCCTTCGGCAACTTCGCGACGCGCTTTGGCGGAACCTGGAATCTATTTGATTCCTTCGGCAGTTGGCGTGCGATCAACCGCGCGGAACACGTGAAGGACGCCGCAGGCCATCAACTGGAACGCGCCGACCAAGAAATCATCTTCCGCGTTGTGGACGCCTACTACGGCGTGTTGCTCGCGAAGAAGCAGTTGGAGGTCGCCGAGCAAGGCGTCAAGACGGCACAGGCAATCCTCGACCGCAGCAAGGATCGCTTCGAAAGCGGCGTGACGGTGGAATCCGATTTACTGAGCGCCCGGGTGCGGCTGGCAACTCGCAAGCAGGAACTCATTCGCGCTCAAAATAACCTGGCACTGGCGCGGGCACAGTTGAGCGTCTCCATGGGGATTTCCATGGAAAATGATGTCGATCCAGCCGAGGCTCTCGCAGAAAGAGATCTCCCCACAACGACGCTCGATGAAAAAGAGAAAAAAGCAGTGGATATGCGTCCGGACCTGAAACGCATCCGCTCAGAGGAGGCGGCGCAGCAGCAGAGCGTGTCGATCGCGAAGTCATCATTCGGCCCACGTGTGAACGCGTTTGCGGGCTGGGAAGCCGACAACCCGACCTTCGTCGCCGGAGGGGGCGGGAATAACTGGCTGGCCGGAATCGAGATTCAGTTCGATTTGTTCGAAGGCGGAGCCAAGCGGGCCCGGCTCTCCCATGAGCGAGCCATGCAGGAGAAGGTTGCTGCAGCAAGAGAAATGGCGAATGTTGCTGCTCGGTTCGAAGTCCGTCGCGCCTACTATGAACTGGACTCCGCCCGTCAACAGGTTGAAGTGGCTCGCGCATCGATTGCCGAATCTCAGGAAAGCTTGCGCATCAATCAAAACCGCTACGACTCCGGCCTTTCGACGATTACCGATCTGCTCGCGGCGGAAGAAGCCGCCCGGCGCAGCCAGACAGAATATTGGGAAGCGGTCTACCGCTATCACACTGGCTACGCGAATCTCGAACTGGCCAGCGGAACTTTGAATCCTCAGTCTCCCGTGGTGACGCCATGAGCTACAAGACTCACACAATCAAAGTCTCCTACGTACTTTTTATGGCTTTGGGCGGAGTGTTAGCAGGTTGCACGAACGAACGGCGTGCAGCGACTGCTCCACCAGAAACGTTGAGCGACGTTTCGGTGATTGTCGTGCAAAAGACGATGATCCCTGACTGGTTGGAGGCTGTGGGAACGGTGCGCGCTACGCAAACTAGCCAGATTTCCAGCCAGGTGATGGGCAATATCTTGGAGATCCGTGCTCATGAAGGCGACCGCGTGCAAAGCGGTCAGGTGCTTGCGGTTCTCGATGACGCGCAACTTCGCGCCGCAGTGGACCAGGCTATGGCTGCCGTAACGGCTTCGGAAAAAGAACTCTCCGCCACCGATTCGGAGCTTGCTCTCGCCAGCGCGACGCTGAAGCGCTACCAACAACTGTATGAGAAGAAATCGGTCAGTCCACAGGAGTTCGACGAGATCAAGGCTCGTTACCAGTCAGCGGAAGCACGGTGCGGTATGGCGCGAGCCGGACAGGCACAAGCAAATGCAGGTCTAACACAGGCTCGAACTTCGCTCGGATATACGCGCATACGCGCGCCGTTTACCGGCATAGTGACGGAAAAAAAGGCCGATGCCGGCATGCTGGCCTCGCCCGGCATGCCTATCTTCACCATTGAAGATGAGCGGAGCTACAGACTCGAAGTCACGGTAGACGAAAGCGAATTTCGTCTTGTCCATGTAGGGCAGGTCAGCCCAGTGACGATTGACGCACTTGGAAATGTCCAGCTTTCCGGCAAGGTCGTACAAATCGTTCCAGCGGCCGATCCGGCCAGCCGTAGCTTCCTCGTGAAAGTCGAATTGCCAGGCGATGCGCGTCTCCGCTCCGGGCTCTTCGGGAGGGCGCGTTTCTCACGCGGCGAGCGATCGGCATTGTTGATTCCACGCAGGTCATTGGTAGAGCGCGGCCAACTCCAGGGAGTTTACGTGCTCGACGCGAACCAGATCGCCGGATTGCGTTACGTCACGCTTGGCAAGAGCGCCGGAGAACAGATTGAAGTTCTCTCCGGACTACAAGACGAAGAAAAGCTAGTAGCTGTAGCGGGAGACCGCGACTTGAGCGGCAAACGAATCGCAATACGGCCATGAGCGACACATCTCCCAAACCAGGCGAATCCACTCACGTCCTGCGACTGGCGGGCCAGATTGCGCACCTTTTCATTCAATCGAAGCTGACACCTCTGATCATTGTGGGTGCTCTCCTTCTGGGGATTTTTAGCATCCTCCAGACGCCGCGGGAGGAAGAACCGCAGATTGTCGTCCCCATGCTGGACGTATTCGCCCAGATGCCAGGGGCGTCGGCAGAAGAAGTAACGCAACGCGCCACCGTGCCCATGGAAAAGCTGCTCCGTGAAATACCGGGAGTTGAGTACATCTACTCCATCAGCCACCCCGGCCTGAGCATGGTGATCGTGCGCTTTTATGTAGGTACGAAAGAAGAAGACGCGATCGTAAAGACCTATAACAAGCTTTATTCGAACTTCGACCGCATCCCCCAAGGAGTCTCGCAGCCGATCATCAAGGCGCGTTCAATAGATGATGTGCCCATTCTCGCTCTGACGCTCTGGGGCAAGAACTACGACGCGTATCAGTTGCGGCGCATCGCGGGTGAATTGGAACACTCCCTCAAGCAACTGGACGACGTTTCCGAAACTACAATTATCGGTGGGCAGCCACGCAAATTGTGCGTTGTCCTGGCCACGCAACGCCTCGCAGCCTATGGACTGACTCCGAGTTCCGTTGTCATGCAACTCGGAGCCGCGAATACGCGCAGTCAGGCGGGGAGCTTTGAGCGCGGCAACGAGGAGTTTCAAGTCGAAGCTGGCAACTTCTTTGCGCGCCCGGAAGAACTACAACAAGTCGTCGTAGGAGTTCATGCAGGGCGGCCTGTATACCTACGCGATGTGGCGGAAAAGATCCTAGACGGCCCAGCGGAGCCGGACAGTTACGTTTTGTTCGCCAGCGCCAAAGGAACTACTGAAAGCACGGCGAATGCGGAGTACCCAGCCGTCACGATTACGCTTGCAAAGCGCAAGGGCGCGAACGCCACGCTCATTTCTGAGAACGCTCTGCAAAAGATTGACTCTCTTCGAGGCAACACGCTGCCAAACGATTTGAAAGTCACCGTCACGCGCAACTATGGGAAAACGGCAAAGGACAAATCGGATGAACTCCTCAAGCATCTCTTCCTTGCCACGCTTTCCGTCACGCTACTGGTAGCGCTGGCATTGGGTTGGCGCGAATCAGGCGTCGTGCTGCTGGCCATTCCCGTAACCCTCGCACTGACTCTCGCTATCTTCTACTTGTTCGGGTACACGTTGAACCGGGTCACGCTTTTCGCACTGATCTTTTCCATCGGCATCTTGGTGGATGACGCCATCGTCGTGGTCGAGAACATCGTTCGCCATTTCCGGCTGCCCGAAAATCGTGGCCGCTCACTTGCTGACGTTGCAATTGAGGCGGTGGACGAGGTTGGCAATCCAACGATCCTCGCCACCTTCGCAGTGATTGCGGCCATTCTCCCGATGGCTTTTGTGCACGGCCTGATGGGGCCTTATATGCGCCCGATTCCGGTAGGCGCTTCCGCAGCGATGATGTTCTCGTTGATCGTGGCTTTTGTGGTTTCACCCTGGGCCGCTCTGCGCCTGCTGCATCATTACGCCGACCGTCCTGGGTCCGGACATGAGGCCGAAGGGTGGACCACGCGGCTTTATCGTCGCTTGATGAATCCACTGATTCAGAATTCAGGGCGGAGGTGGTTCTTCCTCGGCGCCGTGGTAGTGCTGCTGCTGGCAGCCGTGGCGTTCGTCCCGCTCAAGTGGGTGCAGGTCAAAATGCTCCCTTTCGACAACAAGAGCGAATTTCAGGTGATCATAGACATGCCCGATGGAACCCCACTGGAGCAGACGACACATGTAGCCCAGGCTTTGGGGAGTTACCTGAGCCAACAACCAGAGGTCATCAATTACCAAATCTATGCGGGAACCTCGGGGCCCTACAACTTCAACGGGCTCGTGCGACACTATTTCTTGCGGCGTCAACCAAACCAAGCCGATATCCAGGTGAATCTTCTCTCTCGACATGACCGCAAAGCGCAGAGCCACGAAATCGCGCGCAAATTGCGGCCGGAACTGGACAAAATTGCCGTGCCATTTGGCGCGCGCATCAAAGTCGCCGAGGTTCCACCGGGTCCGCCGGTGCTGCAAACTCTCGTTGCTGAGGTGTATGGGCCGGACTACAAAGGTCAGACGGAACTCGCGGCGAAGATAAAGAAGATTTTCCAAGAGACTCCAGGTGTGGTGGACGTCGACTGGTACGTGGAAGATTCCCAGAAAAAGTACGACATGAAAGTGGATCTCGACAAGGCTGCGCTGCAAGGAGTCTCAGCGGTAGAAGTTACACGAACGGTCCAGATAGGCCTGAGCGGAGCCTCAACAGGGCTGCTGCACGATCCCGCATCGCGGGAGGATGTCCCCATCGAAGTGCGCTTGTCTCGAGCCGATCGCTCCGGCATCGAGGATCTTGAAAATCTCAAGCTGCCCGGCCCCTCGGGCGGGCAGGTTTCTCTTCGCGAAGTCACCAACATCCAGGAGACCCCGATTGATCAAAGCGTTTATCGCAAGAATTTGCGGCCAGTGGTGTACGTCACGGGGGACGTGGCGGGTGAGATCGAAAGTCCGGTGTACGCCATTCTCAAGATGAGTGATGCGGTCAACAAAATCCAACGGCCCGAAGGCTATCAGGTAAAGCAATACTCAGGCACGACGCTACCGGACCGCACCGATCGCTTCTCCATGAAATGGGACGGCGAGTGGCACATTACGGTCGAGGTATTTCGCGACCTTGGCTTGGCCTTCGCTGCCGTTCTGGTGCTCATTTACGTGCTAGTGGTCGGCTGGTTCAAGTCATTCAAGACGCCTTTGGTAATCATGGCCCCGATTCCGCTGACGCTGGTCGGCATTTTACCCGCTCATGCGCTGATGGGAGCATTCTTCACTGCGACTTCAATGATTGGCTTCATCGCCGGTGCCGGAATCATCGTTCGAAACTCCATCATCCTTGTCGATTTCATCGAATTGCGCCGCTCGCACGGAATGTCATTAGAAGATGCCGTGGTCGATGCGGGCGCCGTGCGCTTCCGTCCTATGTTGCTGACGGCGGCGGCTGTGGTCGTCGGCGCAAGTGTGATTTTGTTCGACCCGATCTTTCAAGGCCTGGCGATTTCGCTGATGGCAGGGGAGGTTGCTTCGACGGTGCTATCTCGAATGACTGTCCCGGTTCTCTATTACTTGAGTGAACGCGGCGGCACGAAAACTCTGCCACCCAGCAGCGAAGATCTCGTGTCCGCAGCAGATTGAAAAGGAGGCAATGTCATGACCGTAGACCGTTACCTTAGACTCATCGCAGGAGCTTTCGTCCTGGCTTCCCTCGCATTGGGGTATTGGGTAAGCCCGTACTGGTTTCTTTTCACAGCTTTCGTAGGATTGAACCTGTTCCAATCGGCCTTTACGAACTGGTGCCCAATGATGACAATTCTTCAAAAAGTCGGCGTGAAGGCATAGGCTGAGCTGGCGAGCAAGAATTGACGTTGAGAATAATGTCCTTGTCTCCGCCGAAGGTAACACCAGGGAGTCGAAGATTGCCTTGAAAACGCTTCTGCAAATCGAGTTCTCGCCGAGCCTCTTGACCGAGCGAGAAGCTGTCCTCGAGCGACAGGGTTATCCTGTAATCTCCATTCTTGGTTTCTCGAACCCACGAAATGTTGATGCGTCAGCTCCTGAAATGGGAGTTGTCGTCGTCGGGCATGGTTCTCAGTGGTTGGAGCGCGAGGGGCTGATCGCATACTTCCGAGAGCACTTACCTGGAATTCCTATTGCCGCTCTCCTTCGCGCAACCGATGCCCTAACCAGCGGTGCGGATTTCAATTGCCCGGCAGACAACCCGCAACTTTGGGAGAGGACCCTCATCTCAGTCCTTGCAAGGACGAAACATCTTCAGTGATTCATTTATCCGAAGGGTTGGTGGAGACCCCCAACCGCAGTCCTGTGTTGGTTCAGCCTGAAATGGAGAGAGAGCGCTCTCCGTTAGTGAGTATTCCGCCCTTCGGGCGGGGATTTTCGAGGCATCGATAAGACCACCAGGCTATCCCTGGGCATGGTTGCGCCCCGCAGAGCCCGCTTCCGTTTCGCCCGGCCAGATCATTGTAGCTCCACCACGTCCATCCGTCTCAACTTCCGGGTGGCCCGTCATCTTAAACTTCCTACGCTTCACGCTTTTCATGGTAACGTCGGCTTCGTGATCCTGACTAAAGACGAACTCATCCACGCGCTTCAGAACGAGGTACGCATTCTGCTCCACCTGATTTCGAAGGTCGATCCGGCCACACTCGATTACCGTCTGTCGCCCAAGCAGCGCAGCTTGCTGGAACTGCTCCAGTACCTGGTGTTCATGCCGGAGGTCCACATGCGCGCCGCGTTGGCGGACAGCTTCAGCCTCGACGGCTTTCAGACGGCCTGGCAGGCCGGAGAGGCCACGGCAAAAGCCATGAACCTCGCGCAAATCACCGAGGCAATCGGGCGGCAGCGCGCGTTGATCGAGGAATTGTTGAGCCCCTGCTCCGACGCCGATCTTCGCGCGCAAATGGAAATGTTCGGGAACAAGGCCAGCCGCGGGTCGATGCTGGTTCTGCTCGTGCTGTCTCATTACGCCGCCTATCGCATGCAGTTGTTCCTGTATCTGAAGGCCGCCGGGCGCGCAGAGCTGAGCACCTTCAACCTTTGGCTCGGCGCGGACGCGCTACCATGATGAGTAGGCATGCGCAAACCCCAGCATCCGCCGCGCGCCATCAAGCGCGAGGTGTTGCCCAACGGCGTTCATCGGGAGAATTTTGCTGGCACACTCACTGGAAAGACGAAAGCAGAGCGCACTCGTTACACCATAGCGCTCTCAGCCGGGGTAGCCTACCGGGCTGGTAGAATAGCAGAGGCTCAAAAAAAGGCTCAGAATCTCTAACAGGGGCGTAGGGACCGATTGGGCCTGTTTGGGTCGGTAGATGAGTCTTTTTCCAGAGCTCATCCGTAGTACGAATATGATAGGTAACTTTCGGCTCCGCATGTTGCGAAAATTGCCTGGGTTCACTGCGGTAGGCCGAACATCACGGCCCGCTTAGGCAGCACAGGAGGCTCCCATGGAAGACTTTCGAGTCAGGCTCTCAGTCTTATGGCTGTTTGCGACGCTCAACTATATCTATGCAGATGTGTTCTTCTGCGTTGACGTCTTGGGGTCGAATAAAGGAGGTCCCAGTGTTATCCATGTTATCCATTTTTCCCCGGGAGCGTGGCTAGGAATCGCAGTACTCATGGAGATCCCGATGGCGATGATTCTCCTGTCGCGGATCCTGAAGCCCGGAGCAAATCGCTGGGCGAACATCGTCGCGGGCATAATAGAAACTGCCGCTGTTCTATTGACCAGTTTCATTTTACCAATCCTCAAACTCACGGAAACAAGTTCTTACTATGTGTTCTTTGGAGCGATAGAAGTGGCTTGTACTTCGCTGATCATTTGGTACGCATGGAGATGGCCGAGAGAAACCGCCTCCCGAATTGAGCCTTCCGGCCAGCCCTTGCCCCTGCAGCAATCGAGCTCCCCTAATAGGGGTAACTGTTGACAACCTGCCATTACCCTCATAACGGCAGGTTCTAAGTAATTCCTTCGTGTGTTGTCGGCCAACCGGAAGTAATCCGTTTCACCCGTCACGCGGCCCGCTGACGGCGATTCTTCCGCTGTTCCCTTGCCGCGTCCAACTTCCGATCCCGCTCGGCCTGAATCTCCTGCTGATGTCCGGCGAGCATGTCCTTTGGAGTGATGTAGCCGATGGCGCTGTTCAAACGCACGTTGTTGTAATGCTCTACGTAACCCTCCACCAGACGAAGCGCATCTTCGAGCGACAGCGGCGTCCCGGGCCGAATGCACTCCCCTTTGAGGGATTTGTGCCAACGTTCGATTTTGCCGTTCGATTGAGGGTAATACGGTGAAGTCCTGACGTGCGTCATGCCCGAAATGCGGATGAACTCCATGAAGTCCTTCGTGATAAACTGCGGCCCGTTGTCCGAGATTACTCGCGGCCTAACCCCGGGATAACGCTCCTTGGCCCGTTCCAGAATGATCTCAATGTGGGCCTCGATCATCGATTCCCGCAGATCCCAATGAACCAGGAAACGGCTGTAGCCGTCCAAGATGCTGCACAGGTAATAGAACGTCGCGCAAACATTCAGGTAGGAAACGTCGATATGCCAATGCTGGTGCGGCTGCGGCGGTTGTTCAAAGCCGGTCCCTTTCTTCGAGGGCTTCCCGTTCCACTTCCGCAGCAGTCCCGCCCGACTCAGCACCCGCCACACGCTGGCCGGACTCACCGCCACGATGTCGGCATCCAGCATCATGAACGTCAGGCGCCGGTAGCCCTCCAGCGGATTCTTCAGATGAAACGCAATGATCGCCTGCTTCTCCCAATCCTCCAGCCAAAAGTCCCGGGGAACCCAGCCGTTATGCTCATTGACCTTGCCGTACCGCCCGCGCCAGCCGTAGAACTTGCTGGCCGTGATGTCGAGCCATCCGATGAACCGTCCGGCGCCGATCTCAGTCTTTTCAGACCAGCGCCGGACGAAATCCACGATCTGGTCCCGCGTATCATGCGGAATCCAGACCCGGGTCAGAGTTCCCCAACTCTTTTTTTTAGGGCAACATGTTCCGCCATCAGTTCGGCCAAAACCTCATCCTTCGTCTGGATCTTCCTTTCCAGATGGGCGATGCGTTCCTGTTCGGCCTGATGGTTGGGTCGCCCTCTCTGCTGGAAAGCCGCGGCTCCGTTCTCGAAGAACTCCTTTTGCCAGCGGTAGAACGCCGTCGGCTGGAGCCCCAGTTCGTCACACAGATCCGAGATCGGCACTCTTTCCACCAAATGCCGTCTCAGAATGGCGACTTTCTCTTCCGGCGTGTAGTGCTTCCGTTGTTTCTTCATGTGTTCGCTCCGTTATCTTAACGGATGAACGCTTTCTCCATTTCCAACTGAACCGGAACAGCCCGTCGCCGAGTAGTTTGATCTCCGTCGCACAGTGACGGATCATTCGTCACAAAAGAGGTGCTGTCCGCCTCTGGCAAGGTGCAAGATGTCGCTGATGGGAAAGCTCAAATAACTTGGATTTGACTTCCGAGAATTAATGCCGGATCTCTCGAATCGAAACGACAAGCAGAATCTCGTTTGCTACCCCGGAGTCCAGCTGTGGGAAGTCTGCGATTCTCAGAATTCGCGGCGAACAGATCCTCCACATCTGCACCCAAAGTGAGTTGTTATCAGCTTCTGCGTAAGGAACTAAAATGAAAGAGGAAGAATGGCTCCCCGGGCTAGATTCGAACTAGCAACCCTTGGGTTAACGGCCTCGAAACCAAATTAATCACAATTTGCCGGAGCCGAGACAAGTCGCGGGGAATCAGCAAGTTCTGACAAATACGGGCAAGTTTAATTCATCTTATCTTTTCAGTTTTTGTTCGCTTTTTGGCGCTGATTCATCACAATTTGCATGACACTGGT
>JBAWGF010000228.1:0-22832 GCA_049592615.1 Candidatus Acidiferrales bacterium
ACTGCTGTGCGACGTGGAGCTACGATGGACGATGACGAGTTTGCTGGCGCAAAACGATCAAGCCGGAGGGCAGGTGGGAACCGGCGACAATTGGTTTGGAGCGCAAATCCGGCTGTACCGGCAGACGGCGCGCGTCCCAACAATTGCGGTCAGCTATGCGGCGAAAGCACCCACCGCCAGCAGAGAAAAGGGACTCGGTTCAGGGCAAATGGATCACTCGCTCACATTTCTCGCGAGCAAGGACATTCTCGGCATTCATTATGACTACAACACGACAGCGTTTTTCATTGGCCGGCCGGGCGGCTCGGGATTCGACCGGAACTTTCAGTTTAATCTATCGCTTTCGAGGCCGATCAAAGGACCACTCGGCTTTACGGGTGAGTTTTACGGGAATACAGAATTGAACGCGGCCAACCCTGGGTTTGCTTCGGCGTTATGGGCTCTCACGTACAACGTCTCGCCGCGACTGGTGCTGGATGGAGGAATTGACACGGGATTAACGCACGGCGCGACGCAGAAGAGATTTTTCGTCGGCATGACGTATTCGATCGCAAATTTGTATCCTGGATTCAAACGCCATCAGGCGGGCGGGAACGCTGCGAAGGATGTGGAGTAACGCCGCGGGCAAACCAGTGGCGAAATCAAACATGGGCCGAGCTACGACTTCGCGGCACGTTCGACGATATCGGCAGCAACTTGTTGCATCTCGGAATGGATGAGGCCATTGGACGCAAGCACATTTGTGTCGCCGGCGCGATACGGGCGGCCGGAAAGATCCGTGACTGTCCCGCCAGCCTCCCTAACCAGCAGAATTCCCGCGGCGGTGTCCCAGGATCTCAGGCCAAATTCCCAGAAGGCATCGAAGCGGCCGCAAGCGACCGAGCAGAGGTCGAGCGCGGCCGAGCCGTCGCGGCGGACCCCGTGCGAGCGGAGCGTGTATTCCCAATAATATTGAATGTTCGTGCTGTTCCTGACCTTGTGAGTTGGAAACCCAGTAGCGAGGAGGCTCTTCGAGATCGTCTCCGTCGGCGAGACGTGAATGCGTTTCTGTCCGAGATAAGCGCCTTCTCCGCGTACCGCCGAGAAGAGTTCGCTGCTGACGGGATTGAGCACAACACCGACAACTGGCTCGCCGTCTTCGAGCAATGCGATCGAAACGGCGTAGCAGGGATATCCATGCGCGAAGTTTGTCGTGCCATCGAGCGGATCGATGTGCCAGCAATACTTTGCGCCGGCGGCGACGCTCCCGCCGCTGCCCTCTTCGGCCACGATGCCATGCTGCGGAAAACGGGTGCGCAAGCGTGCGACGACGGACGCTTCCGAATGCCGGTCGGCTTCGGTGACGAGATCCACCTCCCCTTTGTAAGTAATTTTCTTCGGGCGATCCCTTTCCGACAGGAGGATGGCTCCCGCTTCGTGCGCGGCTTCGATGGCGACGCCGAGAAATTGATTCATGGCTCTATTGCCCCGCTCCGGAAGTGAAGTAAACCTTGCGGTAACGCACCGTGTCGCTGGTTTTCACTTTCACTTCGACATGCCGGTAACTCTTCGGAGGCGGCACCGGATTGGGATAATAGCCCAGCAGGTATTGCGTGCGAAGCTCGCGATCAATGCGATCGAACATCACATCAAGTTGATTGAGCTCGTCGAGGAGGAACATGGCCCCGCCGGTGCTGTCCGTAATGGTGATCAACGCGTGCTCACCCGCGGTGTTGCGCCCGCTTTCGCTCTTCACCGGGCGAATGACGATCGAATATAGAAGCGCCTCGGAGGCGATGGCTGCGTGCCGAGCGTCTTCGAACTTGTAGCCGCTCGTCGTCTCGCCGGCGTCGGTGACGAGAACGATGGCGCGGCGGCGACCTTCGGCCCGCCTGCGAAGTGCTTGCCCGCCCAGGACAAGTGCATCGTAAATCGAAGTGCCGCCTCCAGGAGTAATTCGTCGCGCGGCCGCCTGAAGGTTCGGCACATTGTCGGAAAACTCAGAAAGCTGCGTTACGGCCTCGGAGAATTCAAATACGCCTAGCGTGTCACCGGGACGCACGACCTGACGGATAAAGTGTGCGGCCGCTTCGTTTTCAAATTTCAGGTCTTTGAAGGTGCTCATGCTCGAATCGACCATGAGGGCGAGGTCGAGCGGGCGATTCGTTTCGGCTTCGAACCGTTCAATCTTCTGCGGGACGCCTTCTTCGAATAGCTCAAACGCATCCTGGGTGAGGTCGGGCACGGGCCTGCCCTTCGCGTCAATCACGCTGGCAAGGATGTTGACGAGATTCACCTGCACGCGAATCGCGCCTCGTTGTTTCGGCTCCTGCGCGCGCAGCGAATTGGCGACCGGAATGGCGGCGAGAATCGCCCCGAGCACGACAACCGAAAGCGCTGCCGATCGTATTTTCATTTAGGGAGTAGATTCGTCAGGGCGCGAAATGGGTTCCTGCGAAGGTGTTTCCCCTTCGGCCCATACGGCGCCGCCGGCGAAGTATTCCTTTTTCCAGATGGGCGCGGCGCGCTTGAGCATGTCGATGGCGTACCGACAGGCGTCGAATGCGGCGCTGCGATGGGGAGAGCTGACGGCGATCAGGACGCTCGTTTCGCCGATTTCAAGGCGGCCAAGCCGATGAACGATCGCGAGACGGTGAACCGGATATTTCGCGCGCATCTGCGCGCCGATTTCGCGCATCTTCGAGATCGCCATCGGTTCGTAGGCCTCGTACTCGAGATGGAGAGTCCGGCGGCCGCGAAAATTGTTGCGCACAAACCCGTCGAACATCACGACGGCACCGTCTTCGGGAGCTTTCAAGCTTTCGACCAGCTCACGTGGCCGGATGGGATCGCGCACGAGTTGAAAAATGTCATCCGCTACGGCGGCCTGCTGGCCTCCACTAACGGGTGGAAGAAAGGCTACTTCGTCACCGCTTGCAAGCGGCGCGCGCCACTCGGCGTATTCCTGATTCACGGAAGCGGCGATCGAAGGGCGGAAATCAGAAAGCCTCGGAAAGCGGCGCCCGTAACGCTCGAAAAGGTCTTCCACGCGAGCGCCCTCCGAAAGTTCGGCGAAATCTTCCGCGACGCCGACTATGTCTTTGAGCTGGCCGAAAAAAAGCACGCGCACGCGCATTCAGGTCATTCTAGCGCGAGTCAGCCTGCAAGGCGATGGTCTCCCTGATCGCTACTGGCCGGCGGACGCGATGCGCGAGACAGCGTCGAGGCGAGCGGTGGCACGCCGAAGCGCGGCCGTCAGCGAATCGATTTCGCGCCGCAATATTGCGGGATCTTTCCCGTCGATCGCTTCGCTGACGCCCGGCAAAACCTCTGCCGCATATCCCGCGTAACTGCCGGGCGCGAAGATCGTGTGCTTGTACCAGGGTCGTCCGGAGAGCCCCTCCGGGGCAAGGAAGGATTGTTCGACGCCCACCAGCGCGCGGTTGATTTTCAACCCTTTTCCCGGACTGATCGGCACACTCGAAATCGCTTGCAGCGCCTGTGCCGCGCGAGTGGCTGAAGTCACAAGCTCCGACGCCGCATCTTTGACTCGTTTCAAATTGGCGTCGCCCGACGCCTGTGAACGCGATCGCGAGATGAGCCCGTCGGTCGCGCGCATAATTTCCGCAGCGTAGGCCGAATAATCGAATGGCAGCACATCGGCTTCATCGAGGCGGAGGGCAAGTGTCCCCAAAACTCGCGCGAGTGCGGCGTGATAAACGAACGTGGGATCGCCAAAATGTTTCATCCAGAAGAAGTCATCGTAGAGCGCATGGTAAACGCCATAATCTCCATTGAAGCCGATCTCGAGGCTCGGAATCCCCGCGTGATCGAGGAATGGGCAGAAGTCCGAGCCGGCCCCGAGCGCGCCGAGATTCACTTCTCCCGTGGCGTCAGAATGTACCTCCGGCCGCGCCGTGCCGTTGGTCCGCTCTTTCGCATGCTTCTCGCGATCACGCCACGCTTCATAAATAGTGCGCCCCGACTTCGGGTCGTGGACCTCTCGTGCGACGTCGCGCACGAGTTGCTTCAGCGACGGCGTCGCGGAGGAACTGAAGTTGGCGCCGGAGACACCGACGTCCGTGTTGATGTATGCCACAGCCTTTGCTTGCAATTCAGCGCGGTTCGCCTCGACCCATTCAGTTGAGCCAAGCAACCCTTGTTCTTCGCCGTCCCACTCACACATTACGATCGTGCGACGCGGCTTCCATCCCGACCGCACGAGCTCGCCGAGCGCACGGGCCGTTTCCAGCATCACGGCCGTGCCGCTGTTCGGATCGACTGCGCCGAAAACCCATGCGTCGTGATGATTCCCCATCACGACCCATTCGTCGTCGCTCGTGCCGTGCAATTTGGCGATCACGTCGTAGATCACGCGCTGCTGATAATCCATCACCAGCTTCATGTGGACTTCCGCCTGCCCCGGCCCGACGTGATAGGTGAAAGGCAGTCCTCCCTGCCATCCCCGCGGCACGTGCGGGCCGCCGATGTTCGCCAGAATTGCGGCTGCATCCTGCGAGTTGATCGGCATTGTGGGGATGTGCGGGAGGTTCACCGCTTCCGAGGGCGCAAGACGCTTTGCATCAGCCGTTGCAGCGACGCCCGGCGTGAGCGGGTCGCCGGGGTACAGCTCGGTATAGAGAACGGAGCCACGCTGGATGGCGCTCATCGGCCGCCATGGCCCGCGAGGGTAAGCATCGCCTGCCATGTAGCCGTCATCTTCGGGATCGGAATAAATGATTACGCCGAGGGCCTTGTGCTCTTCTGCGAGCTTCGTCTTGATCCCGCGATAGCCGCGACCGTAGCGTGCGATGACAATCTTGCCTTCCACGTTGACGCCGAGCGAGTCGAGCTCGCGGTAATCCTCCGTTGTTCCGTAGTTCACATACACAACGGGCGCCGTGACGTCACCGGAAGGCGAATACGCATTGAAGCCGACGACGGCGCGCTCGTCGTATGTGTCCTTGTCACCTTCAAACGGCAGTTCCTGTGAAGCGAGCAGCTTTTTCTCGGGCGCCGTGAGTTCGAGCTTCACTTCGAGAGGCTGGGGCATCCAAACGCTGTAGCTAGCGATCTCGGCATCAAAGCCGAAACTGCGATACTGATCGCGCAGCCATTCGGCAACGCGGTGGCTCCCAGCGGTGCCGGCCATGTGCGGCTCCCTGGTGGCCCGGCGCAGATTTGCCTCGGCATGTTCTGCATCCGGAATGCCCTGCAACTTCTGCTCGAGTTCGCGCTCCGCCTGCACGCGCGAGGGCGAAAATCCACGGATCGCAGTGGTCGTTTGTTCTCCGCCCGTGAGTGCTCCAGGAAGCAGAAACAGGCCGGCAACGAGCAACGCTGCCCCGAGCCATTGCGACAATCGTTTCATTCCCACCTCGCTCGAAAACGCGTCATTCTATCTTACACCGGCGCGGAGACCTTCACTCGATTGCCGGATTCTTGCGTGTCGATTCAGCGAAACCGAACATTCCAGCCGCGCTGAAAATTCTGCCCGGAGAGATGTTTGCTTGACGCGGCTCTTGCTGCGCCGTAGGTTAGATTCGTCACGCCATTCCGTGCACAAAGACGGAGTGAAATCACCATGAAAATCCTGATCTCGGGCGCAACAGGGCTTGTGGGCTCGGCTCTTGCAGCCGCGCTCCGCAGAGATGGCCACACGGTGGCGCGCCTTGTGCGCACGAGTGGCGCACCCGTGACGGGAGACATTCGATGGGACCCGGCGACGGGAACGGTGGACATATCGGCGATGGAGGGCGCCGATGTCGTTTTGCATCTTAGCGGCGCCAGCATCGCCGAGGGCCGCTGGACTCCCGAGCGAAAAAAAATACTTCGCACGAGCCGCGTGGACTCGACACGCGTCCTCGTGGATGCGCTCGCGCGTTTGAAGCAAAAACCGCGGACATTTCTGTGTGCCTCCGCAACCGGATATTACGGAAGCCGTGGCGACGAAATCCTGACGGAAGCGAGCGGAGCCGGGAGCGATTTCCTCGGGAAACTTTCGAGCGAATGGGAAGCCGGGGCATCGCGCGCGGAGTCGAGCGGTATTCGGACCGTGATTCTCCGCTTCGGCGTGATTTTATCCGCCGAAGGCGGCGCGCTGCCCCGTATGGTCACACCATTCAAATTGGGCGCTGGTGGGCGGCTAGGAAGCGGGACGCAATGGATGTCGTGGATTGCCCTCGAGGATGTCATCGGGATCATTCGCTTCGCAATGGAAAATGCGCAGATGAGAGGCCCCGCAAATGTTGTCGCGCCGAACCCGGTTCAGAACGCGGAATTCACGCGAATTTTGGCGAAGGTGCTTCGCCGCCCGGCGATTTTCCCTGCCCCGGCATTCATGTTGCGCCTCATGCTCGGCGAAATGGCCGACGCATTACTGCTCGTTAGCCAGCGCGTGCGGCCGGAAAAACTCCTCGCAGCGGGCTACAGGTTTCAGTTCGCAAGCCTGGAGCCCGCCCTGCGAGCAATCCTTTGAAAATCCTGACACAGCTGACTATTTCACCACATTCAAAGTGGCTTCGATTTTCAAGACGTGACCTGAGACCGGGTCCGTCGCCACGGTAGCTTCGGAAG
This sequence comes from Candidatus Acidiferrales bacterium, assembly GCA_049592615.1. GTDB lineage: Bacteria > Acidobacteriota > Terriglobia > Acidiferrales > UBA7541 > Palsa-295. The sequence goes on from JBAWGF010000228.1 coordinate 6,556, forward strand.
TTTGACCATCGCGCAGCGCCAGAACAAAGCTTCCGCGGAATTCCCTCAGCAGCGGTTGATTGCCGGGAGAGGGCTCTCCCGGGACCCATTCTTTACCCTCGTGCCCCGGCCCCGCAACGTACAGGGACGATCTCTCGACGCCGAAATCGAGAATGTACTTCCCGCCGATTGTCTCTCTCACACGGCAATCGAGGTTCGTACCCACATCGATGTATTGGACTGAGTTTTCGCCCGTCTTCGAGCTGACAGAAACCGGAACGCGAACTCCAATCCGCACGGAAGCGTTCGGATTTGATTTCGGGCTTAGTGTGATTGGCATCATATAGGGCAGGCTCGCGATTTTTTTCGTTCCGTCATATTCTGTCAGCACAGTCTGGACCTTCAGAGATACTTGCGTCGCAGGTTCGGATGTCGCTTCGGTGGCTTGCTTTTCCTGCGCGTACAGACTTGGTAAGGCAAGAAGAGCCAAAAGGCTCGCCAATAGGATTCGCGCGATTCTCATCGAGTGCACCCTTCCCATTTCGTTGGATTTTGTTGCCATGTAGAAGAGACGCCGCCACTCGCCGATTCGTTCAGAAGCGGGTGGAATTTTCGGAAGATCCGGTTGGCTCTGTCTCGCCGGGCGTCTCGAGCGGAGCAATTTCAATTGCTCTCACTTCGACCGGCTTCTGCATTTCCTCGTGAGAGGCCAAAAGCTGGTCGCCGCTGATGTGACCGGATTCAAGCGCTTCATCAAATCGTATTGCCGCGGAAAATTGACCCGGCGGAACCAGAACCTCGGGCGGGTGCAGATCCGCCGAGAAAACAGGATGCGAGTTGGCGTGGCGTGGCGGCGCAGCGGCCTTCGATCGCGCCTGCGCGGGAGGAGTATTCGGTCGATTTGAAGTAATGACCACACCCGCGAAATTGGGATTCCCACGGTGCGGCGAACGAAGCACCATGAGGGTCAACAAACACGCAAGCGCCAATGCGCCCGCCGCAACGGGGGCCCAGGCGATCCAGTGCGCGGTCGTTGGAGCTGTTTCCGCGGCAATTCGCGACCGAAGTCTGGCAGTGAACTGCGGCGAAGGTTCGCCGACGACAAGTGACTCCATGCCGCGGTCCACGAAGGCGGCAACTCCTTTGGCGCTGCGGTACGCCTCGCGGCAGGCGTCGCATTCCGCAACATGCGCAAGGAGGTCGGGCATACGCTCTGATGGAAGCTCGCCGAGCGCCGCGTCCGTTATCCGACCGGAGTATTTTTCACAAGCCATTCGAGGCTCTCCGCCAATTGCTTTCGCGCGTGAAACAATCTCGACTTGACCGTGCCCTCAGGAATGCCGAGAAGCTTTGCAACTTCGCGTGTATTATAGCCTTCGATCGCTGCAAGGACCATGACGATCCGCATTTTTTCGGGCAACTCGTCCAGTGCGCGCGCGATGTGGCTTTCGAACTCGCGCGAAGCGGCGGCACTTTCCGCAGTGATCTCGGGCAGATCGTTGATCAGGGCTAGCTCGCGGCGTTCGCGGCGGCCCGCGGCGCGGATTCGATCGAGCGCAAGACGCCACGCTGTCCGCACAAGCCAGGCGCGAAAAGCCTCGCGATCGCGCAGGCGATGAAAATTCCGGTAGGCACGAAGCATCGCCTCTTGTGCCACGTCTTCGGCTTCGGCCGTGTTACGCAGCACACCCAGCGCGACGCGATATGCGAGCGTGGGGCAATCGGACAGTCGCTGCTCGAACTCACGCTCGAGCGAGGCGTCGAGCGTCACCGCGCTTCCCGGAAAACTGGCTGCCAGCGCATCCATTTCGGTCCCATTCAGCCAGACGCCGGTCGCGAGTTTTCGGTTCACGATTTTCTGCTCGAGGGCCACGCGAAGTTCATAGGTCGAGCCGCTCAACCAAAGCGGCGAGATTTGAATCGTCCACGATTAGCTCAGGGCGGGATGTGGCCAGGGCCTCGATTTCATCGAACGCCGCGAAAAGGCGCATCTTCGCGACCGCGTATTCTTCCGTCCCTGTGAATGCCCTGCCCGTTTGCTTGGTCCAGCGATCGATCGCATCGCGACGCACGAGAATGCGCAGGGGAAACATCGTCTTGCGGTCGACGGATACGTAGTAAACGTATTCGTTTCCAGAGGCGCTGCCGCGGCTTACTGGATTCACTTCGTGGAACTGATATTGAAACACGTACCCGCTCGCAGCTGAATAATTCTTGATCCGCCGAACTGTCTCCTGATTCGCCATGCCGGCATTATTCGGCGCAGTTTTGCGAGTGTCAACCTCGAGTACCTTCGGCGGACTTTCCCGAAACGAAATCGCGAGTGTTCCATTGTGAAACACGACCAGCAGCAAACTCATTCAACCTTGCTCACGTGACGCGCCTCTCGGCCAACCCTGTCGGCTCGACCACGAGATTCAAATCTCTCTCGCGTATGCCTTTAGGTGCATCGATCCACCGCTTGTTTGTGCATTCGTGACCGAGGACTGCGGCCGCGAGTACTGCTCCGCTTTGGCGCATCCATTGCCTTGGGCATCCACGCGCATGGAAACGATCAACAATCGAGCGCAATCGCAGGTCTGGGATTTTTGCCGCGCGAGAACGATCTGTTCGCGCACAGGAATCTACACCCACGTGGTTGTCCTCGCGATCTTTTGTACGATTGCATTCGCGATGCCCGGCTGCGGTGGAGTCAGCGGTTCCTCTTCGGGTGGTCCTTCCGTCGTAGTGGTGGTGGTTCAGCCGGCGAGTGCGAGTCTCTTTCTCGGGCAGACGCAGCCATTTCAAGCGAGCGTAACAGGCACTACGAACACGAGTGTCACTTGGAGCGTGAACGGAGTCCCCGGCGGGAGCGCATCTTCCGGAATGATTTCACCCGCAGGACTTTATACAGCGCCGGGGATCCTGCCCTCATCCGCAAGCATCACGGTCACAGCGGTGAGCGAGTCCGATCCGCAAGCGAGTGGGTCATCAACCGTGACTGTCAAAGACAACATTGTCGTGAATGTTTCGCCGAACCCTGTGACGGTGCCGGCCGGAGGCGCGCAAGTGTTCAACGCGAGTGTTTCCGGTACTGGCAATCCCGTAACGAGCGTCACGTGGAGCGTGAGCGGAATCGCCGGCGGCAATTCGACCGTCGGGACGATTGCATCGAGCGGCGGAAATACCGCGCTCTACACGTCGCCCGCGACACCGCCTTCGCCTGCGGTTGTGAATGTGACTGCAACCAGTGTGGCTGACAATTCGAAGAGCGGCAGCGCGAGCGTCACAATTTCATGCGCGGCTACGAACACGATTGCGCCGGCAACTGTGAACGTTGCACTGACGCAGATGCAAACCTTTACCGCATCGTTCTGCCTCGCTCCGGGCGTGACAATTTCCTGGGACGTCAACGGAATCGCCGGTGGGAATTCGGCCGTCGGAAGGATCGTCAACACGACTGCTAGTACTGCGCTCTACACGGCGCCTGCCGATCTTCCCCTGGCGAACCCGGTCACGATTCACGCGGTGGCTGGCTTGGTGGCAGCCTCCGCCACAGTCACGATCACGAGCAACGTAAGTGTCAGCGTTGCGCCTTTGTCGGCGACGGTCCCCATCAATCAACGCAAGGCGTTCACGCCTACTGTTACAAACACATCGGACGCGGCTGTCGTCTGGTCCGTGAATGGAATCGCGAACGGAAATGCAACTGTCGGCCAGGTATGCGTGTCGGGGACGAATCCGTGTGCACCGCCCTCCGGCCCTATTTCAGGAGCGGTGGACTACGTCGCGCCGGGGTCGGTGCCGCAAATCAATCCCGTGACGTTGACTGCCACAAGCAATGCCGACGGATCGAAGAGCGGCAGTGCGATGGTCATCGTCACCGCGGCGTCGGGCAGCGTGGCCGTAACAGTCTCGCCAATCTACGCGTTTGCGCCTTCTTCGAGCGCGACGCTGAGTAACTTTCAATTTTTCGCTGCGGTTAGCGGCTCGTCGAACGCGAGCGTCACGTGGGGCGTTCAGAGCGCGGTGGCAGGACAAGGCTGCGGCGGCGCAGCGTGCGGATCGGTCGATGCGAACGGCCTTTACACGGCGCCTTCCACTGCTCCGTCACCGAATGCGGCGTCCGTGATCGCCACGAGCCAGGCCGACCCAACAAAATCCGGCTCTGCGACAATCGCGATCACGAGCGGCCCGGCGATCGAGGAAATCCTGCCGTCAAGCGTTCTCGCGGGTGCAGTCGAAGGGTTTCCATTCATCGTCGAAGGTGTGAACTTCGTTGCGGGAAGCGGAAGCACTGCGTCAACGATTCTGATCAATGGCGCGCCGCGAGGAACAACGTGCGCTACCGCGACTCGATGCACGACGGCTTTGAATCCCCTGGACGTGCAATCACCAGCCACGCTTTCGATTCAGGTGCAAAATCCCGGGTCGCCGGGCGCGCTCTCCAATCTAGTCGCTTTTGTGATTGTGCCGTTTGATGTGTCGGAGGATGTCATCTCGTTAAGCACAGCTCAGAGCGCCACGAACGGAATCACCCTCATTGTCACTGAGCCAACAACGGCGGCTGCATCGGCTCCCGTCAATGTGGATTTCATCGGCTTCCTCACCGGCGGAAATAACTGCGGCGTCCAGGGCTCGCCCCTAACTGTCACGCGGCCGTCATCCGGATCGTCCACTGTCAGTCTTTGCGTTCACGGCAACGGGCTCGATCCGTCGTTCACATACGCATTTACAGGCCCGAGCAGCGGTGACATTGGCGTGACCGCGTCCGCCATCAGCGGCCTCTTTCCCAACACGATCGAACTCGATTTGCAGATTTCGAGCACAACCCTTCCCGGGGTGCGCACGCTATTCATTACGACTCTGAACAACGACCGCGGCGCGGCGACGGGAATGCTGGAGGTGAAATGAACATGCGAATTCGACGAATCATCCCCTTGTTGGTTTCTGCGCCGCTCGCGCTCTGCGTTGCAGCGACGGCCACAACACTCGAACGGATGTCCGTCGCAAGAATGACTCATGCCTCACAAGTCATCGTGCGCGCGCGATGCGTCGAGAATTCGACGCATTGGGACTCCGGTGAAATCTGGACGATTACTTCCTTCGAGGTCGAAGAGGCGTGGAAAGGCGCACCTCCCGCGCGAATCCTTGTCCGGCTCATCGGCGGAAGGTTCGGAAACCTGACGTCCACTGTCTCGGGCGTTCCGCATTTTCAACCGAGCGAGGAAGTCATTCTATTCCTCGAGCCCACGCCGCGAGGCGATTTCACCGTCGTGAGTTGGATGCAAGGAACCTTTCGAATCCTGCACGATCCCCGCTCGGGCGAAGAAATCCTCACGCAGGACACGGCCGCGTTTGCAACATTCGATCCAGCCGCTCGGCGGTTCGAATTCAACGGTATCCGCAATCTGCCGCTCGCCGCTCTTCGCGCGCAGGTCACCGCCGCAGTACGGAAAGAAACGGTAAAATAACAATGAAGCGAAATTTCGCTGAAGTCTTCTCGGCAATCTTCCTTGTGGCCACGATTTTCGGGCCTGCTGCGCGCGGTTACGTCGTGGACATGACATTTCCGCAGGTTGGCGGATGTCCGCAGCCTGACCGGTTCAACCTTTCGCTTGCCGCCCCGCTCAATCACCGGTGGAGCACGTCTCTTCCGCTCGCGCCGCAGACAATCCTGACCGTCGCCGCTTCTCAATCGAGCGCCCAGCTGACCGAGATTGAAGCGATGATCGGCACCACGTTTGGAATTTGGTTGGGCGTTACGGGCACGACGTTCAACGCCGCAGCTCACCCCGGTCTGATTGCCCCGCTCGCCCGCGCGACCGATCCGAATTCCTGTTCGAACGACGCCGAGACAGACGTGGACGGGCTCAACACGATCTGCTTCAACCAATCGAGCGTGGGCTTTTCCAGCGGCGTGCTCGCGTTCACACGCATCATCACGGCCAACGCACCAGGCGTTTCCGTGGGCGCAAGCGGACCCGCTGCATTCGTCGGTCAAATTCTTGACGCGGACACGCTGTTTCGCAACGACGGCCAGGCAACGTTCGCGACGCCCGGCGCGCTTGCATCGCCGCAAGGCCAGGGCGCGTACGATCTCGAATCGCTGCTCGCGCATGAGCTCGGCCACTGGTTCGGCTTCGATCATTCCGCCGTCATTCGCGCGATCATGTTCCCGTTTGCGCCGCCGCCCGGCCAATTCCTCGGCACTCGCCCTACAATTCAGGTTCCCGACGGCCCGCTGGCCGATGATGACCGCACCGGAATTCGTTCCATGTATCCGGACCCGAATGACACCGTCAATGTGGGCGCGATTCGCGGAAAAATCCTTCCCGCGAATTCGTTTGCGCTCGCGACGCTTCCTGCACCGTCCCCTGGCTTTTTTGTCACGGGGATCTTCGGCGCACACGTCGTGGCCGTGGATGCGAACACGGGCACCGTGATTGCCGGAACTCTGGGCGGCTGGAGTTGCAATGCGTCGAGCCCACCGGCGCAATTCGATGGTTCGTTCGACATCGAGCGTCTGCCCGTCGGACACAACTACAAAATTTACGCGGAGCCGCTCGTCGGACTGGCACTGCCGAACGACTTCAGCATCGCTCTTGGAGATCTGTGTCCCACTGGCGCAGTCCCCGCTTGCACGACGCCCGCCATAAACACGAACTTCAACGTCCGCACACTGCCCGCGTCTCCCTGATGAGCCGGATACTTCGTCCCAAAATAAAAGCGGCTCCCGGGGGGAATGGGAGCCGCTTGGGTGGTGCGGGGTACGAACTTTTCTACTGCGTCGGCAAAATCATCTGCGTAAAGCCGATCGTATTGATGTCGCGGAACATCGGCGTTCGCGGCGGCAACAGACTCGGCGTCAAGAACTCCGTATCGAAGTTGTAGCCGCGGGTCGGCGGGCTGTACACGGTATTGCAGCACTTATAGATGCCCTCCGCCTGGTGGTTGTAATACATGCTGACGAGCGAACCTCTGTAAAACAGAGTGGCGCCGCCCCAATTCTCGATGTACCGCAGGAAGTTGTGCATACCGCCGTCGGTGCCGAAGTCCTGGGCCGTGCCGGCCGGCTGCGGAAACGGAATACCCTTGCCGGCCATAACGGCTATTCGGTACGTCGTGGTGGCTGCGACGCGGTTGTTCAAGTTGTACGGAAAGGCAAACGAGTTGACGTCGTTCCAGCTGGTGGAAAGCAGAGTTACGGCGTCGGCGATAACCGCAGAAGCTGCGTGCGCTCCGGCGTAGTTGCCGTTCGGCGCTGCGTTGTAGTTGCCCTGAACGTACACTGGATTTTCTGCGATGACGGTCAATCCGCAATTCACCGCGTCGCAGGCTCCAATGTTAAACGCACTGCCGTTGACGAGCTTCAACGCTCGGTGGAAATACATCGGAGCGTTTTCGCGCGCGTCGCGGGCATCCACGTAGGTAGCAAAAGGCCACGCATTACCCGCCGCCACGCAATTGGGGTTGGTCGTGATGACGGTCGCGTTCGCAGGCGGCATGACGTTGCCGAGCTGTATTCCTGCGCCGGCCCACGCCGGCAAAGCGTTCGTAGCCGGGTATTCGACGGGTAGCGCCGCCGGGATGGCGCCGCCAAACGTACGCACGGGAACCACTTGTGGGTCCACTCCCGATATGTAGTCGCCCTCGATATCCTCACCCTGATCGGCGGCGGCATTTGGGCATCCGTTGACGCTCAACGGGTTCACGATATCGTTGTAGCCAAAGGCGCCCGTCTTCGCTGCTCCTGCACCAATCGACGCCGGTGGGATTGGGTCAATGCGATCGCCGCGCCGATCGGAAAAGTACACGCTGTATCCGGTAACGTTATTGGCGCTGGCGCCGCTCGCCCCGATGGCGCCAGTGAACCAGCGCGCCAGATTGTTGACGTCGAGTTCGACGTAGTACATCGAACCAGCCAGTGTGAGCACGTTTCCGGCCGGAGCGGCGTCCCGCTGGATGGCTTCTCGAGTGTCAAACAACACGTTGGGCCAATAGTCCGTGCCGTGCTGGTTTGCTGCTGTATTGGGCCACACGCCGCACCCGCCCACGCCGTTAGCGAACGATGGATTGTCACGCACGCGCGCGAGCCGAATCACGGCATCGCGGCTCGGATTCAAACAAGCTGAAGCTGCGATCTGTGCTCCCGGCAAAGCAACTCGCCTTGGCGACTGGTTGGCTACAACGCCCATGGTTGCCGCGGATTGTGGATTGAGGTTTGCGCCTGTGTAACCAAGCTTCAAGATTTCCTGGGTAACGTCCGTCCAGGCATTTCCCGCCGCAATCTGATAGTCGATCTTGATGCAGCCCGTCATAATGGGGTAATACTTCTTTACCCAGTACCCGTCGGTGTTGGTGTAGTTCGCAGCCTGAGCAGCCGAAACTGGAAGCGGGAAGGTCGCTGTACCGATGTTCGTAAGCCACCCCGGAGCGGCATTGGGGGTGTTCCCACCGGGAGCAGACGTGTCCCACGCCAGCGTGGCGAGATCGACCGGCGCATTGGCAGACGTTTCCGGCAGCTTCGTGATGTCGCTGGCGGCGCACTGACCATTCACGTCGTAGTCTGAAAGGAGAATTCGCAAGCTGGCCTGGCTGTAATAACGCTCCGCTAGCTTGCCCGGGTTCGTCGCGTCTTCACCAGGGATGGGCAAGCGAATCATGTCGATCGGCTGGCCGCCAATTTGCGGGGTCGCAATCGTCATATTCAAGGGTGTCACACCCGTATATCCGTTGCCAAGGTTGCCTTTGTAAGTCCCGTTTGCAAGGTTTTTGAATGCAGGTTCATTTAGCGCAGTGCTGACTGCACCGATGGTGCTGGTTCCGGTGACGCTACCCTGTGCTTGCGTGAGAGCCACATAGTTGGCCGAACCGGGGGTCGTGTTGATGTTGACCGTTCCGTTGTAGTTGGCGGCCAGCGCCCACCCGTTTTCGAGGTTTGTGCGGATCACTTCTCCCACGGCCGTTACCTTGTCGGCCAAGAAGAGCGTGTTTCCGTCTCCTTCAGCTAGCCACAGGTTGCCGTTCGTGTGGACGCGGCCTCCGAAGTTGAACTGCGGACCGGCGAAGAAACTGAGGTCGGTCTGTGAAAACACGCCGAACTGGAACACGGGAATGGCGACAGTCTGGACGACGCGCTGGAGTTTCACTTCCGAGCCGCTGTTCGTCCGGGCGGTCACCGTCAGAGTATAGGGAGTCAACAGCGCCACGAGCCCCTGATAGGTACCAGATAGAATCGTCGTATTCGTGGCCAGGGGATTTCCGCCGTTGGCCGGATCAGGTGAGAAACTGATCTGGTAACCACTCCCTCCGGTGGGCGACAGGAATTGAATGCCGGGGATATTGTTTGGCGGATTCGCCTGAATCAGGGCGATATCGTTGGCGCTCAAGGCATAGTTGGCATTGAAATCTGCCGCCAGATTTGCGGTCATCGCCTCCATGCCGGATTCCGCCCCGTAGAACGCCAGTTGCCGGTCGGAGTTGTTTCCGCCCAGCTTCTGGTCGGTCATCACCAGCCAAGCCATTCCCACGATCATCGATGACACGAGCAAGAGCACGAGAAGTGCTGTCACCAGCGCCAGCCCCAATTCTTGACGGTTCCTCACGGAAATTCTCCTTTTCAAATCCTCGTTACTTGTACTGCTGATAGAAAGACAAGGCACGGATGCTGACCTCAGTCTCCAAATTGTTCCGGAAATAAGTTTTCGTCTTGCTGTACCAGGTCTCCGACCGCGCGGCCAGGAAGAGATTGATCTTTCGAATCTGGTTCGGCGTGTCCGGCAGAATTGGCTGCGGCGCATCAACGGCAGGAACAGTGGCCACCGCGTCGTTGATGTCGTACGAAATTTCGAGGTCCTCGATAACTTCTCCCACCGCCTGCGCCGGATTGAAATTCACCTGGCGCGTCAATTGCGGGCGCAGCGGGACCGTGTTGCTGTCGATATAGTACGTAATCATCCAGACTCGCGTGGCAGTTGTGGGCGGATACGGTCCACCCGGAGAAGCAATTCCGTTCTGGAGATTTACAATCGTCCCATTTGCTTTGCCCGTGAGATTCAATTTGAAGGCGTCCGCTCCGCCAAAAGTGACCGTCTGACCGGCAACGCCTGTCACGGTCTGGATTGTGTTGCCCTGTGCGTTCTGGAACATGATCATGTCGCCGGTGTGAATCCCGGTATTTCCTGTGTTGATGTTGATGCAGGAGGCGTCCAAGGTCATCGAGTTGCCGGTTGCTGTTATGCTTCCCTGCGGATAGCTGAAACCGGCTCCACATCCTGCTTTCCCGCCGACGGGCGCCAGATAAATCGGGAATTCATTCAAAGTGTGATTGTTCCCGTCCACGAGCGTCGTGTCGGCATAGATAATTGTGATCATGTCCGTGTTCTGGCCGAGCACAACCGCTCCCGGGATGGCTGGGTTCGGCGTCGCAGCTTGCAATCCCTGACTGGCGCCCGGGCTAATCGCGGGCAGAGTTGTGTAAGTCGGTGGAAACGTGTAGGCCTTTGTCGGCGGGCTCGGACGATTCACGTTGGAGACAGCTGCCGCAGTATTCGGAATACTCACCCCGCCGTTGGGGATTCCTTCTCCCGATTCCACGATGTCACGCACCATATAGTTCATGGCGGCGCGCAGGTTTTCCTGCATATCGGCCATGAGGGTGATTCCTTCGTTGGCGTGAATCGCATCGGTGAGAGTGCTGAGCGTGGCCGTCACAATAAGCAGGAGGAGGGCGGTCGCCACCAGCACTTCCACCAAACTGAATCCATTCTCTCGCTTCATTCTTGGTCTCCCTCGCAGCCCTCTAGGAAAACTGCGAAATGTTCGTATTCAGCGTGTAGGACCGCTGAAACCGGCCTGCGGTGTAGTTGATGACGACCGTAATCGTCCTCAGTCCCGGACGGTTCGGAACATCTGCAATCGTGATGGTTCGCTGAAACGTCTGAAGCGGTACAAAAATATCATCCGCAGTTCCGAGCTTGCCGTCCGGTCCCGGCAGAATGATACTGTCCGGCTTCGCGCAATTGTCATCGCCCGTCCCGACGATGCCGTCTGTTCCCGGATCGCACAGTTGCGTTTGCCCGTTCACAAATAGGCCGCCATTGCTGACGTTGTTGATATTGGCCCAGGTCGTCTGCCCTGTATCGCGGGCGGTGTAAATGGATTCGATTGCCTCAGCCGCTTTCTGTTGGGCGATGAAGTCATACTGAGCCATCCCCATGTAGGCCAACCCGTCTCCGAGCATCGCAGCGAGGCTCAAGACGCCGATGGAAAGGACAACCATGGCGATTAACACCTCAAGCAGCGTGAAGCCTGCCTTCGACCGCCGGTATATCGCAGCGTTCATCCCTGTTCTCCTCGTTCTCATGGCGTCCATCCTGTGGGAGTGGCGTGATAGGTGTGCACTCGCCCGGTTGCGCCGAGCACCGTAACCGCGCGCGCCGAAGTTGGCACGCCAAGCACACCGAGGAATACCGATCCATTAATCGGATTGCCGTTCCCATCGGTGAATGTCCCGTCGCTCTGAAACATCATCACTGCGGGACCGCCCGCAATTCCGTTGAATGCTACAGGCCCCTGGAAGCCATAGCCGTCCGGCGTGTCTGTCTCCCCTCCGAAGGTCATAAACGTCACAGTGCCCTCAATTGGCAACGACAGGAAGGGCGCTGCCGCGACGACCTGAACACCCCCGGCATTTATGTTGACCAGGAAGAGTTGCACCGTGTTGTTGCCGATGAACTTCACGACGATGCTGCGGCGCTCGGAGATCGCCAGCTCGCGAGCCTGGCGCAAAGCGCCTTTCACTTGAGCCATCCCGGCGTTGGCGCGGAATTGTTGAATGGTCGGCTGCAATTGAATCGTCGCCATCGCCATGATAGTCATCACGATCAAAAGCACGATGACAACCTCGACGGCAGTGAAGCCGCGCTCTTGAATTTCACCCCCGCGCTTCATTCTCGATTTCGTTCCCTGCATTTTCACGCTTCCACCCTCGAGCCGCCCCAAACAACCTGGGCAAGTCTCATTTTCTACGGCTAATTGTGCACTTAGCAGGCCAGCCCGAGTCCAACGTAAGGTGCCTAGATTGAATTGATTACAGCTTACTACAGGAAGTGCTCGTTTTCACTTCGGTTTCGGTAGGGTGAAAAGGTTACATATTTGAACGCGGGCGACAGGACGAAGGGAAGCAGGCCAAGCTTGGCTTTAGCAGCAATTGGAAAGGATCAATTCATATAAGACTTCGCTGCATTGGACGACGGAATCGAGCTCGACATACTCATCACTCCCATGGAGCCCTCGTCCGCGCGGTCCGAAGACGACCCCCGGGATTCCGACAGTTGCCAGGAGCGCGGTGTCCGTCCATGCCGCCATCCCCGCCAGCTCAACTGAGCCCATGACCTTCTGAATCGCCTCGCTGGCTGACTGGACGAATGGCGCGTCGGCCGAAATCTCATACGGCGGACGAAACGCGAGCCCGCGCACGGTCGCACGAAATTCGGCATCGCGGGTTTCGAGCCCGGCGAGGACACCACGAATTTCCGCTTCGATCTCAGCCGCGGATTCGCCCGGGAGCGTTCGCCTTTCGAGTTGCAGTCGGCATTGCGCCGGATAGCTCGAAAGCTCCTGCCCGCCGCGGATCAGAGAAGCGTGGAGCGAGCCGTGGCCCAGCAGCGGATGAGGCAAGAGCGCGGAAAGTTTGCGATCGAGCGCGTCAAGAAGACTCAGGACGCGTCCCATCATCCGGATTGCGTCGCGCCCTTCTCCGGGAAGGCTGCCGTGCGCCGAGCGGCCATGCGTCACTATTTCGAACCACGCGTAACCCTTGTGCGCGATCGTGAGGCGAAGGTCGGTCGGCTCGAGCACGACAGCGGCGTTAGCCAAGTAACGCCGCATAAGCGCTTCTGTGCCGATACTGTTGCACTCTTCATCCACTACTGCGGAGATGAGGAGAGGTTTTTTCAGTTTGCCGCTATTCCGCGCGGCAATCGCTGCGACGCACATCGCGGCGACGCCGCTCTTGATGTCGAGCGCACCGCGCCCATGAAGACGGCCTTCGCGCTCGCGCGGTGTGAATGGGTCCGGCATATCGCCCGCGCCGACAGTGTCAATGTGAGCGAGAATGGCGAGCGCGGCTGTTTTCTTTTCACTCTCTTGCGCGGGCGCGCCCACAGGTTCTATCAGCGCGACGACATTCGGCCTGCCGGGCGCCGCTTCCTCGAGTTCGGCTCGAATCCCGTGTTGCAGCAGAAAATCGAAAAGGAATTGCGAAGCAACCGATTCGCCGCGCGCGCCTGCGACGAGCGTCGGGTTCACGGAATCAATCGCGACCAGGTCGCGCAGCAACTTCTTGGTCAGTTCAGCGTTTCCGGACAACGAAGTTTCCTGTTCGTAGCAAACGTACTACTCACGGATTCTATCCCTGCTGGAAGATGTCTTTTCAATGAAAATCATTCTCGGCTATGATTTCGCCTCGCAAAAAAGTTCTGCGAATACTTATACGTGTGTCTTGCATCCAATTTGCTGTGCAAAGCACCAGCGGGACAAACAACAAGAATCACGGGGGAATTGGCGATGGCGAAAATGAAAGTCGCAGTGATACCGAAGGCAGGAGCAGATTTCGAGATTGTTGAGCGGGAGATTCCGCAGCCGGGGCCGCGCGAAGTGAGAATCCGTGTGCAGGCTTGCGGAGTTTGCCACAGCGACATGCTCACGAAGGAAGGCCTATGGCCAGGCATCCAATACCCGCGCGTGCCGGGACACGAAGTGGCGGGCGTGATTGACGAAGTGGGTTCAAGCGTGACGAATTGGAAGAAAGGTCAGCGCGTGGGGGTTGGTTGGCATGGCTGGCAAGACGGCACGTGCATAGCTTGTCGGCGCGGAGACTTCCCCAATTGTCCAAATGCAAAAGTAACCGGGATCCACTACGACGGGGGCTATCAGGAATACATGCTGGCGCCGATGGAAGCCGTCGCGGCGATGCCCGAATCGCTCGATGTAACGGAGGCGGCACCGTTGATGTGCGCCGGGGTCACGACGTTTAATTCTCTACGCCACAGTGGTGCGTTGCCGAGTGACTTGGTCGCGGTCCAGGGAATCGGGGGACTCGGCCATCTTGGAATTCAGTTTGCGCAGAAATTCGGCTACAGAGTCGCCGCCATTGGGCGCGGTCCGGAAAACGCTGCGCTCGCGAAAAAGCTCGGCGCCAGCATTTACATTGATAGTGCCGCAACAAACGCCGCCGCCGAATTGCAGAAGCTTGGCGGCGCTCGCGCCATTCTCGCAACCGCTCCCAGTTCGAAAGCGATGTCAGCCTTGATCGACGGACTCGGCGCAAATGGAGTGGTGGTCGTTGTAGGGGCCGGCCCGGACGCAATCGAGGTGACACCAATTCAATTGATTGTAGGGATGAAGAGGATTCAGGGATGGTATTCCGGTATCGCAACCGATTCCGAGGATGCGCTGCGCTTCGCGGAAATGACCGGCGTCCGCCCTATGATCGAGAAATATCCGCTAGCAAAAGCAGCCGAAGCCTTCGCGCGAATGATGAGCGGCAAAGCACAATTCCGCGTCGTGCTGACGATGTAGATGCTTCGCATGGCTCGTTTCACGACTTGGAGCGCTGGCTCCGAAGCGCGCTGAGCGCAACTCTCACGCGCTTCGGCTTCCCGTTGTTCGACACGAGCGCTTCCACAATGTCCGGCGCCGAGAGAGTAAAATCAGCATCCGTGACGTTATCGACCTCCGCGTCAAAGCTGCGCACGCGGTCTGCCTTGCGATCGTAAAAGAATGTCGGTGAACGCCCCGCCGGATGCGCTCCCGAGCTCGAAAGGCTGTAAACGAAATACTGAGAATCCGCTGTCCACGCGGCTTTGACCACGCCGAACCCATGTTCGCCGTCGCGCGAGGTGTATTTCACTGCCCAAACTTTCTTCCCTTCCCTGGACAGGATTTCGATCTTGCTTTCCGCTGCGCCGCCCACGCTCTTGTGGACCGTTTGAATTTCGGCGCGAAGCGAATCATCGGGCGAGGGAATTGTCTGCGACTCTTGTGCAAGTGCGGAATGCGCTGCAAAGAGAAAGACCAAACCGAGGATTGGTCGCGCAATCGGGAATCGAACTCGTATTTGGCCCTTGAAAGGGCCGCGTGCTACTCGTGGCACCATAGTGTCACTCGCGAAACTGATTCCGCGATGATCTCACGTTTGCTTCCCCGGTCAATCCAAACCTGTGCAGGAATCTGCACATAACATGCAAGTATTTGCAGGTACTAAGTCCTATTACCCACTCGACTGTTGTAAAACCACATAAATCGCATTCGTTTCGTGGCAGCCGGATTGCTCCCTTTGGATTCATTACAAAAACTCTTCACCAACGCCTAGAAATCACTCGACGAATTTTCAATTGCTGATATTGTTTCGCGATTCAGTTGGGGTGTTTTGGCAGTCTGAGTTTTGGGGGGAGCGGCCGGGTGTGTGGGGTCGGCACAACCGGTATTCAGTATTTGTTCATTCCTTGTTCGTGGGCCAAATCAAAATTCACCGAGGAGGAGAGACAGCTCATGAAACTAATAAAACAGGCTTTGGCAGTTCTGGGGGCCGTCATCGTCATCGCAGTAATTGTGGCAGTTGTGACGCCGAAGGCGGTGCGCGCCGTGGTGGCGGCGGCTGTGCAGGTTGTGAACACTTCCGCCAATCCGGTTCCCACGTATGCTTCGGAGACGCGTTTCGAGACATCGGTATGCAGCGTTCTTGGCACGGTCTCCACTGCCACCAATCTGTGCCCTCCGGGCGTGAATACGTTTGTCGTGCCAACCACCACTTCCACCGGCGCACAAGTGAGGCGGCTGGTTGTGGACAACGTCTCGGGTTTTTGCTCGAGCTTTGACAACCCCTCTCTATTCGTTATGACGGTGCGCTTGTACGGTCAATTTACCCCCGACTCCGTCCCGAACGGGAGTACATCGTTTGTCCACTATATTCCGATCGTTGCGGCTCCCTACAGTTACGTAAACAGCCCGAGTGCCCCGTTTCCGTATGCCAGCCACCCGGAAACTGACTATACCTACGGTCAAGCCACACATTTTGGTTTCAACCCAGGTGACACAATCACAACGGATGCCTATTACTTTTACGCAGGCGTAGGGATCGCAGATTATTTCTGCCTGGCAAGGGTGGAGGGCAATCTAGAAACGCAATAGCTTGAAGGGAAGTCGGCACTCTGCTTACGGATGGCGTGATACGGGGCCGGCGCCACGCATCGGCCCCCCCCAACTTCGGGATAAACGGATAGCCCAATTATTCGAGTAGCGAAACGGGAGTG
>JBAWGF010000229.1:0-1603 GCA_049592615.1 Candidatus Acidiferrales bacterium
GAAGAGCACGGTTGCTTCACTCTCTCCCGAAGGCAGCGTGCTGACGGACGAGATTTCTTTGCTGCGCTGCTCGGACAGACGCTGGGAAGCCCACGGGACGCCGTTCTGGGGCGAGTTTCGGGCCGCCGGGCGCAACGATCGCTATCCGATCGCCGGAATCTACAAGCTGGTCAAGGCGGGCGAAGACCGGATCGAGCCGCTTTCGGCGAAGGAAACACTGCGCGCGCTGCTCTCTTGCGTTTTGTTCTTCACCCGGGAACCGCTGGCGAATGAAGCCCTGCTGCAAACGCTCGTCGGCTTGGTCGAGAAAGTTCCCTCCTACCGCCTCGAATTCCGCCGCGGCGCGGAATTTTGGAAGGTGGTTGCCGCATGAGCGAATGTCCGGTGCGCAATCCGAAGCTGGCCTGGCGCGAAATCGACGGCGAGATCGTGATCATTTCGCCTGATGACAGCCAGGTGCACGAACTGAACGAAACAGCAAGCCTCGTGTGGAAGCACTCCAATGGGACCGAAAGCCGCGACGAAATTGCCGCGCGAATTGCCGCGGAGTTCGACGTGACGCTTGAATCCGCGCAAGCGGACGTCATCGAGCTGATCGCCGTGCTGGATAAAAAGCATTTGCTTCTTGCGGGGGCCGGTGCAAAGGGCTGACGCAATGTCGAACACGCCCGTCATGGATCGATGGATACGTAAGACGGTCGAAACCCATCTTCCGTGGAACGTACATCTCGACCTGACCTACCGGTGCAACGAGCGCTGCATCCACTGCTACCTCGACCACAAAGACTACGGAGAGATGACGACGGCCGAGGTAGAAGACGTCCTTAAGCAGCTCGCCGCAGCCGGGACTCTCTTTCTGACGCTGAGCGGCGGCGAGATTTTCCTTCGCAACGATCTTTTTGAGCTCATCGCATTCGCGCGGCGGCTGCATTTCGACGTGAGCTTGAAATCGAACGCCCTGCTGATTGATCGCAATCGTGCCCGCAGGATGCGCGAGCTTAGCGTACGCGGCATTCAAGTGAGCATCTACAGCGCCGAGACCGAGGTTCACGACGCCATCACGAAAGTCCGCGGGTCGCTCGAGCGTTCGCTTGCGGCCATTCATCTTCTACTGGAGCAGGGGCTCCGCGTGAAGCTTGCGTGCCCGCTGATGAAACAAAATCTGACGGCATATCGAGGCGTACAGGACCTGGCCGAGCAGCTCGGCGTGCCATACGTGCTCGACCTGACCATCACGCCAAAGATGGATGGCGACGCAGGCATTTTGTCGCTGCGGAATCCTGCAGTGGAATTGCTCCCGATCCTGAAGGATTCAAGGGTGAATCCGCAATCGTGCGCGCGCGACGAGGTTCCGGCGCAGCCGCTTGCCGCAGGCAGTGCGACTTCGAGCGGATTCGAGAGCCAGGCGTACGACGACATCCCATGCAGTGCCGGCCATAACAGTTGTTACATTTCGCCGTACGGCGACGTTTTTCCCTGCGTGCAGATGCCGGTGCCGACGGGAAATGTCCGGCGGCAGAGATTTGAAGAAATATGGAACGGCTCGCCCGAAATGAAAAGGGTGCGCAATATTCGAGAGTCGCAGCTTCCGGTCTGCTAGAAG
>JBAWGF010000230.1:0-28693 GCA_049592615.1 Candidatus Acidiferrales bacterium
CCTTTAGCACCGTACCTTCATTCTAGCACATTGCAGCGGCCGGCTTGGCGGAGCGGTCAGTGATAGCACAGTGCCCGCACTTGGCCGCCTCGCGGCGTGAGTCTTTTTCCGGGGGTCGTCCGTAATATGGTTATGATAGGCAGCTTCACGATTCCGTGGGAGGCGCGCGTGGGCCTTGAAAGCGAGGTGGCCCAACTACGACGGGGGGACCTGGACGCGCTTTCCGCGCTCCTCACGCGGTATCAGAATCGCCTCTATCGTTACCTGCTGCGCATCGTGCGGGATCAGGCAGAAGCTGAAGATCTGTTTCAGCAGACCTGGCTTCGCGTGGCGGAGAAAATCCAGAACTACGATCCACGCCGCAATTTCGAACCGTGGCTCTTCACGCTCGCGCGGAATCTGGCGTTCGATCATCTGCGCCGAATCCGGCCCGAAAGCCTGGACGAACCCATCCCCGGCGCTGCCGCGGGAGAAACGGGCGCCACGCGGCTGGCATCGGGCGAGCGCCCTCCGCTCGAGGGATTGATCGAGCGCGAGCGGGCCGGGCAACTGGCCGGCGCGCTTGAAAAATTATCCGTGGTGCATCGCGAAGTCCTGACGCTGCGCTTTGAAGAAGAAATGAAGCTCGAAGAAATCGCCGAAGTGCTGGGCACGCCGCTCTCGACCGTGAAGACGCGATTGCGGCGCGCGCTCGACCGGTTGCGGCAAACGCTCGAAGGCCGCTTTCCGGATGAGGATTGGAGAGGGCGCAATTAGCGGCCCGGAGAAAATGGATTCACACGACAAAATTCGCGAATTACTTGCGCTAGCTGCGGCGGGGGCGCTCGACGCGAACGAAGACGCGATTGTCACGCGGCACATCGCAACGTGCCCGTCCTGCTCAGCCGAACTCGACGAATGGCGCTTGCTCGCGAGAGGCCTGCGCCGTCTGCCGACTCCTCAGCCGAGGGCGGCAGTAGTGGAACGCGCGCGCGCCCGAGCCGAAATCTGTTTTGCCGAAGAGACCGAGCAGCGCTGGCATCGCCGGATCATGGTTTTTCTGGTGCTGTTTGCATGGGTCCTGACGCTCGCGACGTGGCCTCTGGTTCGTATGTTCAGTGGCGGATTGCTGGTCTGGTTCGATCCTCGCTTCAACCAGACATGGCTTGCGTTTGCCGGATTTACCGGTTTCGTCTGGGGCACGGGTGGCCTGGCAGCGATCATGCTGGGGCGCAACCGGCAACGTGAAAGGAGATTGGCATGAATACCTTTCGAGATGAACTCCGAGTGATCCCGCGGTTTGCGTGGTATCTGGGCATCATGGGTTACCTTGTGCTCTCAAATCTGGCATTTTTCATCCTTCTTCCCCAAGACCCTAATTTGAGACAGTGGCCTTTCGTAGGCAAGGTCGCGTTCGCCTACGGAATCTTTCTGATTATTCTGGTTTTGATCTGGCTCGTGGGCTACGTCCATGGAGATGCGAAGCGCCGCGGGATGCGCTACGTGATGTGGACCTGGCTGGCCGCATTAATCCCCGACGGGATCGGCGTCATTCTCTACTTCGTTCTGCGCGATCCGTTGCCGGCTCCTTGTCCTCATTGTTCGTACGTGGTTCGCGCCAGTTTTGTGTTCTGCCCGCATTGCGGAACGGCGATGCAGCCTACATGTCCGAATTGCGGCCGCGCCGTCGAGGCCGGCTGGGCGAATTGCCCGCACTGCGGCACGAAGCTCCCGGCGCCATCGCATTCCGCTGCGTAGCTTGTCGCTGTTTTCTTTTCGTGGCGGATTCCCGGTAGAATGCGGCGGTTATTCGAGGAGGAGCGATGCCTTACGTGCAAATTACTTGGGTTGCTGGCCGAACGCCCGACCAGAAGAAAAAATTGGCGGAGCGAATCACGCAGGCGCTCGTCGAAGACGGCCGCGCAAAACGCGAAAACATTCACGTCACGTTCGTGGATCTTCCGCCGACCGATTATGCGGAAGCCGGCGTGACGGTGGCCGACCAGAAGCGCAATCCCTGAGAACTCAAATCCGATTCACGGACGCAATCCACCTTGCCGCTGCGCGAGTTTCGGAGTAAGGTTTGCGGCATCGGACTTTTTACCTTCCTTGGTTGTGGCGCGCCTGACGGGAGAAAAAAACCGTGCCGGCTCGTTGGGAATCATTTCTTGATCGATGGCAGTCCGCCGGCCTGATCGAAGCGGCGACCGCGGAACGAATTCGTTCCTTCGAATCGCAGCGCGCTGCCGGGCAGGGTCTCCGCTGGCCGACGATTCTGGTGATCAGTTTCGGCGGGCTCATGATCGGCGCCGGCATTCTGCTGTTTGTCGCGGCGCACTGGGACCGGCTCTCGCCCAATGTGCGCTTCGCCACTGTGCTGTTCCTCGTCGGCGTGTTCCACATTCTCGGCGCGGCCACGGCGGAGCGATTCTCGCAACTCGCGACCGTTTTCCACGCGATCGGAACGGCTTCACTCGGCGCCGGAATTTCTCTCGCAGCGCAGATTTTTAATCTTCGGGAAGACTGGACCGGCGGGATCTTGCTCTGGGCCATTGGCGCGGGGATCGGGTGGCTGATCCTGCGGGATTGGGTGCACGGAGCGTACATCGCGATACTTTTTCCTTTCTGGCTCGGCGCAAAATGGATGGACGTGACGCGGAACGCTGCGTCGAGCGAGCGGATCGTCTCGGAAGGCCTTTTCCTCCTTGCGATCGCTTACCTCACCGCGCGTCTTTCAACCGACACCACTCCCTTGCGGCGGGCGCTCTGCTGGATTGGCGGAGTCCTCTTGATTCCCAGCGTGTTTGACGTACTGGAGAGCGGTTTCATTTGGGGAAGGCAGCAGACTCTGCCGGTTGGAACTCGAATTTTGGGGTGGGTTGTCGCGCTGGCGCTTCCGCTCCTGATTGCGTGGCGCTTGCGTGGTTCGGCCGCGTGGATGAATCTGTTCGCCACTTTCTGGGTGCTGATCCTCGGGACGATGAACGAACGATTTACGTCGCAGAATCTTACTGGGCTGCACTATTTCTACATGAAGATCGGGCCCTACCTGTGGAGCCTCATCGGGTCAGCCGGGCTGATCGCGTGGGGTCTTCGCGAAGAACGGAAAGAGCGAGTCAACCTGGGAGTGATCGGATTCGGGCTCACGATTCTCACTTTTTATTTCTCGGACGTGATGGACAAGCTCGGCCGGTCGGAAAGTCTGATTGGCTTCGGTGTTCTGCTCCTGCTGGGCGGATGGGCGCTGGAGCGCGCGCGGCGGCGGTTGGTGGCGCGGCTCGAGGGGAGTTCCCGGTGACAAACATGCAGAAGGGTTTGCTGCTGGCGGGAGTTCAGATCGGAATGGTGCTGTCGCTCGGCGGCAAATTGCTGGTGGATCGCGCCAGATACCCGCGAGTTTGGGCGGAAACGGTCGCCTACGATCCGAACGCGCCCATTCGGGGCCGGTACTTGTCGGTTCGGTTGAAAGTCCAGGCGGACAGTGTTTATCCGCTTCCGCTCGATGAAGAGAGCAAGAAGAATCCCTGGATGGAACGTCACGAAGTAAAAGTCCTGGCCGTGGACGGAAAACTCGTCGTGATTCCGAGCGAGGAAGGGACCGGATTGTTCGTGACGCGGTCGTCGTTCAGCGGTGGGACGCCGGTCCTGGAAGAGCCTGTCGCGTACTTCATCCCGGAGCATGCGAAGGATCCGTCGATTCTCCAGCCGGGCGAAAAACTCTGGGTGGAAGTGACCGTCCCTCGCAAAGGACCGCCTCGCCCGATCCGCCTCGGCGTGAAGAAAAACGGCGTCCTCACGCCGATCCAACTGGATTAAGCCTCGCCGCAAGCGGCGGATTTCCGGTGACAACTCTCCCAAAGCGGCAACTAGGAAGTCGGATGCAGTTCGCGCCGCACCATCATCGCATCGATGAAGTATCCGATGCCAATTGAGACCGGGATGACCCCGAACACCGCGGCTTGCATGGCGTCCGGTTCAAATCGCCCGAACAGAATGAACGTCAGCATGTAGCCGATTCCTCCGGCCGTCAGCAAAAGACCGGCGCGGCGCGAGCGCGCGTGCGGCGGCAATTCATCCATTTGAGGAACGGCAACGCCTTTCGCGATGGCCGCCAGACGTTCTTCTGAGCGCAACTTCCGAACGCGATACCACAGGTACATTCCGCCGAGCGGGACCGAGAATGCTAAAACGATCGCGACAAGTGGGATTAATTCCATTTCAATTCTCCTTTTTTCTCGCGCCGAGGCGAGCCTGCTTGGAATCTCTTGGCCGATCTCCGAAAAGATGTACGCGAAGTGAGGGCGAGATGTTCCCCATGAAATGCGAGGAAGGACCGAAGGGGTTTACGGCGCGGCTTGCACTTCCATGGACGGATCGACGGCGTAGCTAATACAACCGGGGCTGGTGGCGGCGGGGCAATGCGCGATCGCGCGGAAACTCGCCGCGGAGGTTTGGACCTCGTAGGTGTAGCCGTCGCGCCCGGATTTCGACATCGTGAGCGCGCCGCTGGAGGTGAGTTCATCGAGCGAAGCATACGTGCCGTGCTGGGCCTGGTAGGCGCGCTCGGCCTGCGCGATTCCGAGGAGGTCGTTCTTCACGCCCACGACGCTGATTGTCTGGACCGGATTCATGTGATCGGTGGACTGCATCTTCGAGAAGTAAAATTTGTAGGCAAGCAGAACAATCACCGCGACGACCAGCAGCCCAGCCATGTTTCGCACGAGCGCCTCCGGGACGCGTTTACCGCGCGGCAGACTTCGCTTTTCGTTGCTGAGACCAATACCACCACACGCATTTTTCTGCGGGGAGCCCGGGATCGCGCGCTTGCGCGACGGCGGCGGCAAAAACGTCGAGGCAGCAGGGATCTTCCCGGCGCCCGCGCAGACGGCAGAGTTTTGCGTAGAGAGCTTCCGGTTTCGCCCGCGCGAGTTGATTGACATTTCGCACGCCGAGTGAATGCAATGCGCGCACAGTCGCCGGGCCCACGGAAATCAGATCGCTCAATTCGCGTTCCGCTTTGTTTTCGAATTTCATGGAGACGCCTCTTGCGAAGGAAAGATTTCAACGCATTTCGATCGAGCTTACTCCCGCGAATTGCTCCCGGCAAGCGTGCGCGGACCACCGTTCGTAAATTTCGGCAGGAAACGGGCGGTGCGGGCCGAGTACGCATCGTACTCCGCACCGAAGAGTCCGCGCAGATGCGCTTCTTCCAGGCGCACGCGCCGGAGATTCACCACCAGCCAGCCGATTGCAAAACCCCACGCGAGAATGCTCGCAAGCGTCAGCGCGAAAGCAATTCGCGAAGCGATGAGCGCGGCATAACGCGGATGACGCACGAAGCGGTAGGGTCCATCCGACATCAGTTTTCGATTCGTCAGGTCGCCTTGGAATTGTTTCGATAGATGCTTATCGGTCCAGATCAGCCAGACCGCGCCGAGAAAATACATCGTGAGGCCGATCGCTTGAAGAGGCGCCTGCTCGAGTTGCGGGACCAGATGCCAGTGGCCGTAGTCCATGAACACCGTCAGCTCGGCGACGGCGAAAATATTGATCCAAGTCAGCATTTCGGGATCGAAACTCATGCCGGAAGCTTCGCGCATGACTTCACGGGAGCGAAAGATCGCGCGGTGGAACTGCATCGTTGCGTGCACCCAAATCAAACTGACGAACAGGAAGCCGCCGGAGAAGACGTCGAGGCGTTTCCACGGGTGCGGCGAGCCCCACTGCCGCAGGCAACACAGCGCGGCAACAAAATACAACGCGATAAAAACGAGCGTGCCCCAGAAGGCGCCCTTGAGTGGTTGTGAATCCGCCGTCGCCGCCGGGACCGAATTCGAGGGATCGCTGTCCATCGGGAAATGAGAGGTCGTGTCGGGGCCGAGTGTGGTGTCGTGGGTCATAATTTTCAATTGCATGCTATTTCCAAGTCATGCTCTCGTCAATCCCTGAAATTACGGCCCGGATGCGCCCGCGCAAATCGCGGGAGGCCCGGCGCAAGGCTTCACTGAAATCCCGGAGGCAATCTTTTCCCCCTCGTATGCGTCTAAGTACATGTCAGTGATCCGGAGGGTTCCGGCCTTCGGGGTTTTCGATGGGCGGTCCGCCTGGTTTGACACCTGCGTGCGGCGTTTAGGATACTTGAAGTTTCATCAACGGCTTCAAGGCGCCACGCGCAGTGAAACCCCTTCGACGGGAGCAATCGCGTATGAAGAAATGGTACCGAGTCAGTGTGGGCATCCTCTTTGCAGCGTCGCTTGCGATGCCGGTTCGGGCGCAGGAGAAATCTCCGGAAGTCCGCCCGCCCAAGCTTGTATTTACCACGCACACGCTTTCGAATGGTTTGCAGGTGATTTTGCTAGAGGATCACGCCGTCCCGGTGATCAACCTCCAGGTGTGGTATCACGTCGGCGGGAAAGACGAGCGTCCCGGCCGGACGGGATTCGCGCATCTCTTCGAGCATTTGATGTTCAAAGGCTCGGCGCACGTTGCGGCGGAAGAGCATTCGCGGATCATCGAAGCCATCGGCGGATTTGACAACGCCAGCACGTATGACGACTGCACGAACTACACCGATACATTTCCCAGCAATTATCTCGAACGGGTGCTGTGGCTCGAGGCCGACCGGATGGGCAGCCTCAACGTGGACGAAGACAACTTCAAATCCGAGCGCGAGGTGGTCAAAGAAGAACGCCGCGTTCGCATCGAGAATCAGACTTACGGCTACATCGAAGAGGATCTTCGCGCCGCTGCTTTCACCGTTCACGGCTATCACCACACGGCCATTGGCAGCATGGAAGATCTGAACAAAGCGAACATCGAGGACGTCCGCGATTTCTTCAACACGTTTTACAAACCGAACAACGCCACGCTGATTGTTGTCGGCGATTTCAAATCCGCGGAAGCGCTCGCCTGGGCGAAGGAATATTTCGATGGCATCCCCGCATCGGCGAAGCCGATCCCGCGCATTGACGCGCCGGAGCCGCCGCAGACGGAAGAACGCGTTGTGAAGAAGTCTTACTCCAACACGCCGCTCCCGGCAGTGGTCATCGGTTACAAAGTGCCCGCGCGATACATGCCGGACGCGTATCCGCTCGACCTGGCATCGAACATACTTGCGGGCGGCGAGAGCAGCCGGTTGTATCAGACCCTCGTTTACAAAGATCAGATCGCGGCGCAGACCGTGGGTTTCGGCAATTTCACCGAGGACCCGAATCTCTTCTACGTCATTGCCATACTCAATCCCGGCCACACAGCCGCGGACGGCGAGAAAGCGGTTCTATCGGTTCTCGATCAATTGAAGGAAAAGCCGATCGAAACAAAAGAGCTTGAAAAGGCAAAGAACCAGGAGATATCCGGCCTCATTCTGGGGCGCGAGACGGATGAAGAGAAGGCCGAGGCTCTCGGCGCGGCCGCGGTACTGGGGAAAAATTCCGAACTCGTGAACACGGAACTCGAGCGATATACGAAAATCACTCTGGCGGACATCCAGCGCGCCGCCAGGGAATATTTTAACTCTGCGCGCGCGACCGTGTTGATCGTCACGCCCACTCCGGAAGACAAGTAGAGGAGCTTCGATGAATCGCGTACGCATTCGATTGATTCTTGTTTTCGTGGCGATGGCTGCCATCGGCGCCACAGCGGTGGCGCAGCAAGAACCGAAGAAGCCAACCGGCGCTGTCCCGCCGGGCGTGAAGCTCGCGCCCCAGATGCCCGCACCGGGCGCGCCCGGGACATTCCAATTTCCCCGCGCTGCATCGAAGACGCTTCCGAACGGGCTGCGCGTTTTCGTTGTGAGCGACCATCGAGAACCCGCCGTCGCGGCCCGGCTTGTGATTCTTTCGGCCGGCGCCATCAAGGATCCCGCCGGGATGCCGGGCGTGGCTCAGATGACGGCGAATCTTCTGACGCAGGGAACCGAAAAGCGTTCGGCGCAGGAAATTGCTGAAGCGATTGATTTCGTCGGCGGCTCGCTCAACGCGACTGCCGGCAAGGACGCCACAACCATAACACTCGACGTGGTGAAAAAAGACCTCTCCCTCGGGCTCGATCTGATGTCGGACGTCGTAATCCATCCCGCTTTTCGCGCGGAGGAACTCGACCGCCAGCGCCGTCAACTGTTGTCCGGTTTGACGCTGCAATACTCGGATCCGAATTACCTTGCCTCAGCAGCCTTTAGCCGCGTCGTGTACGGCGCTTCGCCCTATGGCTGGCCTGCGGAGGGCACGCCGGAGACGGTGAAGAATCTCCGGCCCGAGGAACTCAGGAAGTTTCACGATGCGAATTACTCGCCCAATCAGGCGATGCTCGCCTTTGCCGGCGATATCACGCCCGAGGAAGCCTTCGCATTGACCGAGAAATATTTCGGCGCATGGCCGAAGCTGGATGTCCCCGCCGCCGAGCCGCCCGCGCCTGCGACTCTCGTGGGACAGCATATCTGGCTCATCGACAAGCCCGACGCCGTCCAGACGCAGATTCGCGTCGGGAAGATCGGCATCCGCCGCGGCGATCCGGATTACATCCCTCTCGCGGTGACGAACCGCATCTTCGGCGGCGGCTACAACAGCCGCCTCAACACGGAAGTGCGCATCAAGAAGGGGCTCACGTACGGCGCGTTCTCTTCGTTCAATCCACATCGGTTTACCGGCTCTTTCACGGTGGGCACGTTCACGCGCACCGAAGCCACCGTCGAAGCCACCAAGCTTGTTGTAAATCTCGTGGACAAGATGTCCACCGGCGACGTCACGCCGCGTGAGATGGATTTCGCGCGCGATTATCTCGCCGGCGTTTACCCCATCGAGTCGGAAACCGCAGCGCAGGTGGCGGATCGCGTTCTCACCGCCGAGGCTTTTGACTTGCCTGCGGACTACAACCGCACGTACCCGGACAGAATTCGCGCCGTCAAGCCCGAGCAAGTAGAGGCGATGGGGAAGAAATATTTCGCGACGAACGACCTCGATATCGTCCTGGCCGGAAATGTCGGCGCGTTTCGCGATGCCTTGAAGAAAAAATTTCCGAACGCGAAGTATGAAGAGATTTCATTCGATCAGTTGGACGTGCTTGCCCCGGGCCTTCGCAAGCGGAAGGAAACCTCATCGGCAGCGACTCCTGAATCGGCGGAACAGGGCAAAGAAATTTTGCTTGCCGCTGCGAAGGCTGCCGGCGGCGATGCGCTTTCCTCCGTTGCGACAATTGGCATCGCCGAGAGCGGGAAATTGATGGGAGCGGATGGAGGTATGGCGATCAACGTGAAATGGATGATTTCCTACCCCGACCGTTCGCGCGGCGAAGTTTCGCTTCCCGGCCAGACTGTCTTTCAAATCTGCAACGGCAAATCGGCATGGATTCAGATGTCTCAGCGTATCGTGGATGTTTCTCAAGTTCTGAGTGAATTCGAGCGCGGGATTTCGCTTTTTGGCGGCGGATGGGGAATCTATCGCGAGGTTCTTGCCGGAAAGCTCGCAGGGCAATCGGTCGGGGAAGCGGAGATCGACGGGAAGAAGACGAACGGCGTCGCCGTCCAGGGCGCTTTCGGTTCGGTTAAATTGTATTTTGACCGCGAAACACACCTGCTTGTTGCGGCGCGTTATCAGTCGGTTTCGCGCGGAACGGTTTCGGACAACGAACAGCGCTGGAGCGATTACCGCGTCGTCGAAGGGCGGCAGTTCGCCTTCTCGACCGTCATCTACCGCGACGGCGAGAAGTTTGCGGAAACGGTGGTCCAGGATGTGACTCTGAATCCGAAGGTGGACGACGCGCTCTTCGCAAAGCCCGAGCCCTCGGCCGCGAAATGACGTGCCGGCGGCTAACCGACTGTCAGAATAATCTTCCCGACATTTTTCCGGTCGTGGATGTAGCGGTGCGCCGCGGCCGCCTCGGCAAGGGGAAATGTCTTCCCGATTACCGGCTTGATTTTCGCCGTGCCGTACATCCGGAAAAGTTCATCGAGTTCGCTGCGAAGAAGCGCGATGCGGGAGCCCATTCGTCCGAGGTTCACGCCGATCACCGTGTGATTGGAGCTCATCAGCTTGAGCGGATGAAATCGCGGCGTCTGCGCCAGGGCCATCAGTCCGCGCAACAGGCTGCGCTTCCCCTCCGGCCCCGCTGCGGCGGAAAATCCGTACACGACCAGACGGCCCGTCGGCCCGAGACATTTCTCGCTGCGTGCAAAGGATTTTCCTCCGATCGGGTCCATCACCATTTCAATTCCTTCTGGAGCGTATTTGCGCACCACTTCCACGAAGTCCTGTTTCGAATAATCGATGGCGTGATTCACTCCGATCTTGCGCAAGTATTCCTGCTTCGACGGCCCCGCCGTTCCGAAAATCACGAGGCCCTTCGCCCGTGCCAGTTGCACTGCGGCGATTCCCACGCCTCCGGCTGCGCCATGAATCAGGATTCGGTCACCCGGCTGGAGATTTCCCATCGCGTACATCGAGTGGTACGCCGTGAGGTAATTCACCGGGATCGCGGCCGCATCATCGAACGTCATACCCGGCGGCAGACGATAGGCCTGTTGCGCGGACACCGCGGCCCATTCGGCGTAGGCGTTGAACTGCGTGAACGCCGCAACGGCATCGCCGCGTTTCAGCGGCTCCCCATTCGACGTCTTTCCGCCCTCGGCAACTCTTTCCACCACGCCCGCGATCTCGAGCCCCGGAACGAAGGGTGGTTTGGGAGTGCCGGGGTAAATTCCCATACGCTGGAGGAGATCCGCGAAGTTGATTCCAATCGCCTTCACCCGCACCAGGAGTTCACCCGCTTTCGGCTGCGGGTCGGGAACCTCACGCGACTCAAAAACTTCGGGCGGGCCATACCGCCGAACGACCATCGCACGCATCTAACTCTCCTTGGGCTGGACTCTCACCGGCTGCAGCAGTTCACATGTTCCGCCTGGGATGAAAACACCTCCCGGCTTTTCGTTTGGGATTCGAGGGCATCCTATCTTAAACTGTTGGACTTTGCTCTACGATGAAACGCAAACATACGCATAAAACTTTCCTTACAGCCGCCATCCTGGCAATGGCTTGCACCTCGCTGGCCGCCGGCGGCCCCGCTCAAACCACCGCTCCGCCTGTGCTTACCGCCATGCAGGAGGAGCTTGACCGCTCGATGATAGGCCTCGCGGGGGGCGACCCGGCTGTCTATTTCATCAGCTACACCGTCGCCGACCGCCAGTATTCCGAGGTTTCCGGTTCCAATGGCGCGCTCCTTTCGAGCACCGATAATCGCGCCCGCTGGCTCGAAGTTCAAACGCGCGTCGGAAGCTATCAGCTCGACAACACGCACAAACTGGGCGACCGCCAGCCGAGTTGGACAAGTCCGGGCACGACGGTCGTGCTTGATGACGACATCCCCGTCCTGCGCCGCGAAATCTGGCGCGAGACCACCCGCCAATACCGCGCCGCTTCCGAAGCGCTCATCAAAGTCAAGACGAGCCAGCAGGTGCAGGTGCAAACGGCTGAAGGCAGCGCTCCCGACTTTTCGCGCGAGGAGCCGCACACATTCATCGGTCCGCGCGTTGAAATCCACGTGGATCGCAAGCCGTGGGAAGAGCGCGTCCGCAAATATACCGCCGCGTTCAGCAAGTCGCCCGCGGTGCTCAACTCGATCGCCACGTTTACCGCGCTCGGCATGAATCAATATCAGTTGAACAGCGAGCGCACGAAGCTGGCCTTCGGCCAGGTTCACTACCGGCTCGAGCTGTACGTCCAGAGCAAGGCCCCGGACGGAATGGACATTAACCGCTACGCGAATTTCGATTGGCTCGATCCGAAAGACGCGCCGGACGACAAAACGGTTTTCGACCGGATTCAGATCATGATTCAGGAAACGGAAGCACTCGACAAGGCTCCGCTTGTCGATCCCTACGCCGGACCGGCGCTTCTGACTGGCCGCGCCGCCGCCGTTTTCTTCCACGAAGTTTTCGGCCACCGCGCCGAAGGTTTCCGCCAGAAGGACATCAACGAAGGGCAGACGTTTACGAGCAAAGTCGGCGAGCAAATTCTTCCGGAATTTATCTCGATTAAGGACGACCCGACCGAAGCGCGATTCAGCGGGCAGATGCTGCTCGGAAATTATGCCTATGATGACGAAGGAGACCCGGCGAAAAACGTGCCGCTCGTGGAGCACGGCGTACTGAAAACATTTCTGATGTCGCGTTCGGCGCTCGTGAATATACCGCACGCGAACGGCCACGGCCGCCGCCAACTCGGCTTTGTTCCGGTCGCGCGGCAGGGAAACTTGATTGTATCGAGCACGCGCGCGGTGACGGACGCACAACTCCGCGAGAAACTCATCGAGCTGGTGAAGGCCCAGGGAAAACCGTTCGGCCTGTTGATTGACGACATCGCCGGAGGCTTTACGTTCACAGGCCGCGGGCAGCCGCAGGCGTTTCAAGTGCTCCCGCTCGTTGTGTACAAAGTTTTTCCGGACGGCCGCCCCGATCAGCTCGTTCGCGGCGTCGATATTGTCGGCACACCGCTTGTTTCGCTCACGAAAATCGTGGCCACGGGCGATACGCCCGATATTTTCAACGGTTATTGCGGCGCCGAATCCGGCTCCGTGCCGGTTTCGGCCGTGGCGCCTGCCATCCTGATTTCCGAGATGGAAGTGCAGAAGAAAGAAACTTCCACGGACAAGCCGCCGATCCTGCCGCCTCCCGCGCACGATCCGGAAGCAAAGGGGCAACAGCCGTGAGGAAATTCGTAATCATCGCTATGCTCGCGGCGTTCGCCGTCCCGCTGACGGCTGCTGCGGCTGGAACGAAACGCGCTCATGGCCCCGCGCAGCCCCAGGCGCAGGTGGCGGACAACGATCAGACGCTTCGTGCCATGCGCGACGAAATGGCGCGCTCGCGCGAACGGCTTCAGATTTCCGGCGCCGGCAAACCCTTCTACGTCGAATATCACCTGCTCGATCTCGACGTGCGCAGCGTGACGGCGTCTTTTGGATCGCTTGTTTCCAGCACGACCACGCGGAACCGCTTCATGAGCGTGGACGTTCGAGTGGGGGATTATCACCTCGACAGCTCGAACTTCATCAGCGAAGACGGATTTCAGGGTTTCATCGGCTCGACCGGTGAAGTCGGAATCGACCGCGACTACCATTCGCTCCGCCAGGATTTGTGGCTCGCCACCGATCAGGCTTACAAGTCCGCCGTTACGCAGATGTCGCTCAAGCAGGCTTTCCTGCGCAGCCTGACGAAGCCGCCCGAGATTGACGATTTTTCGCAGCCGCCCCCGCTCGTGAAGGTGGACCCGCGGATGGAGCCCGACTGGACGTCGCGCAACTGGGAAGACGAATCGCGTGCGTCTTCTGCAATCCTGCGGACATTTCCGCAGCTCAACGGCACGCGCGTCAACTATTACCTCATCTACGTCACGACATACCTGATGACGAGCGAAGGCACAACCGTCCGCAAGTCACGCAGCCTCGCAGCCGTGGAAGCGGCGCTCGACACGCAATCCGACGACGGCATGGCGCTCCACAATTTTTATTCGCTTTACGTCGCGCGCCCGGCGGACCTGCCGGACCCCACGACGATTGCCAAATCACTCGCGCAGAAGGGCGCCGAACTTATGGAGCTGCGCGCGGGCCCGCTTGCGCCGGACTACACCGGCCCGGTGCTTTTTGACGCGCCGGCTGCGGGTTCGGTCCTCGCGCAGGTCCTTGCTCCGTCGCTCTCCGGTGCGCGGCCGCCGCTTTCGATGATGGCGGCGTTCGATGAAATCATGGAGCGCATGGGCGGGCGCAGCGAATGGACGGGACGCGTGGGAACGCGCGTTCTGCCGGCGAATGTGACGCTTGTGGATGATCCCACGCTCAAGGAATTTCAGGGGCAACCGCTGCTGGGAAATTTTGAAGTGGACGACGAGGGCGTGAATGCACAGCGCGTTTCGCTGGTGGAAGGCGGAAATCTAAGAAGTCTCCTGATGTCGCGCCGCCCCGGCCCGGATTTCCAGAGCTCCAACGGCCATGCACGCTCGGCGCTTTTGTCCGATCCGCGGCCTCTCAGCAGCAATCTTTTCTTTCAGTCGAGCGATGCGCTCAGCGCGGCCGACCTGCGCCGGAAATTTCTCACGGCATGCAGGGACGACGGCCACCAGTGGTGCCTCGAAGTGAAGCGGATGGACAATCCGCTCCTCGCTGCGCTTCGCCAGGAGGACTTCTCCGAATTCATCGGCGCGATGGCGGGCGGAATTGCGAGCGGCGAGCGCATGCCGCTGCTCGTCTATCGCGTTTATGTGGCCGATGGCCATGCGGAATTGGTTCGCGGCGGAAGGATTGAAGGGCTCACGCTGCGCTCGCTCCGGAATATTCTCGCCATCGGCGATGACGCAAGCGTCTTCAGCTATATGCAGAATCCCGCCGGCGGATTCGCCGGAACCGCGCTGGGTGCGTTTGGCGCGGCGCAGGGCGGAATTCCGAGCGCGGTCGTCGCGCCGTCGCTATTGCTCGAGGAAGTCGAAATCCGAGGATTCCACGGTGAGCCGCGCCGCCTGCCGCTCGTCTCCGCCCCGCCACTGCAATAGACGGTCGCATGGATCGTTCCGGTTGGCCTCACGGAGTGTCACGCAGCCACAACGCTCTCACGGATGGATCGTTATGAACGTGAGTTCGGGGCGGCAGCGAAGCCGCACCGGCAGAATGGAAGTTCCCATCCCACGGCTCACGTACATCTGTGACCCCTGTTCTTCGTACCAGCCCGCAAGAAATCGGCCGCACCCTTTCGGCAGCCAGAGCGGTTTCGAGAAGGGTAGCCGAACCTGTCCTCCGTGCGTGTGTCCCGTGAGACAGAGGTTCACGCGTCCGGCAATGCGATCGAAATAAGCAGGCGAATGAAATAGCGCGATTTTGTACGCGCCGGCGGGAATTCCGCCCAGTGCGGCATCGAGCTTTGCCGTGCCGGTGTAGGGATCGTCAAGGCCTACAATCCAGACATCCGGCCGGGCCGCTTCGTTTGAATTCAGAAGAAATCGCACCCCGGCGTCCTGATAGAACGCGCGCTCGCCGCGGAAAGGCCGAATGTTCTCCCAGTTCCCGCGCACGAACCAAACTCCCAGAGGCGCGTGGAGCTGCCCATAAACTTCCCGGGACATTTCGTAGTTTCCTTCTCGATTGTCGAGCGAGTCGCCCGTAACTAGGATAATGTCGGGCTTTTCCGCAGCGAGAATTTCAAACATCTTTCGTTCGCGGCGTCCCAGCCCATGCGTATGCAGGTCGCTCACGTGCGCGATTTTCAGCGGCGTCGCCACCGAGCCTTGCACCTCGAAATGATTCACCTCGATCCAGAACGGTTCGATAAGTGTTCCGTCCACCACCACCGCGCAAACAAATCCAAGCAGGAGAACAACGAGCCACTTGAGCGGCGACCATCGTTTCGGTAGAGCGGATGACGATTTAGCTGCGGCGGCCGGGCGGTAATTAGAAACAGGATTCATTCGTTGTGGCGCAATTTTTCCGTTTGGCGCCCGACTTTCACTATACAGGTTCCCTCGGCGCCGGCAAAAAGTGGAATCGCAAAATGTGTTCTTTCGAATGGCCTCCTGAGCGGGAATCTCGCGGCCTCCGCTATCTCAGCCAGACCGCGAGCGTATAATCACCCGTGTCATGTTCGAGACGCCTGAAAAAGCGACCCAGGAAAAGCGATTGGCGG
The DNA here is from genome assembly GCA_049592615.1 of Candidatus Acidiferrales bacterium. Classification (GTDB taxonomy): domain Bacteria; phylum Acidobacteriota; class Terriglobia; order Acidiferrales; family UBA7541; genus Palsa-295. The sequence goes on from JBAWGF010000230.1 coordinate 15,635, forward strand.
CCCTCGCTTCGGTGGGCTCTGCCTTCGTTCTTGTGTCTCTGAAAGTGTTTCTCACCGTCCTGACCGGCAGCTTGGGAATTCTTTCCGAGGCGCTCCACTCGATTCTGGATCTGGTCGCCGCCGTCATCACGTATCTCTCGATACGAATCGCAGATCAGCCCGCCGATGCACAGCACCTCTACGGGCACGGCAAAGTGGAGAGCTTTTCCGCCTTTGTCGAGACGGGCCTTCTGCTTTTGACGGCGATTTATATTATCTGGGAAGCGTTTCAGCGGTTGCTGTTCCACTCAGTTCACATTCGCCCGAGCCTCACGGCCATCGTCATCCTTTCGCTGGGAATGGGAATCGATTTCATTCGCGCGCGCGCCCTGAATCGAGTCGCGAAAAAATATCCCAGCGAAGCGCTCGAAGCCGACGCGCTGCATTTTTCGACCGACGTTTGGAGCACGTTCGTCGTGATCCTCGGAATCACAGGCGCCTGGCTGGGGATGAAGCTCGGGATTGAATGGCTCAGCACGCTCGACGCGTTCGCCGCGCTCGGCGTCGCGGGAGTCATCATCTGGATCGGCTCGCGGCTCGGAAAGCGGACGGTGGACGCGTTGTTGGACGTCGCGCCGCAAGGGCTGCGCGACCGCATTGCGATTGCCGTGGACGAAACCGAGGGCGTATTGCGCAGTGAGCGTGTGCGCGTCCGCCGCGCGGGCCAGCGCTATTTCGTGGACGTCACAATCAGCGTCCCGCGAACGGCGAGTCTCGAGCAGGCGCATGCGGCGAGCGAAGCGGTCGAGCGCCGTATCGCGGAAATCGTCCCTTCCGATGTCGTCGTCCACGTCGAGCCGCGCGCGCCAAGCGACGAGCCGATGTTTGAAACCATCCGCGCCATCGCCCAGCGTCGCGGCCTCGCCGTCCACGAATTCTCGGCTCACCAGGTTGACGGCCGCCTTTTCATCGAGTTGCATCTTGAAGTGGATGAGCAGTCGAGCCTCCGCGAAGCCCACGGCCGCGCCACGGAGCTCGAAGAAGACATTCGCAGCGCCACCGACCCCGGCGCGCGCGTCAATATCCACATCGAGCCGCTCGGCGCACGGATTCCCGGCGCTCAGGAAATGAAGGGTCTCGCGCGATCGGTCCAGGATTTTCTGAATTCACTACAGTCGGAATACCACGAGCTCGTGAATTGCCACGAAGTTTTCGTCCACAACGTGGACCACAAAATTCTCGTTTCCTGCCACCTTGCCATGGACGGAAATCTGCCCATCACCGATGTCCACGACATCACCGCAGGGCTCGAAGATCGCGTGAAGGAACGATTTCCGCAAATCTTCCGCGTTACGATTCATCCTGAGCCCGTGGAAGAAAGCTGAGGCCGCAGGGAAAACACCTGCGCGCCAAGTGCGATTACCGCGGGGTAGCATTCCAGCATGTAGCGCGGTTCGGGCGTGTCGTTCTGCGTGAAAAACGCCGTTCGCACGAGAATGAAAACGATCAGAAGCGCGAGGCCCGGCCGGCGCCGCATGATCCACGCCCCGGCGAGCCCCAGCGCAATGTAGATGCCATTCAGATACGTGAGACTCAGCGTCACCACGAAATCCCGGCGGTCGTCCTGCCATTCGTCGCGCACAGGTCTCAGGTGGCCGGAATACGGAAGCAGTTCGATGCGTGGCGTGAACCAGAGCGCAAGCGAACGAAGCACGGGAATCGTCCCGTAAGTGCGCAGCGGATGCCGCGCGGTCCTCTCTTGCGCGATTTGCAGGAACTCGGTGTCGAGCTGCGGGTCAATCGTCAGCGAATCGTTGTATCGGTCGAAAAGCGCGGCCACATGCGCGCGCTCTTCCGGCGAGTCGAATGCCGATGCGGGAAGGTATTCGATCGCGATTTCATCCGTGCCCACTTTCCACGGCGCGAGATAGACGTCGCGAAATCTCCAGAGCCACGTCTTTGTCCACTTAATAAATCCCAGCGGAACGTAGTCCCCCGGCTCCGCGAGGTAACGCGGCGCGAGAAACTGCACTTCGTGCAGCGATCTCCCGTTGCGCGCAGCCCACGGAAGAAGCGGCAGGATGAGGCCGATTCCCATCAGCACTCCCGCGCGCACGAGTTTTGGCCAGTTGCCCGGCCGCCACCACCGCGCCGCGAGAACCAGCGCTCCCGCAATGAGCAGCAGGGGCGTCTCCGGCCGAACGAGCGCACCGAATCCGACGACGAGCCCGCCCAAAAGCCATCGGTTCAGAAACAGCGCCGCACGATCTGCACTTTTTCCAGGCCCGAGGTCTGTTTCGAGGAGGACCAGGATCCCGAGAGCCGTCAAAAACGTGGCAAGCACTTCCGCCAGGACCGCGGCGGTGTAATTCGCAAGAAATGGACACAGCGCCGCGAGCCACAGCCCCGCCAATGCCACCCGTCGTCGGGCGGATTCCGGCGCCAACCGCGCGGCAATCAGTGCAATCAGAAAACACGTGGTGATGTCCACCGCCACTTGCGCAAACATCGCGGCGCGCGGCGAATTTCCCGCAAAAGCAAACACTGCCGCCAGAAACGCAGGATACCCCGGCACACGTAAGTCCAGCGGCGTGAATTGCCCGTTTACCAGACCGCCGTACACCCCGTGCTTTAGCCAGTTCCACGCCAATTCCATGTAAAATGATGAGTCACCCGAGTCCTTCACGGGAAATTTCAATACCAAAAACACACGCAGGGCGATTCCCGCTGTGGCAGCGAGAGCGACGCTTGTGCGCATCCTAGCAGTAGGAGTCATTGACAGCTTTCCGACGGACGGTTAGCTTGGATTGACCGAATGCCTGAACGCAAGCCAATTTTCTACGACCAGAAGCGCCGCCGCTGGCGCTGGACTCGCCTCGTGCTCGAAATCACAGGCGGTTTTTTCACGCTGGTTCTGGTCGTGTTCCTGATCAACGTCATACGCAAGCCGGATCTGCCTGAAATACTGCAAGCGGACACGCACGGCGGGCTTCACCCCATCCGCTTCCGCCAGAAGCCGAAGGTCGTGCGCCAGGGCCGCCGCCGCAAAGTGGCCGCGCTTGGCAAAATTCCGCAGAATTACGATCCGCTCCGCGCCGCGTTTTATGTGAGCTGGGACTCGACGAGCCTCGCTTCGCTCCAACTCCACTACCGCGATATCGACCTTCTCATCCCGGAAGCATTGCATGCCGTCTCGCCCGATGGACGCCTCGACGTGGACCAGGACTCGAAGCTGATGGCCTGGATTCAGGCGAGCGGCGTCGAGCTTCCGATCATGTCCATGGTGAACAATTACAACGGGAGAGACTGGCTCGTGAAAGAGATGGCGGAGATGCTCGCGCGTCCGGCGTCGCGCTTGCGCCTGGCAAACGAGCTGGCGGAATTCGCCAAGTCACAGCACGAGCCGGGTATCGTCGTGGACTTCGAAGAAGTTTCGCAAACGAGCCAGCAGGATTTTCAGCACTTCATTGAGGAACTTGGCGCGGCGCTGCACGCCGCCAATCTGAAGCTGATGGTGGCGCTTCCGGCCGCGGACTGGAGCTACGACTACAAGGACATCTCGGCACACTCGGACGCCATCATCCTGATGAACTACGACATGCACTATCACACTTCGCCGCCCGGTCCGATCGTCGCGCAGGATTGGTTCGTCCGGAATATTGAAAGCATCGTAAAGCTCGTCCCGCCGGAAAAGCTCGTCATGGGTATCGCAAACTACGGTTTCGACTGGCCGGTAAAGTCCAAACAAATTCCGCATCCGTCAGCCACGGGGGTCACCTTTCAGCAGGCGATCATCACGGCGGTTGAATCCGAAGCCAATGTCGAATTCGATTCCGATTCGCTCAACCCGCACTACTCCTACGAGGACGAGAAAAACAACGTTCACAACGTGTGGTTGCTCGACGGCGTCACCGCTTACAACCAGATGCGCGCGGCCGAGCGGGCCGGAGTTCGCGGCACCGCTCTCTGGCGATTGGGCATGGAGGATCCATCGCTCTGGTTCATCTGGGATGCCACGCATCCGGACGACGCGATTCGTGCCAAGCTCCACGAAGTTCCGCCCGGCTACGATTTGATTCTGGAGGGCGACGGAGACATCTGGCGCATGACCGCCACGCCGACGAGCGGCCACCGCAATTTTGATTACGATCCCGCTTCCGATTTATTCACCGACGAGTCGTTCGATAGCTATCCGCTTTCCTGGCGGATCGACCAGATGGGCGCGGCGCCGCACAAAGTGGCGCTGACCTTCGACGATGGCCCCGACCCGGTCTGGACGCCGAAGATTCTCGACATTCTTGAGGAAAAGAAGGCTCCGGCGGCCTTCTTCGTGATCGGCCAGCCGGCAAACCAGGAACCAAAAATCGTGAAGCGCGAATACGAGCTCGGCCACGAGATCGGCAATCACACCTTCACGCATCCTGAATTCGACCTCATTTCAAAAGCGCAGATTCAATTCGAATTGAACCTCTCCGAGCTCCTTCTCGAAAGCAATCTCGGCGTGAAGACGCTGCTCTTCCGCCCGCCCTTCGGCATCGACCATCAGCCGGAAACCGCCGCGGAAATTCAGTTGCTTCCGATACCTCAATCCATGGGCTACATCATCATCGGGGCGCGCGTGGATCCGCACGATTGGGGCGAACCGAACGGCGGCCCGCCACCCCCCGTGGACACAATCGTTCAGCGAGTCCTCAGCGAAGCGACATCCGGGAAGGGCAACATCATTCTTCTGCATGATGGCGGGGGCGACCGCAGCCACACCGTCGCGGCGCTCCCGAAGATCATCGACGCGATGCGCGCAAATGGCTTCGAGTTTGTCTCGGTCGCCTCGCTGCTGGGCCAGACGCGCGCGCAGGTAATGCCGTCGCTCAGCCACGATGAATGGATTTTCGTGCGCGCGGATGCTCTTATGTTCGACGTCTATCGCTGGCTCCGCACCGGGATCGCTTTTATTTTCATGGCCGGAATTCTCCTCGTCAGCGGCCGTGCGTTCATCATCGGCTTGCTCGCACTCGCGGAGAAGCTCCGCCCGGCGCCGGTCGATCATCCCGAATACAATCCCGAAGTCACCGTCCTGATTCCTGCTTTCAATGAAGAAGCCGTCATCGTCGAAACCGTCCGCTCGGCCCTCGCCTCGAACTATCCCAAGCTGCAGGTGATCGTCGTGGATGACGGTTCGGCGGACCGCACGTCCGAGCTCGTTCGCTCTCATTTCGGCCGCGACCCGCGCGTTCAACTGCTCCTCCAGCCGAATCGCGGCAAGCCCGCGGCGCTGAACCATGGCCTCACAGAAGCCACCGGCGAGATTGTGATTTCCATCGACGCGGACACCATGGTGGATTCGGAAGCAATTCCGCGGCTTGTCCGCCATTTTGCCGATCCCCGGGTCGGCGCGGTCGCCGGCAACGTAAAAGTGATGAACCGCAACCGCTGGCTCACCCGCTGGCAGGCGCTCGAATACATCACCAGCCAGAATCTCGAAAAACGCGCGTTCGATCTTCTGAATTGCATTCCCGTGGTCCCGGGCGCCGCCGGCGCCTGGCGCACGTCCCTCCTGCGGTCGAGCGGGGGATTCTCAGGCGACACCGTTGCCGAAGACACCGACTTGACTCTTACGATCCGCCGCAACGGCTGGAAAATTCTCTACGACGAAGAGGCGATCGGCCGCACCGAAGTGCCCGATACAGTCGAGGCGCTCATCCGCCAGCGATTCCGCTGGACCTTCGGCACGCTCCAGGCAGTCTGGAAGCACCGCGACGCGATCGGCAAGCCGCGCTACGGCACCCTCGGTTGGATTGCCATTCCCAACGTATTTCTGTTCCAAATCGTTCTGCCGCTCGTTTCTCCTTTGATCGATCTTCTCTTCCTGTTGTCGCTCGCCCTCTGGGGACTTGCGCAGCTGAGGATTGCGCACCTGCCGCAGCTCTGGACCCTGCAGGACGTTGAGCGTTCTCTGATTTTCTTCGCCATGTTCATGCTCATTGACCTGTTCACTTGCGTCGTCGCGTTCGCGCTCGAAAGACACGAAGATTGGACGCTCCTCGCGCCGCTCATCATCCAGCGCTTCTACTACCGGCAAATGATGTACGTTGTGCTGTTCCGCGCTCTCAAGGAAGCGGTGCAGGGGCGGGCCGTGGGGTGGCGCGGTGTCGAGCCGCAGATGCCCGCACCTGTCGCGCAGGGCTGATAAGGCATCCCGGCAATTGACAATGGGATTCGGTCAGGAATATATTCAATTCTCCTATCGCCGTTTCCGATGAGTTGTCTCGTTGGAGGCCGGATTGCGACCCAGCTCGGGACCAGGTGCTGCGCTTATCCCCCTCGCGGTAGTGCGAACCACGATGACGTTTGAGACAGCCAGAAACGCCTTCGACCAATCGATAGTGCGATCGACGAGGTAAAATCACGGCTGGATCTTCTTATACTGGGGAGGCAGGGATGAATCTGAACAAAGTTGGGCAGCGTGCTCTTCGGAGCTTGCTCGTTTTCCTGATCGCAATGTTGGTTCCGGGCCTTGCTTTCGCCCAGAAGAAATCATCTGCGCCCGCGCCAAAGGCCGCTCCTGCTCCAAGGGCCGCTGCACCAAGGGCTCCCGCCGCGGCGCCACACACGACTGCGCGTCCGTCAACGGGGACCGCACCACGCGGCCAAACTTCGACCGCGGGCAGAGGAACTACCTCGACTGCCGGAAGAACAACTACCGGCGCCGCCGGTGGCAGGACTAGCGGCACTTCGACCACGGGCAGAGGAACTTCCTCGACTACCGGAAGAACAGCTACAGGTGCCGCAGGTGGCAAGACAGGCGGCCAAACTTCGACCGCGGGCAGAGGAACTACCTCGACTACCGGAAGAACAACTACAGGTGCTGCAGGCGGCAAGACTGCCGGCACTTCAACCGCCGGAAGAACATCTACAGGTGCCGCCGGTGGCAAGACAGGTAGGACGTCAACTGCCGGAAGAACATCTACAGGTGCCGCTGGTGGAAAGACATCAGCCTCCACGACCGCGGGAGGAAAAACTGGCGGCGCGGCATCGGGCAGAGTACCGGGCGGCGCGGGCGCGGGGAAGGGCACGGCGACGGGCGGCACAAGCAAGACGGCCGGCGCAGGCAGGACCGGCGGCGCAGCAACGGGCCGTGGTGGTCCCACGAAGACCGTTACGACCTCCGCTGGACACAAGCTCTCTTACGGTGGCAACGGAAAGCTCACGGGCGTCTCCACGAAGAGCGGTAACACTGCGAGAATGCGGTCCGACGGTCACGTCGGATCGATCCATTCTAAAGGAATGACGATCAACCACGGCGGCCGCGGCGGACGCACGATTGTTTCCACGCGAGCAGACCACTCTCGATTGGTTAGCACTGGGCGAGGCCGAGGTTATGTCGAGCGTCCCTACTATCGCGGTGGCCACCCCTATATGTCGCGAACGTACGTGCGCGGCGGCCACTATTACGCGCGGGGCTATCGTGGCTATTACTACCACGGTTACGCCTACTATCACTACGCGCCGGCTTACTGGTATGGACCCCATTATTACGGTTGGGCCTACAACCCGTGGGCCGCTCCGGTCGTTTATGGCTGGGGCTGGGGTGCCGCTCCGTGGTACGGATACTATGGCTACTACTTCAATCCGTATCCGGTCTATGCCTCCGCATCTTTCTGGCTCACTGATTATCTGATCGCCCAAAACTTGCAGGCTGCGTACGAGGCCCGCGCGGAGGCAAATGCCGCCGCGCAGGCGGAAGTACCGGCCGAGTATTCGGGCGGGGGCGGTGGCTCAAACGCCGTCGTTCTCACTCCCGAGATCAAACAGGCGATTGCTGACGAAGTCAAAGCACAGCTCGCGGCCGAAAAAGAAGCCGCCGCAGCCAGTGGTCAGAATGCAGCCGCAACAAGCGGAAACGAAGAAAAGGCTCCCGCTGCGCTTGATCCCACCTATCGCACATTCATCGTCGCCACCACCCTCAGCGAACAGACCGACGATGGTACGGAATGCTCTCTCTCTTCCGGCGACATCCTGACGCGCATTTCGGACGATCCCGATGCGGATCAAAACGTTAAGGTGATCGTCAGCGGCAGTCAAAAGAACGATTGCGCTTCCGGCTCACAGCTTGCAGTTTCCGTTCAGGATCTGCAGGACATGCACAACCACTTCCGCGAGCAGATCGACGATGGCCTCCAGTCGTTGGCAGACAATCAAGGCAAGAACGGATTGCCGGCTGCACCGCCCGCCAACCGTCGCGAGGATCCGGACGCGAAAGCAGAACCTGACCAGCAAGCGGCGGCTGAACTGCAAAAGCAGGAACAGGACGCGGATCAAGCCGAGAGCGATGTTCAGTCGGCTGCACAGGCTGGTGGTTCGCAGGACGACTAGCCACAAGTTCGATTGCTCCCCGATCGCAGCCGTGGCACACCTCGAGTCCGCCGCGCAGCCGGGAGCGTCAGGAGCGTATCCGCCTGACTCTCCCGGTTGTCCGGCACAAATACTCCGGCCGAAAACGCGGTTACATTCCGCGTCAAAAATTCAACGAAGGAGTTCGCAATGCGGCTGAGACTCTTTGCAATACTTCCGCTGACCGTGGTGATTCTTGCGTTGGTTTTCCCCACGCAATCGACCGCGGCGCAGGGCGCAGCGCTGGTGGATCAACTCCGGTCGCAATACAAGCTTGCAAAGTTGGGCGCCGACTCCTCGGGAACTTCGGTAATTGAAGCGGGCACTGTCCTCGTAGTTCAAAAAGGAGGCATTCTCGGAGTCCCTCCCGCCAACTATGCGATTGCTCCCGCCACGTATCGCGATGGAGAGCTGCATGCACCGAGCGCATCCCGCTTGCTGGTGGGAAACGACACTCGGAACATCACCGTCGGCGAAAAGGTTTATGTTTCGAAGATTGACGTGAATTTGAAGAACGAAAAGGTTTCGATGACGGTCGTGGAATGTGACTCCTGCAACGGACAGAATCAGCCCTCGTCTTACAAAGGGCTCGTCGTTTTTCAATTTGCAAAGGGCTTCCTCGAAACCGCCCAACTCTCGCAAGTCACCGATGTGATCAAACACGTGCTTACCATTGACAACTCGAGCGACAACGGGCAGCAGGCGGGTCAGGACCAACAACAACAGCAGCAGCCCGCGCAGGATCAGCCACCGGCACAAATCCAAATGGGGCAAACGATCGACGATGTCGTGGCTGCTTTCGGGCAGCCCGAAAAGATCGTCACCCTGGGCTCGAAGCAGATTTACGTCTATAAGGATCTCAAGGTCACTTTCATCAACGGCAGAGTCGTGGATGTGCAGTAAGCCGTGAGGTAATCAAGCGTTACGTACTGGTTGGCGGCGTCCCCAGGATTCCATTTGCGGTGACACTGCCGCCTTTGGTAGCATCAAATCGTAAGTGGGCTGCATCCCGAGGTCCGGGAGCGGCACCGGAGGTTCCCATGAGCGTCGCACCCCGTGCGGGCAACGGGAAAGTCACCGTGCCCGACATCCTATCCCGCAAGTCTTATTCCCCGTCTGGTTCCTCGGAAACGAAGCAAAAAATTACGTGCCTCACCGCCTACGATTACCCCACGGCCCGGTTGCTCGATGAGGCCGGCGTGGACATCCTTCTCGTCGGCGATTCTCTCGGCATGGTGGTTCTCGGCTACGACAGCACTTTGCCGGTCACGCTCGAAGAAATGCTGCACCATGTCCGCGCCGTTCGCCGCGGCACTCACCGCGCGCTCCTCGTCGCCGACATGCCCTACGGCAGTTTCCATGTTTCGATTGATGAATCTGTGCGGAACGCGGTGCGCCTCGTAAAAGAGGGCGGAGCGGAAGCCGTAAAAATCGAAGGCGGCGAAAAGCGCCTCGAGTTGATTGCGCGGCTTGTCGAAGCGGAGATTCCCGTGATGGGCCACGTCGGCCTCACTCCGCAATCGTTCAACACTCTTGGCGGATTCCACGTTCAGGGCAGGACGGCGCAGGCCGCCAAGCAGCTCGAACGCGATGCACAAGCTGTCGAAGCGGCGGGCGCGTTTTCCGTCGTCCTCGAATCTGTGCCCCGCGAGCTGGCCACGCGCATCACCGAGAAACTCCACATCCCCACCATCGGCATCGGCGCCGGCCCGGATTGCGACGGCCAGGTCCTGGTCACGAACGACATGATCGGCCTCACGATTGGCCGCACTCCGAAATTTGCCCGTCAGTATGCGAATCTTTCAGCCGAAATTTCGCGTGCCGTGATGGAATTCTCGAACGACGTCCGCAGCGGCAAATTCCCTTCGGATGCTGAGTCGTACCACCTGCCGGCGGAGATGCGCGAGCACTTGCTCGCTCGACCGCGCACCTGATAAAAACAAGATACGCACAGTCGCGGATCCGGGAAGGAGACGATTCGCATGAACATCGAGGATTTCCGTCTTCTCTACGATTACAATTCTTGGGCGAACCACCGCGCGCTCGACGCTTGCGCCGCCCTCAATGACGAACAATTCACGCGCGATCTCGGTTCGAGTTTTCGCTCCGTTCGCGACACCCTCGTCCATCTCCTTCTCGTCGAATGGATCTGGCTCGAACGCTGGCATGGGAGGGCGCCCACATCTTGGCCGCCATCCTCGGATTTTCCGGATCTCGAAGCGGTGCGCCGCCGCTGGGATGAAGGCGAACGCAATCTCATCGATTACATCGCCAGCCTCGAACCGGAAGATCTCACCCGCGTGATTCATCACAAGACGATGAAGGGCGATCCTCAATCGGCGCCGCACTGGCAGATGCTTCAGCATCTCGTGAATCATCAGACCTACCATCGCGGCCAGATCACCACCCTGCTGCGACAATTGGGCGCCAAGGCTATCTCGACCGACTTGATCGCCTTCTACCGCGAACGCGCCGCTCAGGCGAAGGCATGATGCGCTGGGGCGCTTCGCGAGAAACGCTCGTCGCCGCTGCTCGTCTCTGAAATCTCAAAGTTGAAATAAAGGCGCATGGAAACAATTCACACCGTCTCTTGGATGAAGCAGGTGGCGCGCGAAGCCCGCGCGAAGGACCGCATCGTCGGATTCGTCCCGACGATGGGCGCGCTCCATGAAGGACACTTCTCGCTCATTCGCGCCGCCCGGCAGCAATGCTCTCCGGTGGTCGTCTCGATTTTCGTGAACCCGAAACAATTCGGCCCTGCCGAAGACCTGAAAAAATATCCGCGCCCGTTCGAAGCGGACCGCGCGGCGCTCGAGAATCTTGGCGTGGATTATTTGTTCGCGCCCGCGCCGGAAGAAATCTACCCGCCCGGCTTTCGCACTGCCATCGTCGTCGAAGGAATGAGCGACCGCCTCGAAGGCCGTTCTCGGCCGGGCCATTTCCGCGGCGTCGCGACCGTGGTCTTAAAGTTTTTCGAAATCGTTCAGCCGCGCTTCGCCTATTTCGGGCGCAAGGACGCGCAACAGGCTCGCATCCTCCGCCAGATGTCCGCCGACCTCGATCTCGATGTGCAAATCGTCGTTTGCCCGATCGTGCGTGAGCCCGATGGCCTGGCGCTTTCGTCGCGGAATGCATACCTGAAAGGGAATGCCCGCCGCGCGGCGACGTCGCTCTATCGGTCGCTCGACGCGATGCGCCGCGAAATCGCGGCCGGAGAACACGATGCCACGCGCCTCATTGTCGCGCTTCGCCGCGTGCTCGACGCCGAGCCCGCCGTAGCCCTCGATTACGCTGAAATTGTGGATGCGGAAACGCTCGAGCCGGTCCTGAGCCTGCGCCGCGCGTGCCTCGTGCTGCTCGCTGCCGTCGTCGGCGGTACGCGCTTGATTGACAATGCGCTCATCGAGCCGGATGGCGATTCGTTCAAAGTGACTCTGTAGCGTGGCTGATCCTGAAGTGTCGCGTGAAGCGGGTCCGGCTTACGATCCGAGGTGACTTGCCTTTTTGTGCTCCTCAATCGCGGCGAGCACTTCGGCGGCGTGCCCGTTCGGCGTGACCTTGTCCCAGATCCTGTGAATTTTTCCACCCGGTCCTATCCAGAAGGTCATGCGCACAATTCCGAGGAATGATTTTCCAAGGAAACTCTTCATTCGCCGCGCGCCGTACGCTTCGATCACTTTGAAATCCGTATCGGCGAGAAGCGGGAAATTCAATTTGTGCTTCACCTTGAATTTCGCCTGCGCTTCGACGGGATCGGCGCTGCAGCCCACGATCGCTGCTTTCACTCCAGCGAACTTCTTGATGGCGTCACGAAACTCGGACGCTTCGTTCGTTCAACCGGGTGTATTCGCCTTCGGATAAAAATATAGGACGAGATGCTGCCCGTGGAAGTCGGAAAGCGAAACCGGCTGTCCGTCATCGGCGGTGGCCTTGAAATCGGGAGCTTTGTCGCCTGCCTTCAGCATGTTCGGTTCACCATTCGCTCTTGAGGTTGAGTCCGCTGCGCCGGCGGAGCGTTACACAGCGGCCATTCATTTTTTGTGGCTGGGCTAGGTCTCCGCTAAAACTCGTTTCAGGATTTCGTTCACGATATGCGGATTCGCCTGGCCGCGCGTCTCGCGCATCACCTGGCCCACAAAAAACTTGAACACCCCTTCATTCCCGGCGCGATACTTCGTCGCGTTCTCCGGACTTTTCGCCACCACTTCGCGCGCGATCTTTTCGATGGCGCTCGAATCCGAAATTTGCGCGAGCCCTTCGGCGGCGATGATTTCCGTCGCGCGCTTTCCCGTGTCGAACATTGTTGCGAATACTTTCTTGCCGCTCGCCGCCGTGATTTCGCCGCTTTCCATTTTAGCGAGCAGCTCGGCGAGCGAGGCCGGCGCTACAGGACAATTCGAAATATCTTTCCCGGCGTCGTTCAACCGGCGAAGCAGCTCGGTTGAAATCCAGTTGGCGGCAGCCTTTGCGAGAGCGCCCGCCCGCACGGCCGCTTCAAAATAATTCGCGAGCGCCTGCGTCGCGGTCAAAACCCCGGCGTCATAGGCCGTGAGGCCGTACTCGCGCAAAAAACGCGCGCGTTTCGCGTCCGGCAGTTCCGCCATCCCTCGCCGCACCTCTTCGACCATTGCGCTCGGCACGGACACGGGCAGCAGATCGGGGTCGGGAAAGTAGCGGTAGTCGTGCGCA
>JBAWGF010000231.1:0-14444 GCA_049592615.1 Candidatus Acidiferrales bacterium
CAAAATCACCGAGCAAGCGGATCAGAGTTGCCAGGATTCGTCCCGAATCCACGCGATAAAGGGAGTCGAGCAATTCGCGTATCTGCTCGGTGGAACGCTCGGACATGACGACGACCTTAGCAAACCAGCTGCTCCCGAATCAATTTGGCAAACCGCGGATCGGTGCAAAGTGCCCAGGTCGATTCTGTCCGACCGAGCCCCATCTGGACTGAATGGACCGAGAGTTGAAGGCGGAGCTGTTGAAGAGGGCGCTGTACGTCCTTGATGAAACGATGGTTGCGCGAGGCGCCCGTAGTTCAGGTGAATAGAGTGTCTGTCCCTTGAGCAGAGGGTCAACGGTGAACAGCGATCCTTCTTACTCTTTTCAGTTCAAAGAAATGGCGCGCCCGGGGAGATTCGAACTCCCGACCCTCTGCTTAGAAGGCAGACGCTCTATCCGACTGAGCTACGGGCGCGTTTGTCACTCTGATTCTAAGACATTTGTGCCTCGCGCTGGCACTGTTTTACAGGCGTTGACCTTCTGCGTAAAGGGCAGACGCTCTATCCTCAATGAGCCATGGGCGTGCACTCTATATTCTCGAACAACTAGAAGCACTTACGCGAAAAGTTCTTCTGGTTTTTCAACCGGCATTTTCGGTGCATTCGGTACAATTCGGTGCTCAGGGTCGGGTAGGCAGTGATGAGTCAAGCCAGGAAGTTCCTTGTCGGACAACTTCCCACAAGCGGAATTCTGGCCCGGAATAACTTGGCAGTTGAGCCGTCAGGGGACACATCTAGCAACCGATTGATGGTCAGAGAAAACCTTAATGAGGGGCCCGGAGTCGTTCCACTTCGACGATTTCGTCGGCTTACGGGAAACTTGGGCGCGCCGGGAAAATCATTCCGAGCGCAGCGCTTGTATGACGTCGACGCGCGCGGCGCGTGCCGCCGGGAGCATCGAAGCGACTACCGCCGCGCCTAACAGCACGAACGCCGAGACGACCACCGGCAACACGCCAGGCATTTTCAAGTCGCCAAAATAACTGCTTGCCACGCGCGCAACGACGAGCCCGAACGCCGCGCCCGCCAGAATGCCAATCGCAGCCATTACCGCGCCTTCCCGGACGACGCCTCTGAGGAGATTTTCCGGCTGTGACCCAAGCGCCAGGCGGATGCCGAACTCGCGCGTCCGCGCGCTCACCGAAAACGCCAGTACGCCGGCGACGCCAACGACGGCAATCAGCAACGCGACCCCTGCGAACACGCCAAAGACCAGGGAGTTCAAGCGATCCGGCGCAAGTACTTTTGCACGGATGTCTTCGAGAGTGGCGGCGTGCTCAACGGGTTCATCGGCGGACATCTGCCGGATAATTTTCGTTACCGGCGTTACAAGCGAATAAGGATTTGCGGTGGTGTGGATGAAGAGGTGACCGCCGAACATGGGGGAGGCTGCAAAGTCGCCATAAATGGTGGAGTTGGGCTGAGGGACGATATGTAAGTCATCCATATCGGCGGCGACACCGATAATGCGTTGCGGCGCCTTAATTTGCGCCTTTTCGGCATCGGTGCCGGGAAGGAACTCGAGCACGGGATCGGTCCAATAGACGTGGCGGCCGACGGCATCCTGACCAGGGAACATGCGTTGTGCAAGCGTCTCACTGACAATGACGACCGGCTCCCGACTCTGGTCATCGAGCGCATTGAAATCGCGCCCCTCAAGTATGGGAACGCCGAGGGCGGCGAAAAAGCCCGGAGAGATGGTTCGCCACAGCGCGCGAGGATCGTCTTTGCCATGGACGTGACCATCACCGGAGAATTGCAGACCCACACCAAAGGTTTCGGTATCGCGCCAGGGTGCAGTCGTACTAAAAGCAGTCTTGGTGACGCCGGGTAGCGCATCGATGCGACGCATCGATTCCTTGTAAAAATCGAGGACTTGCTGAGGGGTTTTTCCGTAGTACAGCGCCGGAACGTCGACGGCGAGGACGTGGCGCGTGTCGACGCCCGGCTGAGTCTGTTGTAGTGCGATGAGGCTAGTGACGAACATGCTTGCGCCCGCCAACAGCACGAAGGATGCGGCGATTTGCGTGACTGCAAAGGCACGTTGGCGGCGGCTGGTGCTGCTGGTGATTCGGACGCTGCCGCTGGCGAGGTTCATGCCATTCGACGCATTGGCTGAGGGCAGGCGCGGGACAAATGCCAAAATCACCGCGGCGACTACTGCCAGCGCGACTCCCACCCAGAGCAGACTGGAATCGACCGTCAAATCCAGCGCGCGAACGGAGAAGCGCGAAGCGTACCGAGCCAGGATGGTGACCAATGGCTGCGCGCTCATTACGGCGATTGCCGCGCCGGCGCCGCAGAGCAGAAGACTTTCGGCTAACAACATGCGGCGCAGCGCCCAGGTGCTTGCGCCCAGCGCGGCACGGACGGCCAATTCGCCTTCGCGACGAACCGTGCGCGCGAGAATCAGGTTGGCAACGTTCGAGCAGGCGATGATGAAGACGAGACCCGAGGCAGCGAGAAGGACGAGGAGAACGGTGCGCGCGCCGGAAGTAATTTCGTCCCGGAGCATCCTGGTCTCAATGCGAAAGCCGCCGTTATCGGGATACGCATCGGGGTGGTCCTTCTGCATGGAGGCGTAGGCGGTGCGCAACTCGGTGCGAGCCTGGTCGAGGGTGAAGCCGGGAGCGAGCTTACCGAAGAGTTCGGTCATGCGATGGACGCGGCCGGTGACCATGGTGGCGGAGAGGTGGTGCGGGCTGGTGACGATGTTGCCGATGATTTCTGTGTCCGCGGGATACGGCACACAGGGTTCAAGGACGCCGATGACGGTGGCGGAACGATCGCCAATGCTGCTGAGGCGAACTGTTTTGCCGATCACATTCGGATCTTTTTTGTAAACGGTGGACCAGAAGCGATACGTGAGCACGATGACGCCGGCGGCGTTGGGACCGTCGTCTTGAGGTCCGATGAGGCGGCCAAGAACAGGACGCAGACCCATTACTTCGAAGTAGTTGCCGCTGACGACGCCACCTTGCACTCCGCGAGGTTCACCTAGCCCGATCATCGTAAAGCCCATCTGGGAGAAATCGCCGAACTCGCTGACGGAGCGGACGCCGGCTTCGATGTCCTTGATTTCGGGCACGGAGAACGTTGTGTTGTCGTCTCCGATGCCGGGGGCGCCCTGGCGGATGTACATGAGCCGGTTCTCGTCGCGGTTGACAAGGGGCTTGAGCAGCACTCCGCGCACGAGCGTGAAGATCGCGGCGTTCGCGCCGATGCCGAGGGCTAGCGTGAGGATCACAATGGTCGCAAGCCCTTTGCTGCGCATCAGCGAGTGGAACGCAACTTTTAGATCGCGGAAAAACGACATGTTTCCCCTCCCCTCGGCGTTTTCCAGCACCACGCGTGCCAATAGAAAGACTCACATTGTAAATCACTTACTACGGACTGCGTCGTAGGGGATGGCCGCTTTCGGTAGCCCAATGTCCAAATTCGGACACCGACACGGTTGTGGAATCCCGCGACACGTAGCGTGTGGTTCAGAAGCAGCGCTTTGCACTGACCGTGTTCTCCAGACGACTATTTTCCATGAACATGCCGACCGACCGGGTCTAACACATTGGCCAGTGGACGTGTGGTCGTGTAATCGGAAACTGACCCATTACCCATCTGCGCATTAAGTTGATTAACAAGCCAACGGTTTCGGTACAACTTCGGTACAACTGAGGGCGAGATTTCGGGAGAGGGAGCCTGTAAGCGACCCTCAGCAAAAGCTTTGTAAGATTTGCCTTCTTTGTTAGAAGGCAGACGCTCTATCCGACTGAGCTACGGGCGCACGCCAGACCATCTTTATTCTAAAGCATTACTCAGAGGGAGCAAAACTTTCGAATTGGAAAATGACACATTGACCATAGAAAGGAGCCCCCCGCTTGCGGCTTCAACTCTCGAATCCGCTTCAAATGCATGCATTGTTTCAGGAGCTCGCCCTCGAGATTTCGTCAGCGATGTTTCTCTCCGTCTCGACCGCTGCACTAAAGCTCCGCCAATGCGCGGTGCACAAGGTGAATGGCAATCGCTCCTTCGCCCACGGCAGAGGCCACGCGCTTCACATTTCCCGAGCGAACATCCCCAACCGCAAACACGCCGGGGAGGCTGGTTTCCAGCATTTGTGGAGAGCGCGCCAGTTTCCACGCGGGGGCCTCGGCGGCGTTATCCAGATCCCGCCCCGTGACGATGAACCCTTTATTGTCCATGGCGAGGCAGCCTCGCAACCATTCGGTTCGCGGGGATGCCCCGGCCATAATGAATACGTGACGAATATCATGAGTGGAAGTCTCGCCGCTGGCCTTGTCCTGCCACGCGACACGCTCCAGATGCGTGTCACCTTCGAGACCAACGATTTCCGTTCCGTAATGCAATTCGATTGCGGAGTTCTCTTCAATTCGCTGGATCAAGTAGCGCGACATTGTGTCCGACAACGCACTGGAGCGCACCAGCACATGCACCTTGCGCGCCGTCTGCGATAGGAAAACCGCCGCCTGTCCCGCGGAGTTCCCTCCGCCCACTATAATAATGTCTTCTTGTTCGCACAGTTGCGACTCCATGAAGGTCGCGCCGTAGTAGATCCCCTGTCCCTCGAACTTCTCCAGGTTGGCGATGCGCGGCTTGTTGTACTGTGCGCCGGTAGAGATGACAATCGCGCGCGCCGCGAGCATGTTGCCGTTGTCCAGCACAACCCGATACGGACGCTTTTCGCAATCCAGCCGCACCACGCTGTGCGCCACCATCATCTTCGCTCCAAATTTCTCCGCTTGCGTGATTGCGCGAGTCGCCAGTTCCTGACCCGAGACTCCCGTCGGGAAGCCCAAATAATTTTCGATCTTGGAACTGGATCCTGCCTGCCCACCGGGCGAGTCCATCTCGATTACCAGCGCATCCAGACCTTCCGAAGCGGCATAAACCGCCGCTGCCAGTCCTGACGGTCCGGCACCCACGATGATCAAGTCGCGGACCTGCGACTCGTCAATGCTGCTGTTGAATCCAAGGCAATCGGCCAATTTCTGAATTGTCGGGTTGCGCAGCACGGAGCGATTTTGGCAAACGATCACGGGAATCTCGTCCAGCTTGACCTTGAAACGGTCCAGAAGTTCCTGCGAAGTACTGTCCGTGTCGAGATCCACATACGTATAAGGATGCCCATTGCGGCTCAGAAATTCGCGCAGCCGCAGCGTGTTGGCCGAATGGCGCGATCCCATCAAGATGACGTTGCCCTGGCCGCGGCTGATGAGCACAAGACGCCGGAGGATAAAGGCTCTCATGAAGATCTCGCTCAGTTCGGCGTCCTTCCCGATGAGTGAGCGCAAGCCATCGTCGCTCAGTTCGAGAAATTCACCGGGCTCGGTGACGCGGCCCCGCACAAGGGAGCGCCGCCCGGAAATCATCGCCATCTCGCCCGTGAACTCGCCCGGACTGTGTGCGGCGATGGGGCGCTCGCCCGTGAGATCCGGCTGCACAATCTCCATGGTGCCGGAAAGCAGAACGAAAAATGGGATGCCCGTGTCGCCGGGTTCAAACAGGATTTCGCCAGCCACTACGCGTCGCAGTTTGCTGACGGGGCGAACTCGGTTGATTTGCGCTGCGGTCAGGACCGGAAAAGCTTGTGTTTGCACGTCGAGTGCACTGGGTACTGGATGCGAAGACATTCTTCCTCCAAGTGCGGAATACGAGCCGCCAAGATTAGATTACGGATAACGCCGTTCGGGTTCAACTACAAGGCATGTGGCTTCAGCCCCAGTGCAGCTCAGGCTGAGATTCCAGGAGAAAGAATCCGCAAGCGGCGCTCTGACTTAAGTTCTAGCTCGGAATGTTGACGCCGCTCAAGAATCCACCTAAATGCGCCGTGACCATGATCATCCCTACAGCCAGAAGCTCGATCGGCAGCCGGTAAAATGGCGGCGCTTGCTCGGGTGTGCGGTGCAAACGAAAGTGAATAAACCAGACAAGACCGATCATCGCGCTTGATGTGACTCCGAGGACCAGGTGGAGTAGCAAGATGCCCTTGAGCTTATGTCCCTCGAGCTGGAACTGCCACGCAAGCAATCCGGTGGCAAGGACGGGCACGGTCGAGAGCGCTGCTACCGCCAAATTAAGGTAAGCAGCGCTAGCGAGCGCCCGTCGTTTGGTCCATTGCGCGATGAAATCGAAGGCCACTCCCACCATGAACAGCGCGATGGGAAAATGAATCAGTACAACGTGTTGCGCATGTTTGGCCAGTAAAGCATCTTTGATATTGAATGGGTGCATGTCGGATCCAATCACTTCACGATGATTTTGCCGGTCATCTTCGGATGGACCGAGCAGAAATACTCGTAGGTGCCGGGTTCCTGGAATGTGAACGAAAACTTTTCGTCCGTGTCCAGCGCTTTCGATTTGAATTTGCGTTCGGTGCTGACAACCGTGTGCGGCACGTCGTCCTGATTAATCCAGGTTACCTGCGCGCCTGCGGGAACGGTCAGCTCCATCGGTGTGAAACTGAAATTATCGATCTTGATTACATAGGGGCCGGGCTTCTTCTGTGCTGTTGCAATGGAATGCTTTCCGGCAGCGCCGTACACAAGAGTCAGCGAAAGTACGAGAAGGAATCCGAGAAATATTTTCCCGGGAAACCTTGTGCCCGTGCTGTGGTGTGATTTCGAAAGTCGCATGATGAGTCTCCTTATATTTCGAGCGATGAGTCCACAATCGCGAGAGTGTGTTTGCCGCGTATGAAATTGACGTCGGTGATGCCGAGCAGACTGCGCAGCTTTTCTGCCGGCACTTTCATGGGCCCCGGAGAATCTGCCTGCCCCGGCTGAGGCTGCGGGAACGCCGTCGAGCACGCAGTGTGAAACGCGATATTCCCCTCGACCTTCTGCATGGTTTGGTGAATGTGCCCGTTTAGAACGGTGACGGAGCCAAATCGCTTCAAGTAGGAAAGCGCCTGCTCGCTATCATCCGTGCCCCAGCCCCACTTGGGATAAACCGCCCAGAGAGGGATGTGCGCGAAGACGACGATCGGCGTGCTGCTCTTGAGCGTTGAAACGTCTTTCGCAAACCATTCAAGCTGTGCAGCGCCGAGAGTCCCCAGTCCACCGGCCATTAGGTTCAAGACATTGACGAGGCCGATGAAGTGCACTCCTTTTTGATCGAAACTGTACCAGCCATCGCCTTGCGTTCCCTGGCCGAATCGTGCGTGAAACGACTCGCCGTTGTCGTTGAGCACGTCGTGCTCGCCGGGAACGTAAAAGACGCGGCCTGTCTTAAGGCTTTTGAGGGATTCGGCGAGAGTATCGAATTCTTCCGGTTTCGAGAGGTGTGTCAAATCACCCGTGTGGAGAACAAACGACGGAGGCGTGGGCAGCGCGTTGATTTTGGCAATAGCTTCACGAAGAGTCGCTGTCACGTCCGGACTTGCTGCTTTGTTGAAGCCGATGTGGCTGTCGCTGATCTGGACGAAGCTGAGATCCGCTTTCAGGTGCGCCACTTTCTGTTGCAATACGTCAGCCAGGGCAAAGGATTTCAAAACGCCACCCTGCATGAGGCAAAGCGTGCCGGTGCCCGCCCAGGCCATGCATTTCAGAAAGCCGCGACGATCGATGCCATCGTGATCGAGATTCTTTTCAATGTACTTGCCCATGCGATTCTCCCCTTTCTGCTTGTATCGGAATGCGAAGATTGGTTTCTTCCAATGCCGACACCCTTCCAGACCGGCCAAGCCCGCCGAATATTCCCGAGATTTCAGTCTTGGGAAGAATAATTTGCCGGCGGGATGAGCCAGCCTGACTCAGCCAGATTGTGAATATTTGCGGGAATAAAATGGGTTGAAGTTCGGTCTGTAAAACTGAGAGTCTATCGTCCGTATGGCCGAAGACACTCGAGGATCTGGCGGTGTGACAGGTTTTGATGATGTCGTACTCCCGCACCTCGACGCGGCTTACAACCTCGCACGCTGGCTCGTGCGCAATCCGCACGATGCCGAGGACGTTGTCCAGGAGGCCTATCTTCGCGCGCTGAAATTCTTTGGCGGCTATCGCGGAGGTGACTCCCGGACATGGATATTGAAAATCGTGCGCAATACGAGCTACTCGTTTCTGGAGAAAAATCGCCCGGCTGATCTATCTGTGGAATTCGATGAGACCCTTCACACCACCGAAACGGGACAGCCGGAAGCAGAATCGACGCTCCTGCAATCGGTGGATAGCCGGGAACTCCGCGAGGCTCTCGAAGATTTGCCCGTGAATTTTCGTGAAGTCTTAATTCTCCGGGAACTCGAGGGCATGTCCTACAAGGAGATTGCCGGCGTGACGGGCGTGCCGATGGGCACAGTGATGTCGGGACTAGCCCGCGGGCGTACTCAATTGCGGGAGCGCCTGCTGAGAAAGCTAAACAAGGAGAAGCAACGTGGCTTGTAAAGTCAACGCACGGCTGCTCCATGCGTACTTTGACGGCGAACTCGATGCTGTCCGAAGCGTCGAGTTCGAGGATCATTTGAAATCCTGCCGCGACTGCGCCGGGGAGCTCCGCGACCTTCAAGCCATGCGCCCGTCTTTTCGCGCCCTCGATCTCTACGAACGCGCGCCCGAAAGCCTCCGGAGCCGAATCGGCGCTGCGCTTCCACGTAAGCCAGAGCCGACACCCATTCCCGTCCGACGGCACGTTGCGCTCGAATGGCTTGCCGTCGCTGCGGCGATCTTGATTGCGATTTTCCTCGGCGCGAAAGCGTTTCCGAACATGAACGGTCAACAACAATCGAACTTGCTCGCCCAGGAAATCGTCTCGAGCCACATCCGCTCGCTGCAACCGGGTCATTTGTTCGACGTTCAATCCACCGATCAGCACACGGTCAAGCCGTGGTTTGACGGTAAACTGGACTTTGCACCACCTGTCAGGGACCTGGCGAATCAGGGATTTCCGTTGGTCGGTGGGCGGCTGGACTATCTCAATCGTCGTGACGTCGCCGCTCTTATCTACCAGCGACAAAAGCATTTCATTAATGTTTTCGTCTGGCCCACCGAATCAAAGCCCGCGAAACTGCCGGGAGTTCAGACCATCCAGGGATACAACGTGGCTTTCTGGCGGCGCGATGGCATGTCCTTCTCAGCCGCTTCGGACCTTAATATGGACGAACTCCGCCAGTTCGTTCAACTTTTCGAACAGTAGTCACCATGGATTTATATTTGGCCTGCAGGAATCCTGCGCGGAGACCCGTAAATTGCTTGTGCTATCCGATCAACGGCCGCGAGTGCGTCCGTGATGAGCATGGTCCCGCCAGGGATTGAGCACAGTATAGCGAGGGGTAGCCGTCGCATTTTCTTTGCTGACCGCAAGCAGTTTTCTTCGAACCAGCCACCTTACGGCGCCCTGCACCGAACTCTTCGAAACTCCCACGCACTCCGCCACTTCCTGATAACTGGCTTGCACCTCGGCATCTCTACGTTGTTGTTCGGCAGCAAACCAGAGATAAACAAGAAAACTAACCGGTCTTCTGTCGTGACCGACGAGGTCGCGGATGAGTACGTCGATTACGTAATCGTCGAAAGAAAGCATCGCTATATCATCCGTTAGTATAGCAAACTCTGGCTGATTGCAGGTCTCCTCCACCGCAGATATGCTCCGAACACTTTCCAAAAGGAGGCTGCAAATGATTCGCGGAATCAAGTTCATCGGAATACCGGTTCGCCACCAGGATGCCTCGTTGAAGTTCTATACGGAAAACCTCGGATTCAAAGTCGTCACCGACCAGCCCTTCACGGACAATCAGCGGTGGATCGAACTTTTGATTCCAGGGGCAGAAACCGGGATCGCGCTCTTTACGCCGAAGGGCCACGAGAAGCGCATCGGTGAATTTCAGTCGGTGTCGTTTTGGTGCGATGATGTTTTCGCAACCGCTAAGATTCTGAAGTCCAAAGGGGTGGAATTTGCGGAGGAGCCGAAATCAGAAGTTTGGGGATCGACGGCAATTTTCAAAGATATCGATGGCAATCAGTTCGTGATTTCCAGTAAAGGCAAGTCGCGTTGACCACTATGGGCAACGTCGCCGGAAACCGGCGCTTTGATACAGGGGTTGCGAGGCGCACTACTCTGCTAATCCCATGCGACGCAATATCTCCTGGAATCGCGCATCGCTGCGTAGGGGGTCGTAGATCGGGTCGACTTTGAGGGCGATCAGGCCGGGCGAATGCACAATCATGGATTTCTCGAGCCAAGCGAACGCTTGGTCGTTGTCACCTAAGCCCACATACGGCGCAACGAAGATCATGGGGTCGAGCGGATGGCGCCGGCTCGATCGAATCAACTCCTCAAGAAGTCGTCGTGCCTTCGCGGGCTGGCCTGCCCGGCCATAGATGTACGCCTGTGCGGCTCGCACCCAGACAAGATCGGTGTCCTTTTCATAGTCCCATGTGCCCACATCATCCAGTGCTTCAGCAAATTTTCCCTCTTGCACGTATGCTAAATACAGTACCTGGGCGTGTGAGAAGTTGGGATCCATGTCCAAGACCGACCGAAACTGCGCGACGGCGCGGTCGTACTGCCGGTCGAAATACAGGCCCATTGCGTTGTCCGTTTGAATAATCAGCGACAGCGGATCAAGCTGCCTGGCACGCTCTACCTCTTGGAAGGATTCCTCAAAGCGCCCGCGAAATGCGAGATGCTCGGCGTACCACTGATGGCCTGTTGCGTAATTGGGGTCCAGTGCGATCGCGCGCCGGTACTCTTTCTCCGCCGTTTGCCAGTCCCAGTCATAGTTCTGTGCGATCAGAGCCAGCGAAGCGTGGGCCTCCGCCAAGTTTTCGTCGAGGTCGAGAGCCTTGAGAGCGGCTGCCCGCGCCTTGGGAATCAGTTCGGACTGCGGCGCAACATAATAGGATGCCATCAGTGCGTAAGTATCGGCTAAGCCGGCGTGGGCGCGAGCATAGCCCGGATCGACTGCAATCGCGCGCTCAAAACTTTCCACCGCTCGCTGGAATCCATCGGCCGTTCTCTTGTTCCAGAAGTAGCGCCCTCTTAGGTACAGATCGTAGGCTTCGTAGGATCTTGGAGCGGGGAGAGCTGATCGGACGGACTCGGCGGGTTTGCCCCCGTCCAGGATGAGCTGAATCTCATCCGCCGCTTCCCGAGCGATCTCACTTTGCAGAATCAGCAGGCTGCTGAGCTCGCGATCGTACTGTCGTGCCCAAATGTGAGTCTGGTCCTGCGCCCGGATCAACTGTGCGGCAATCCGCACCTTTCCCGAGTCGCGTCGCACGCTGCCCTCCAGCACGTATTGAACTCCCAGTTCATGGCCAATCTGACTCAATCCCTCCTGCGTGTGTTTGTAGTGCATCACGGACGTGCGCGCGATTACTCCAAGATGCTCCGGATTCAAGCGCCCGAGTTGTGCGATCATTTCTTCAGTCAGGCCATCGCTGAAGTACTCCTGTCCAGGATCGCCTGTCAGGTTTTCAAAGGGGAGAACCGCCAACATCACTCGCCCGAGGGCAGGTTGGACCCGGGCATGGGAGCGCAACCATTGGACGTAACCGAGTAAGCCAACCGCTAGGGCGAGCGAAGTGAACAAGGCCAGTCGCCACCCCTTCGAGGCCAATGCCTGAGGGCCTTGCTCCGCGGGGACTGGGCTGTTCGGCGGAACGCCCGAGGCAGGGATTGGTTGCGGGAAAACTGCTTCGGCGAGCGGCCCCTGCCCATCCGCCACCACTGGAGCGATGATGCGGTACCCCAACTTTGGCAGGGTCTCGATGTACCGGGGTTCGGAGGCTGAATCGCATAGGATGCTCCTCAGTTCCTTGATCGCGGTGTTCAGGCCGTGCTCGAAATCTACAAATGTTTCCGTGGACCAAAGCTGCTGTCGCAGTTCCTCGCGCGTGACGACGTCTCCCTGGCGCTCCACAAGCATCGTCAGGACCTGAAAAGGCTGAGGGCGCACCTTTAGCCTGATCCCTGCCCTGTAAAGCTCCCGCGTCCGTGGATGCAACTCGAACGGGCCGAATCGATAGAGACTGGCAGGTACTGGCATTAAACCACCCGGAGGACGTGGTCAAATTCTGCCCTTAATGCCATTTGTTGGCAAGTTAAAATTTGATGAATCAGCCACTTGGGCCTTCACCTCAATTCCACTTTTTTTTCACCCTCCCTGCATTGACCTTCTCCCCACATTCTTGACATAAACCCGCTACACGCTGGCTCTCCGCAGGAGTCTCTCAAGCCGCTGCGGGTGTGTAGCGCCATATTCGTTTTGAGGAGGCCGCCATGGAATTTCTGCCAACCATCCGAAGACTCAGCACCTCACGTCATATAGTCTCGCCCGCCGCCTGCCTCCGCCTCGTGCTAACCCTGCTCCTCGTCCTGGCGTTCCTGTCTTTGACCCGCCCCGCTGCGGCCCAGAACACCTGGAACGGGGGAAATGGGAATTGGAGCACGGCAGGCAATTGGAGTGAGAAAACGAGTCCCGACGGCTCGACCGATATTACGATTCCGTCTGGGATCGTTCAGGGCGACGTCAGCTTTACAAACCGCAACGCCCTAGATATAGACCTTTCCGCTGAACTAATCGTCTTATCGACGACGACCATCACGAACTCGTCCAGTTCGGCTGGGATATTCAACGGCGGTTCACTGCAAAATAACGGCATTATCAACGGCGATGGCCTGACGTCCGTGATCAATTACGGATCCGTGACCAATTCCGCCGGAGCGCAAATGATCGGCGTCAGCGGGTTTAATAATAAGGACGGAAGCATGCTGAGTAACGCGGGCACGATGAGTTTGGCCAGCCTAGACAGCGACGGATCGATAATCAACTCCGCCGGAGCCCTGTTGACGATAACGGTCGAACTTAGCGTTGACAACGGCACGCTACTAAGTAACGCGGGCACGCTGACCACGTTTGCCCTCTTCAACGGCGGTACGGTGAACAACACCGCCGGCACAATGCAGATCGGCGGAAGTGGGTCTATCAATTACGGGTCAGTCAACAATTCGTACGGGGCTGAAATCACTATCACCGGCGCAACTAACAATAAGGACGCGTCCACGCTGAATAACGATGGTATTCTCAACATCCAGAACAGCTTTTCCCAATCCGGCCTGCTATCGAACACCTCGAACGGAATCCTGAACAATAGTTCCTCCCTGACGAACTATCAGACTCTGACGAACGCAGGCACACTGAATAACCCCGGCGGGCTGTCGAACCTCGGCTCCCTGCTGGTCCTGAACGGCGGAACGCTGAATAATACCGGCTCGATCGGAAATACCTCCGGTGGTGGATTCGTCGTTCAGAGCGGCGGCACGTTCAACAATTCCGGTTCGTTCCTCAGCGACTATTTGTCAAGTTTTGGGAGCCAGGCAAACAGCACGATTTTGAACACCGGCGACATGTCGCTCGGCGGCAACACAGTTGCCATCGGCGGCAGCCTGCGCAACAACGGCACCATCACCATGGTGGCCGGCCCCGCGATGGGCGATCCCGCGATCCAGCCGCCGGCGCCGCCTCTGTTGATTGCTTCGACCGGAAAACTGAGCGGCACAGGCACGGTGAATCAAGGGCTCTTTGGTTTTGGCGTGATCAATCAGGGAGTGATGGCCCCTGGGGATCCGCTCGGTACCTTTACAATCATAGGGAACTATCAACAGACCGCAACCGGGACGCTCGAAATCATGCTCGGTGGGACGGGTGTTGGCCAGTTTGGGCAGTTGGATATCACGGGATCTGCGGACCTGAGCGGAACTTTGGATGTGGAGCTCTTTGCCGGGTTCGATCCTCAAGCCGGGGAGATTTTCGAAATTCTGGAGTCGGGCGGTATCACCAACCTGGATTTTCTGAGCACACTGTTTCCCACGTTACCCGATGGCTTGTTCCTCAGTCTAGACCGTGAAGGAAACAATCTCTTCTTGGACGTGATGAGCGGCTCGGGTGGCGGGAGTACATCCACCCCCGAACCCAGTACCGCCGTGCTCCTGCTCAGTTCAATCGCAATTGCGTTTGGCGGCTCGCGGCTTCGGAAGAAAGGACCGATACCAGGAACCTGAGAAGCCCTAGAATCAAATGCCAAAACTGTACTTGCCCCGAGCGACCCAAAACCCTTTTCGAGGAAGCCATCCGTGAAGAGGAATGCAAGAGGATTTGCACTGCTGCAATTGATCTGGATGGTCGCGGGAGTCATGGTGATCGCCGCCGCCATTTGGCATTTTGTTGATCGCTGGCGCGACACCTCCGTTCAATTCTCAACTCCCTACCAGGCCGTTTTGCTTGTTAACGGCTCCGTCTATTTCGGACATCTTCAGGGATATGGCGGGCGCCAACCCTTTTTGACGGAGATTTATTACATCGCAACTCAGACAAATCCTGAAACCAAACAATCCAACAACGTCCTTATTAAACGCGGCAAAGAACTGCATGAGCCCGACCGCATGTATCTCAA
>JBAWGF010000232.1:0-2540 GCA_049592615.1 Candidatus Acidiferrales bacterium
TGAATGGCGTCAAGACTCCCACGTGGGAAAGCGTTTATTCGCGAATTCGCTCGGTGCATCCCGGCGACTCGATCGCGCTCGTCGTTTCACGCGGGAATTCCGAACAAACACTCAGCGCAAAAATGCCTGTGCCTGCCGCCGATATTGATCATGTCATCGGGTATCCGCCGGTCGCACCTGTGATCGACGAGATTGCCATCGGCCTTCCCGCCGAAGCCGCCGGAATGAGATCCGGGGACACGATCACTTCGATCAACGGCAGGCCGGTCGCCGCATGGCCGCAACTTGTGGATGTGGTGCGGAAATCGAACGGGAGCCCGATTGGCTTCATCGTGCAGCGCGATGGAAAGGAAATCCCGATCACTGTCACTGCGGTTCAGGGAATGAGTCCGGATGGGAGCACGGTCTGGCAGATCGGCGTTGGCCCGAAACTTCACACCGAATTTCAGCCCCAGGGCTTCTTCACTGCCGCGCAGGAGGCCGGCATCCAGACCGCGCTCGGCATCAAGCAAATCGGCGACGTGCTGGCCGGCCTATTCAGCGGCAAGGTCCACATTCGCGAGTTGCAGGGCGTCGTGGGAATCGCGCGTATCTCCGGTCAGGCTGCGAAGCGCGGCACGATGGACTTGATCTGGCTGATGGCCACCATCAGCCTGAATCTCGGCCTTCTAAATCTTCTCCCCATTCCAATCCTCGATGGCGGCCACGTTTTGCTGCTCACAATTGAAGGTGTAATCCGCCGCGATTTGAGTATCGCCGTGAAGGAGCGCTTCGTCCAGGTTGGCCTCGTGTTCCTCCTGGGTATCTTCGCCTTCGTGATGTACAGCGATATCTCGAAGCTCATTCAGAGCCATTAGCGGCTCACGCACCAATGAGCGTGTCTCCATCCGGCCCTTGGAATTCGCCGTTCAGCAGACAGCAATCGCCATTCGGCCTTCTTTTGATATACTGTCGCTTCGGAGCGAGCATGTCCGCCACACCTGCACATCGCGTATCGACCGGCGAGCGAATCAACGTCCATGAGCCGCCGGGCCACCTCCAGAGTGAACTCGGCAAGCGCGGCATTCGCCTCACGCGCCAGCGCCGCGTCCTGCTTCAGGTGATGGAAACCGCCCGCCGCCATTTGGACGCCGGCGAAATTCTCGAGCGCGCCCAGAAGATCGATGCAAACATCACTCGCGTCACCGTCTATCGCACGATTGATCTGCTGAAACGCCATGGGCTGATTGACGAGCTTGACCTGCTCCATCTCCGCGGCGACCGCCACTTCTACGAAAGCCACGGCCCGCGAGACCACATCCACGTCGCCTGCCTGCGCTGCGGAAAAGTTCGCGAAGTCGAAAGCCCGCTTTACGAAGAATTGAAACAGCAGATTTCCCGCGATTGCGGCATTCAGATTACGGTCTCCCGCACGGAAGTCGGCGGGTACTGCAATGATTGCCAATCGAAAATGCGCCACTCTGCTTAACCCGCGTTCCTCTCTTTATTTGCTTTGAAGAATCGCTTCTGACTCTTAGGCTTCCACCGAGGGTTTCTGCTTGCTGAGGAATTCTTTCGCCTTCTCTATGTCGCGCAACACCTGCTCGCGCAGCGCGTCCGGCCCCGCAAACTTCTGCTCGTCGCGCAACCGCGTCCAAAAACGAATCTCCATGCGTCCGCTCGTCAAGTTCTCGTGAAAATCGAACAGGTGCGACTCGATCGCGAGCCTCGTTCCGTCGAACGTCGGCCGCACGCCCACATTCGTGGCCGACCGGAACAGTTTTCCTTCGACCATCGTCTCCGTCGCATACACGCCGTTCATCGGCAGCGTTTCCTGCTCGGTCGCAAGGTTGAGCGTCGGCACAATCAACTTTCGCCCTTGTCCAGTGCCGGTTCGAATCTCTCCTTCGAGCGCGAACGGCCGACCGAGCAGTTTGCGCGCGTCTTCCATCCGCCCTTCGCGCGCCGCCTGCCGAATCGCCGTACTCGACACAACAACGCCATCCACTAGCACCGGCGGCACGACCTCCACTTCGAATCCCCACCGCCTACCCAGGTCCGTCAGCATCTTCACGTCGCCCGCCTGTTTGTGGCCAAATCGAAAGTTGTCGCCGACAAGCACGGCCTTCGCGCGCATCGTGTCCACCAGGAACCGTCGCACGAAATCTTCGGCGCTGACTTTCGCGAGCTCCTGATCGAAGCGCTGCACGAGCGCCGCGCCCATTCCTATTTTCGCAATCTCTTCCAATCGCTGCGCCAGCGTGATGAGCAGGGAAGGGGCTTGCGCCGGCCGCAGAACGCGCGCGGGATGCGGATAGAACGTCAGAACGCCAGCCATCAAATCTGCGTGTTGCGCTCGCTCGGACACGTCGCGAAGAATTCTCTGATGCCCCAGATGGACACCGTCGAAATTCCCAATCGTCACCGCAGTCGGCTTCCGCGCATCTCCCATTCGCGCGATCCATTCATCGGCTGAGTGAAGTGCAATGAGCGGCATCAGATCTTCACCTCGAAACTCAATCCATCGAAAGAGAGCTGAATACCCTTGGGCAGCTTCGCGT
>JBAWGF010000233.1:0-8319 GCA_049592615.1 Candidatus Acidiferrales bacterium
GCATAGAAGCGTCGAACGATTTCGCGCGTGAGTTCGACATGCGGGACCTGATCTTCACCGACGGGAACGAAATCGGCATCGTAGATGACGATATCGGCTGACTGCAACAACGGATAGCCGAGGAAGCCGTACGTGCCGAGGTCGCGGTCCTTCAGGTTCTCGATTTGCTCCTTATACGTCGGCACGCGCTCGAGCCACGACAGCGGCGTGATCATCGATAGCAGCAGGTGAAGCTCCGAATGTTCGAGGATCTGCGACTGAATGAAGAGCGTTGATTTCACGGGATCGAGGCCCACGGAAAGCCAGTCGATCGCGACCTGCAAAGTATTTTCCGCAATCGACGAAGTGTCTTCGTAATGCGTCGTAAGCGCATGCCAATCCGCAACGAAGAAGAAGCAGTCGTATTCTTCCTGGAGTCTGAGCCAGTTCGAAAGCGCACCGAAATAATGGCCGAGATGAAGGCGGCCCGTAGGACGCATGCCGCTCAGGACTCGTTTACGTTTTGCCACGCAGGAGAATATATCCTATCGAAAGTCGAAAAACGAATCCGCGTCCGTTACGCGCTCTTCCCTGGGCGCAGAAGGTCGCGGGCGATGACCATGCGCTGCATCTCGCTCGTGCCCTCGTAAATCGTCAGAACACGCGCGTCGCGGTAAAAACGCTCGACGTCGCTCTCGCGCGAATAGCCCATGCTGCCGTGAATTTGCACGGCCTTGTAAACCACGCGGTTCGCCATTTCGCTGGCATACAATTTTGCGCGCGACGCGTGAGGGCCAAGGCGATTTCCGCCCGCGCCCGAGGTCCCCGCGCCTTTGCGCGATTCCCTGTCGCGCACGAATGCAGCGTAGTGCGTCAGCGAGCGCGCGGCTTCGATTTCGGTTTGCATGTCCGCAATCATCCACTGGATCGCCTGATACTCGGCGATCGGCTTTCCAAACGTCCGGCGCTCCTTCGCATAACGCACCGCCGCTTCCATCGCGCCCTGCGCGATGCCGACGGCTTGCGCTGCGATACCGACGCGGCCGCCGTCGAGCGCCTCGAGTGCGATTTTCAAGCCCTCCCTCTCTTCGCCGAGCCGGTTTTCCGCTGGCACGCGGCAATCGTCCAACGCAATTTCCGCGGTCCGCGAAAGATGCAGCCCCATTTTTTCTTCATAGCGGCTCACGCGAAAGCCCGGGAAACCCGGTTCGACAAGAAATGCCGTGACGCCGCGGGCACCTGCCGTCGGATCGGTCTTCGCGAACACCACGTGAACTCCGGCGATCCCGCCGCTCGTGACCCAGCTTTTCGTGCCGCTGAGCAAGTAATGATCGCCCTGGCGGACGGCTCGCGCCTGAATGTTCGCGGCGTCGGAACCGGCCTGCGGCTCGGTAAGGCAGAATGCT
This sequence comes from Candidatus Acidiferrales bacterium, assembly GCA_049592615.1. Lineage (GTDB taxonomy): Bacteria > Acidobacteriota > Terriglobia > Acidiferrales > UBA7541 > Palsa-295. The sequence goes on from JBAWGF010000233.1 coordinate 1,386, forward strand.
CCGAGGATTTCGCCTTGCGCGAGGCGGTGCAGATATTTTTTCTTCTGGGCGTCTGTGCCGTGCTTCATGAGAGGCATGGCGGCGACGGAGTTTGTGACGCTCAGGACCACGGCGGTCGAGGCGTCCACGCGCGCGACTTCCTCGAGCATGAGCGCGTAACTGATCGAGTCCGTGCCGGAGCCGCCCCATTCTTCCGGAATCAGCATGCCGCAGCAGCCGAGCTCGCCAAGTTTTCGAATCCGCTCCTCTGGGAATTTGTGCTCGCGCTCGTATTCGCGCATGATCGGGCGAAATTCAGTCTCCATGAACTGGCGGACGGTATCGCGGATGAGGAGCTGGTCGCTGCTGAGAGAGAAATCCATCGTGAGATGAGCCCGCGAAATGCTAGCACAGAAGTGGGAATTTCTAATTTGAGAGTTGGAGGCGAGGCGGGCGGCATTATTTCGCGGCGGGCTTGTGCTTCTCGCGGCATTCCTGCTGGATTTTCTGGAATCGCTCGTCGTCTTTCACGCGCGCCCAGACAATCATGATTTCCGGCGGATCGTTGACGTCGTCGCAGGACGTGGCGCTCAGCATCGCCGAGCGCTTGAGGTCGTCGAGCGCGCCGCTGATTTGATTGGCCTGCAGCCGCATGATCGCCCGGCCGTAATAGGCTGCCGCGTAGGTGTTGTCGTATTCAATCGCTGCGTCGAGGTGCTTCTCTGCTTCGGTCCAATCAGGTGACTCCTGCCGCAGAATGTGCGCAAGCAAGTAGTGGCTCTGCGCGACGAATTTCCCCTCCTGGATGGAACGCTCAAAATACGGTTTGGCGTCCTTGTAGTCCTTATCTTGAAAATAGCGGTACGCGACGATGAAAGGATCGTCCTGAGCGACCCGCTTCAACTGGTCGAGATTGTTTTCGGTGTAAGCGTAGAGTTGGGCGGCGGTCCGGTGCTCCTGTTCGCCGCGCAGCCGGTTGAAGTTCAAATACTGGAGAGCTTGCGTCGCGATTTGCGCCGCGATGGCGAGAAAGAACAGGCCCTGAATGAGCAAGGCCTTTTTTCGAATGTCCGAGAAGGCGGCGAAGCACACGAGTGCGGCGAGAATCCCCACAATCATGAGGGCCAGTTGCGGATCGAATGCCGTCATCGCGCTCTCCCGTTGGGCCTGGCTGAATTATCCGTTCGGGTGCGGCTGCGGAGAGTCCAGAGTTGCAAGTTGCGAGTTAAGAGTTAATAGCCGGGCGCTGGACTATAGCTTGATGATTTCGCGGAGGCGGCGGGTCTGCGCGCGGGACACGGGGATTTCGCTCGCGCGCTTGTCGTTCATCTTCAGCATGTAGCTCGACTTGAACCACGGAACCACTTCCTTGATGTGATTGATGTTCACGAGGTAGGAACGGTGCGCGCGCCAGAATGTGTCGGAGTCGAGCGAGGCGGCGAGCTCCTCGATCGTGCGGTAATTCGAAATACCTTCGGCTTCGCGGGCAAAAATGGTGATCGTGCCGTCCTGAATCGAGGCGTAGATCATGTCCTCGGCGTCCACAAGAAACATGCGCGCCTGCGATTTAACGAGAAGCTTTACCGGCTGCGGCGCCTTCGCGCGAGGCATCTCGAGCTGGACGACGAGGTTCTCCAGGCGCTCGACCGGAGACGTATTGGCTTCGATCATTTTCTTCGCGCGCTGGATGGCTTTCGCGATGCGCCCCTTGTCGAACGGTTTTAAGACATAGTCCACGGCGTTCACTTCGAAGGCCTGGATCGCGTAGTTGTCGAATGCCGTGGCGAAAACGATTTGCGGCACGCGCAGCTTGCGCTCGACGAGTTTTTTGATTACGCCGAAGCCGTCGAGCCCGGGCATCTGCACGTCGAGGAAAACAAGATCGGGATTGTGTTCCTTGATGAGCGCGACGGCTTCGAGGCCGTTCTTGCCCTGCGCGACGACGGCGACTTCGGGAAATCCTTTCAGCAGAAACGCGAGTTCGTCGCGTGCGGGGCGTTCATCGTCAACGATAAGCGTTTGGAGAGGCATGTGTGGGGCCAATCGCGAGTATATCAAAGCGCATGCAACCACAGATAAACACAGATGAACGCGAGGGCGCCGGCATGGAGCAAGAGTCTAGATACAGACATCGCGGAGAGCGGTAGAATCGGGCACGCAGTGCAGTCGAGGAGGATGCGTGAGAAAGCCGGCGCGACGTGCGAAGGTGACGAGCAGCAAAATCATGTATCAGGGGCGCGTGTTCGGAGTGCGCCGCGATCACGTGCGGGAGCCGAACGGAATCGTAGCGACGCGCGACGTCGTGACGCACCCGGGGTCAGTCGTCGTGCTGCCGGTGTTCCCGGACGGCCGCGTATTGATGATCCGGCAATACCGCCATGCGGCGGGACAATTCATGTGGGAGTTGGTTGCAGGGCGAAAAGACCCCGGCGAGGATTTCACAGAGGGAGCGCACCGCGAGCTGCAAGAGGAGACCGGCTACACGGCGCGGCGGATGCGAAAAATGATGAACGTCTTCCCTACCCCAGGCTTCGTGACGGAGCGGATGATTATTTTTCTGGCCGAGGGCTTGAAGAAGGGCGCGGCGAATCCCGAAGATGACGAAAAAATCACGCAGCGGATTCTGACTTTGCGCGAAGCCGAGCGTTGGATTCAAAGCGGAAAGATCCGCGACGCGAAATCCGTCGCTGGGATTTTGTATTACGCGAGATTTCTCGCGCGGAACAAGTAGGCGCAACAAGTCTATAATCAGTTCGAGGGACGCGAGCACATGGAAAACAAAGAAGTCGCAAAGATATTGCGCGAGACGGCCCAATTACTCGAGATTGACGGCGCGATTATCGGGCGCTACCGCAGTTACGAAAGGGTGGCGGAGCTGCTCGACAGTCTGCCGGAACGAATCGAACTCCTTGCGCAGGATGAGGCGAAGCTCAAAGAATTGCCGGGCGTCGGTGAAGGCATGGCCGCGCATATCCGCGAGATTCTCAAGACCGGCGACTACAGCCTGCGAAAAAAGCTGCTGAAGAAATATCCGCCGACGATTCTGGACCTGCTGGAATTGCAATCGCTTGGTCCGAAGAAGGTTGCGTTTCTGTGGAGCCACTTCAAGGTGGGGACCGTCGCGGGCGTTGAAAAGCTGGCGCGCGAAGGAAAACTGCGCGACCTCCCCGGCTTCGGCGAAAAGAGCGAGCAAAACATTTTGAAAGCCACAGACCTTTTCAAGCGCTCGTCGGGACGATTCCACATCAACGTGGCCGATGACGAAGCGGTGAAGCTTGCGGCTTACATCGAAAAGGGAGGCAAAGCGGTGGAATCGGTGACGCCGGCAGGCTCGCTGCGTCGCGGACGAGAGACGGTGGGCGATCTCGATTTGCTGGTAACGATGCGGCCCGGCCACGACAAGCAGAAGGATATTGACGCCGTTTCAGCGCACATTTTGAAATTTCCGCAGATTCAGCAGACGCTCGCGCACGGCGAAAATAAAGTGAGCGTGCTGCTTGAAAGCGGATTGCAGGTGGACGTGCGCCTGCTCGACAAGGACAGCTTTGGCGCGGCGCTGCTTTATTTTACGGGTTCGAAGGAGCACAACGTCACGCTGCGCGGCCGCGCGAACGAAATGGGTTGGACGCTGAACGAGTACGCCCTGACGACGCTCAAGGGCGGGAAAATCGGTGCGAGCAAAACGGAGGAGGAAATCTATTCGAAATTGAAGCTCGAATACATCGAGCCGGAACTGCGCGAGAACACCGGTGAAATCGAAGCCGCCGAAAAAGGAAAACTACCGAAGCTCGTGAAGCTCGCAGACATTCGCGGCGACCTGCAAATGCACACGACGGCATCGGACGGCAGGAATTCTATCGAGGAGATGGGCGAGGCCGCGAAAAAACTCGGGTACGAATACATCGCGCTGACGGATCATTCGAAAGCCGTCACCGTTGCGAACGGATTAGACGAGAAGCGCACGCTCGAACAGATCAAAAAGATTCACGCGGCGCAGGCGCGTGTTCCCGGAATCCGGCTCCTTACTGGGAGCGAGGTGGACATTTTGAAGGATGGCCGGCTCGACCTGGACGACGAAGTGCTCGCGCAGCTCGACGTCGTGGTGGCCTCCGTGCACTCCTACATGAACCTCGGGCGCGAGGAGATGACGGAGCGCTTGCTCGCTGCAATCGAAAACCCCTACACGCAGATTATCGCGCACCCCACCGGCAGGCTCGTGCTGCGGCGCGACCCGTTTGATTACGACATGGAGAAAATTCTGGACGCCGCGGCGAAAAACGGTGTGGCAATGGAGTGCAACGCGTATCCCGACCGACTCGATTTGAAGGATGTCCACCTGCGGATGGCGAAAGAACGCGGCGTGAAAATCGTTATCTCGACCGATTCGCACACCACGGCAAACCTGAAATTCATGAAGTATGGAGTCGAGACGGCGCGGCGCGGGTGGATCGAGAAAAAAGATGTCATCAATACGCGGCCGCTCGAGGAATTTTTGGCGTCGCTGCGGGCGAAACCGGGAGCGGGGCGGCACAAAGCGGCCAAGCGAAAGTCGGCCTAAGTGTATGGAACATTTTTGGAGAACCCCTCGTACATCCATGTGAAGGCGGAGGGAAACACATGAATCGAGCGATGTGGGCTGGAACGATTATGGCAGTGGTGATGGGCGCGGCCGCCACAGCGGCGCCGGCGCGAGCGGATGATTGGTCCAAGACATATCAAATCAGCGGGAAGGCCACGCTTGAAGTTACGACGGACGACGGGGACGTCAGCATTGTCTCCGCGGATCAGAAGCAAATTGACGCTCATGTCATCACGCAGGGCTGGAAAATCAGCTCCGACGAAGTGCGAATCGAGGAAAGCCAGAACGGCGACAACGTGAGGCTCAACGTGAAACTTCCGCATTTTAACTGGGGAATTTTTGGCGGTCGGCACCGGTCGGTGCGAGTGGAGTTGCGCGTGCCACGCGAACTCAACCTCGACATCCGCACAGGCGATGGCAATGTTTCGGCGCAGCCCGTTGCCGGGCGAATTAAAATTGATACGGGTGATGGAAATGTTACCGCCAATGGATTGCGCGGCGAAATCCGCATGCATTCGGGCGACGGTCACATCGAGGCCTCCAATCTCGACGGCTCGCTCGACGTGAACACAGGCGACGGGCGCATCAGCGTGCGCGGGCGGTTCGATACTCTCAATTTGAATACGGGAGATGGCAGCATCGAAGCGGAGGCAGCGAGCGGCTCGAATATTGCGAGCAGTTGGACACTGCATTCGGGTGACGGCCACATCAACCTTCGAATCCCCGAGAACTTTAAGGCGGATGTGAATGCCCACACGGGCGACGGTCACATAACGCTCGATGTCCCCATCAGCGTGGCGGGTTCGCTCAGCCATTCTTCTATTCGCGGAAAATTGAACGGCGGCGGTGGGGCGCTCAATATCTCCTCCGGCGACGGCTCGATTCACGTCGAAAAGCTGTAGGGAAAAATCGGAATCGGTAGGCAGGATTTGCAGTCGAAGGGCCCGCGGCGATGGGGGAGCCGCGGGTCCTTCTTTTTCGCCCTCGGTTCTTTCTCCCGAACGGACCTTTCGAGGACAAGAAATGGTGTAAGGGATTGCAGACATGCTGTATCTGGAAGGCGACATTTATTCCCTCGGGCCCACGGAAGCGGCAACTCCTGAGAAACTTAAACCCATGAAATGTGAGGGTTACAGCCAGGGCCCGATTGGCACGGCCATTGCAATCGATTGTCCGCAGAAAAGGAGGCCGAAAATGGTGGCCTACGGGATGATGGTTCTTTTGGCAGTAATCTTCTTTCTGTGTCTTTCGAATGGGATCGAAGGCATCGTGCGAAACAAGCCGGCGCCGAATTCGCGCCACGAGCAATAACCCGCCGCTGCATTTAAGCGGCCGCGCTTTTGCAGGTCCTCCTTCGCACCAATTCATCCTCAAAAGTTAGTTTCTCGCATCTCAATTCGTTCAGGCCCGCGTGTATGGAAGGTCGAATGGATTTGCAAAATCTCTCCGCTTGCCGCATGATGCTTTTTCTTCAATTCAACCCGGTGCGTCGCGCGGGACTGTAATTGATTTGATCTCGATTTCGCCGAGGTCGTCCGCCGGCGCAGGGCCAAATCTTCAAGGGGAATCAGGGGGAATCGAATGCGCAGGCCCGTGAGTATTGCTCCGCCAAAAGGAAAGCTGGGTGTCCTGACGCCCGGAATGGGTGCCGTCAGCACAACGGTGATGGCGGGAGTGGAATTAGTGCGCCGGGGGCAATCGGTGCCGGTCGGCTCGCTGACGCAGATGGGGACGATCCGTCTCGGAAAGCGGACGGAAGGGCGCGTGCCCAAGATCAAGGAATTCGTTCCGCTGGCGAAGCTCGACGACATCGTGTTCGGCGGCTGGGATGTTTTTCCCGATGATGCCTATCAGGCGGCGGCGAAGGCGGGAGTGCTCGATTCGCGCGATCTAGAGAAGGTGCAAAAGTTTCTGAAAACGATCAAGCCGATGAAGGCGGCGTTCGATCAGAATTACGTTAAGAATTTGCGGGGCACGCACATTAAGAAGGGAAAGACAAAGTTCGAGCTCGCCGAGCAGATTCGCGACGATATCCGCAATTTCAAGAAGACCTCCAAAGTCGACCGTCTCGTGATGGTGTGGTGCGGTTCGACCGAAGTGTTTTTGAAGGCCGAAGAGGTTCACAAAGACATCGAGTCGTTCGAAAAAGGGATGAAGACGAATCACCCTTCGATCGCGCCTTCGATGCTCTACGCTTACGCGGCCATCAGCGAGGGAGTTCCCTTCGCAAACGGCGCGCCGAATCTCACCGTGGACATCCCGGCGCTCGAAGAATTCGCGAAAGCCAAAGAAGTTCCGATCGGCGGAAAAGATTTCAAGACCGGTCAGACGCTGATGAAGACGATTCTGGCGCCCGGATTCAAGGCGCGCATGCTC
>JBAWGF010000234.1:0-28629 GCA_049592615.1 Candidatus Acidiferrales bacterium
CGTCCAGCAGCGGAAACGCTGCAATCAGAATTGGAAACAGGAGCTGCGGGCCGGCCGCAGAATGCGCTCGATAAAAATCGAGCCCAAGGAATGCGATGCAAAACCCGAGCATGGTGCTGCCGGAATCATTAGAAACTACGTCTTTAAGATTTTTGAAAAGTTGGGAGTGTCATCGCGAGTGGAATTGTTACTTTATTGTTTCGAGGAAAGAAAAAAAGGTTCGGCGGCGCTCACGCCATCATCCGATTCCGAAAAATCTATGGCGCTACTTGTTCCGGGCTCTTCGTCTGGTAAGGACCGAATCCCGGCGGGAAGCCCGACTCGAACGCGGGATGGAGAAAGTAGCGCGCGGGTTCATAGTGATTTTCAGCGGTGAACGGCGAACAGAAGGGCGGATCGGAAACGAAATTCTTCTGCACGAAGAACGCATTCGTGCCAAGTAAACTGCAGCCAACCAACACGTAGGCACGTTCCGACAAGAGTGTTTCGAGCGCTTTGAGCGACGATCCAAAATAGTCGCTCGAGTCCCAGCGGTGGCCTTCGTTGTACTCCATCACCCAGGGCACGTCCGGCGGAAACTTCGCGTTGTACTCGGCAACGATCACGCGCGGCGCGATCGAATGTATGGCGCCGAGGATATAGTAATCATTCCCATCGAGATCCACGGAAAGTAAATCAACTTCAGGCACCGGGACGTGGCTGCGAATCGCTTCATCCACATTCTTGGCCGTGATGAACCGCTGCAAGATTCTCAGCCGCCCCTCGGCGATCGAGGCTCGCAAATTCTTCTTTGCGGTCGCTGCTTTCTGGGCAGACCCTTCGATCCACACACCGCGCCATCCCTGAACCAGCAGAAACAGCGTATTGTTTTCGAGGCCTGAGCCCGAGCCAAGCTCGACAAACGTACGGCCACCTTCGCCGATGCGGCGAAAAATCTCGTGGAGGATGCCGTCTTCATCCGCCTGTGAATAGACGCGGTAACCGTATTTCAGCAGGCGCCGGTTATCAGCGTTGCGCTCGGATTCGAGCAGCGCGCGGCGATGCTCCTGCAAATGCGCGATTTGCGTTGCGCGCATGAGTTTCTCCGCCGGCGCGCCCAAACCGCGGCCATTCTTTCCGAGCTTGCCCAGGATTTTCTTCCAGCCGGATTTCATCACCGTGCCGGTGCCTCCCATCGGTGCACAAACACACAGTTACACACTTCGCGCAGTTGATTCAAGCTCTGGCGGAAGGGTTGTCTTTCCTGTCAGCGCTTTGCGTGACCGTCGGAGGCGAGCGTATCTCTCTGGCGGATCAGCGTGACGAAGGCAGCGGCTGCGCGCGAGAGGGTTCGGTCGCGGCGGTACACCAGCCCGAGTTCGCGCCAGAGATCCACGTCGGAAATCGTAATCAGTTTCACCTCTCCGGCGCGCGCTTCCTTTCGGGCAAAACTTTCGCTGATCAAGGAGACGCCCAGCCCGCCGGCGACAAAGCGCTTGATCATCGCGACGCTGGGCAATTCCATCGTGATCCGAAGCCGTGAAGAAAACGGACGGAAAAGCTTGTCCATAAAATGCCGCGTGAACCCAGTCTTGGGAAAGATGAGAGGCTGCTCGGCAACATCCTTCAAGCGCACGCCCTTCAATTTCGCAAGGGGATTCTTCGGGCTGACCATCAACATCACGCGGTCTCGAAAGATCGAGTGCGTTCGCAGGCTGGGCGACTTTATAGGAAGCGTGACAATCCCCACATCCACCGTTCCGTCCTCCACTTTTTGCAGCACCTTGTGGCTGAAATTCCGGTAGATGCTGATTTGCACCGACGGGAAGCGGCGATGATATTCAGCAAAGACGTCGGGAAGTACATACAAAAACGTCGCTTCGTTGGCCCCGACGGCGATTGTGCCGCGGGGCACGCTCGCCAGATCGGCAACCGCGCGCAGAGACTCGGTCTTGAGCGCCAGCAGACGCCCGGCGAATTCCACCAGCGCTTCACCCGCTGAAGTCAATCGCACGGATTTTCCCGTGCGGTCGAATAGCTTTTCTCCGTATTCCTGCTCGAGCTGGCGGATTTGCGCGCTGACAGCCGGTTGCGACCGGTAGAGTTTCTGGCCGGCGCGGGAAAAGCTCCCCGACTTCGTGATTTCGAGAAACGTAGCTAGATGATCGAAGTCCATGTCGAAGTCGTGGCAATTATAGCAAACGACGCAGAACTGCGTTGTAATCCGTCCAGATCGAGCAAGCCTTACTTGCGTGCGGCTGCGGTTGCATGCCTTTCATGGAGCCTGTACTCTCCGGCTATTTCTGTGCCGCCTGCCGTCATGTTAATCTCAGCATTCTGTCGCGTGGCCCGGGTGGCGGAATGGCATACGCGGGGGACTTAAAATCCCCTGTCCTTAACGGGACGTGTGGGTTCGACCCCCACCCCGGGCACCATTCCTTGTATTTGAAATTGAATCCGTTAATCCTTTCAGATTTTCCGTGTACATCTGGCGTCCCCTTTGTTTCCAGAAGAACGAGCGGATTCCGCTTCCACGTTGTCTGGAGATCCGCCTTCAGTTGTTCTTGCCGGGATCGTTCCGCAGGCGCGTAATGATTCTCAGTGCTGCGGGGGCTCTGATGGCCCAGTCGGATTGAGACTCGCTCGATCAGAACGCCGGCCAGGAACAACTTGGGCGACGAAAAGTCAAAGACGCTATTCGACAAGTTGGAGATTCAGGGCGATCCGGACGCCGTTCACAAGGACGATGCTCTGATTGATGAGGTCTTGGCTGGTGATTTCGTCATCGACGAACGATCGCATCGATTTCATGGGGCAAATGAATTCAATTGCCTCCGAGGAGTTCTTTTCGACGCCGAGGCGATTCAAGACGGAAAAATCGAGCGCTTCAAATTCGGTATCCGCCGGAAGCTTTTGCAACAGAGCCTTCAGTTCCGGTGCCAGGAACAAGTCGAAACTTTGTGCCGCCCGCTTATAGATGGAACTGGCGCTCTTTTCGAACGAGTGCGGATTTCGCAGGGTCAGCTGCAAGACTAGCTTGTCGTGGTAGATGGTGAACGAGGGTGGCGCGTAGTCCACCAGATGGAACTTCGCACCGCCTTCTTTCAAGAGTGCATCGAGCTGCGGCTGGTACTGGCTCTGGAGCCGCTCCGCGTCAGCGCGCGTCGGTGCAGGCTTGGGAGCTGTAGCCGGAGCTGCTGGAGCAACCGATGCGGGAGCAGCCGGGGCAGCTGGAGGCACGGATGTCGCTGAGGGAAGTTTCTCGCCGGGTTCGGCGCGCACGGAAGCTGGCAAAGAGGAAGATGCTGACGGCAGACGGGGATTGACGGGAGAGAAGCGAGCGCTCGGAGCCGGTCCCCCAGCGGTCTTTCCTTGAGACGAAGCAGAAGCGGCGTGTCCGAGGGCCTCCAAGTCCAGGGGATTACGGGCGCCAAGGGCCAGGCCAAACTCCTTTCCATTCACATAAACAGCGGAGCGATTAAGGGTCGCCTGGAGTTGCTTCTCGTCGGACTGGCCAGGAAGAGCAAAGGCATCTTCGCGGCTGAGTACAACGACGAGGATTTCCTTGCCTTCGTATTCGAAGCTCTTGTTTGGGGCCCGCGTGTGGAAGGCAATCTCGAAGCCAACGGCATCGCAATCGACGTCGGGCGGGATCTGTTGCGATAACAGCCGGAGGACCGGAACGACCACTTCGCGAAAGGTGTGAGCAGCCCGCTCGTTTTGAGTGAGCTGGTCCGAGTTGAATGCGGCGCGATAAATTCCCGATGTTTTCAAGACCACCTGGCCCTGGAAGTTCACAAATTCGAGCCCGCGCGAATCGAACTTGGGCCGATCGGGATTCGCAGTCACATAACGCGTCAGCAGGAAAGGAAACGGAAAACTCGCATCGGAAACTGCTTTGTGAAGGGCCTGAAGCTGAGGAAGGTACTTTTCTTCGGCGGCTTTCAGTTTCAGGTTAGAGATTTCCGCCGGACTTACCTGAGCGAGTACCGGCCTGGCTGCGAGAAGTAACGCCATCCCTAAGCAAAGTCGCGAGGCAATTCTCCGAATTTTCTCGCGGCGCATCATGAACTATGAACTCTCACTTCTCCGGCTGCTTGGCACTCGGCCGCACGGACGGCTGATACCGCGGTACAGAAATCACACGCGCATAGGCGATGAGCGAGCGGATTTCATCCTGCGTGAGCGTTTTTCCATACGGCGGCATCATAGCCGACTTCCCCATGGCGCTGCCACCGAGAGTGATGATGTTCTGGAGAAATTCGTCGCTCTCGCCGTTCAAAACGCTGCCATCATTGAACAGCGCTGGCGTGGGAGTTACATTCGACCGGTTGGACGGTCCCGCCGGAGTGGCGTCGGCATGGCACCAAACGCATTGCTGGTAAAACACTCGTTTGCCTTGCGCCTGCTCGTAGCTGAGAGGAATGATTCGCTGCGGGTCGTTCCAGTCAGATTCCGTATCATAGGCATTGCGCAGCGGGTCGGACGCGGCCACGGCGCTTTTCTTGCCGCAAGCCGCCAAGGCTGCTATCGCCCCCAGAAGGCAGAAAACGAGGAAGCGCCGCGTCATTTCTTTCCTCCTGCTCCGGCCGCGCTTCCAGATTTTCCTGCGGCCGAACCCAGTTTCAGCGTGAGCAAGTAGGCCGTGAGCGCCTGGACCTCATTCTGGGTAAATGCCCGCCGAGGCTCGATCGTCTCTGGAACCAAGTCTTGCGGGTTGCGGAGCCAAGCTTCGATCCACGCCGGGGTCAACCAGTTGCCGGCATCATTGAGACTCGGGCCCACGTATCCCCCTGTCGCTCCGATCGTGTGGCACGCCTGGCATTGGTACTTCACTTCGTACAATTCCTTTCCAAGCGCGGCCATCTGCGGCGTGAATTCGCTTCGGCCCACCGCGGCAGGATTCACGCCGGGGTGCTGCAGGACCATGCCGAGATAGTCGGCAACCACGGCGGCTTCGCGCTCCGACATATTGAACTGAGGCATGCGAAGAACGAGGGTGGGTCGCAGTGTTTGCGGGTTCCTCAAAAACTGCCTGATCCATTCGCGGGTCGCCCTGCTTCCTTCGTAGGAGAGATCCGGAGCCAGAGTGCCGCCATAGCCGTTGAATTGATGGCAGACGTAGCATTTATACCGCTCGTAGACTTTCCCAAACTCACCAGCGGGACGAAATTCCGCGCGCCTCTGCGGGACGATCAATTTTTCCATGCCGCTCGTGGCCGGTGTGCCGGTCATGGCAAGCAGCGCCGTTGTCACCGCGTCCAAATCGGCAGGAGTCAGATGATACTGAGGCATGCGCGCCGCCGAGTTCACGGAGAGAGGATCCGTCACCTTCGCTTGAATGTAAGAGAGCAGGTTTCGCGGGATTTTCGATTTTCCGAATTCGAGCTGTGACACGTTTTTCCCGCCCAGCGCTGAAAGATCAGGTCCGAAATCCTTTTGGGAGCCGATGCCTTCGATCGCATGGCAACTGGCGCATCCTTTTTCGAGGAACAACCGCCGACCGAGCTTCACATCGACGTCGGAAAGCGCGCCAAACTGCGGGACGTTGCTCAGCAGGTCCGGATCGGTGAGCTTCGTTTGGATGTACTGCGTCACCTCGAAGAGGTCTTCATCCGACCACTCGTAGCGGGGCATCTTGCTGTGCGGCAGGTAGCCCTGCGGATTGCGCAGCCACGCCGTCAGCCATTCGGATTTTACTTTGGTACCGACTTTGGTAAGCTCCGGCCCAATATCGCCGCCGACCAGCTTCGTTTCTCCCGCGCGAGTGACGGCCAAAGAATGACACGTAGAGCAGAACATCTGCCGGAATCTGAGTTCGCCCTGCTCGACCAGGTCCGGCTTCTTTGACCAGACCGCGACAATGCGGGGATCAAATTTCACCGGCTCGATAAGTTTCGCACGCTGCACGCTCAAGTACGCCGAGAGAGCGCGAAGCTCCGGCTCGGTGAGGGCGAACTTCGGCATGCGCGGTTCTTCCTCGGTCTCGACGCCATTGACCGTGACGTTGCCGTCGGCATCTGTAATCGTCCTAGGGTCTTTCAACCATTTGTAGATCCACTCCCGGCTCACCTTGGTTCCCACGTTTGTGAGATCAGGCCCGACCATGACGGGCCGCTCGATCCCTTGCAGCCGGTGACATCCGGAACAATTCAAATCGGCGAGCAATTGGCGGCCACGGTTCAGTTGCGGCGTCTGCGGCAAATCATCCCGATGGCAAGAGCCACAGGTCCCCTGAATAAAATGCGTGGGCAGAATCGGCTGTTCCCATGCCAGAGTGGTTTCGTGCGCCTCGGCCACCTCCGTGGAAGGTCCTTGCCCGCGATGGCACACGACGCAGCCCCAGTCCTGGACGTGGTGCGGGATTGGCGGGTGCGCGCGAAACGGTTGCGGTACTGAAGCTCCTGTCAAACTCGGTTGCGTGATTCCTTGATGGCAGGTCGTGCAGCGGTCCACCACGCCCATTTCGGGAATCCAGATTTGATCGATGCCGGGATGAAAATCCGCCAGCAGCCGTTTCGTATCGGGCCGCGTCTGCGCGAAGCTCGCGTATTCACGCTTGTAACGCTTCCATTCGCGGCGCAGATCTTTTATTGGTGAGATCGCTAGAACGATGACGAAGACCACGCTGCTGATTGCAAACGCAAGCCGCAGCCGGCGAGAAACCGTTCCCATTCCCTCAGCCGACATTTCCCCTCCACGGCCATACCCAGGACCACCCCGGACCACGGAAGAACGTTCCGACCACGGTAAGGACCACTGCGACCGTGATGAACCAGGTCATCACCCACCAGGAGAGGGCCCGGCTGCGCAGGTAGCCGGGAAAGCGCCGTTCGCCCGGCACGGCGAAATAGGAATAAACGACAAGCCCACCGATGACGACGCTTGGAACGAACACGGTCCAGGCATGAAACGCAGCTAGGAAGACCGCGAGCGCCGCCAGCACGACAAGGAACATGCGAAAATTCCGCGCGGGATTCTTCGCCCAGATCGGCTCCCCCTCTACATTGATGTTGAAGTACGGAATTACGATCAGCGCGATCACAACCAGCGTGGGAATCAGAATCCCCGCGACAAATGGCGGAAAATAGTGCAGCAGTTCCTGCAAGCCGAGGAAATACCAGGGCGCCTTCGCTGGATTCGGCGTCAAGAGCGGGTTTGCAAGCTGCTCGAGGGGCGCGTCCCACAACAGAGCGACCAGCACTAAAGCGATCACGAGCAGTTGAAACGCAATCGCTTCACGCAGCAGGAGGTGCGGGTAGGCCATCACCTGGCCCGGGACCTCGCCCTTTACTTTGGCGGAAGTCTTGCGCGTGATGAATACGATGCGCTGAGGATTCTTCAGCGCGTCGGAGCTGATTCCCACTTCGTGGCTAGTCTTCTTTTCTTCCATCTTTATCTCGCACGGTCAAACCGCCATCCTTCTGCACGCGCCAGAAGTGTATGGCGATGAGGAAAACGGCCGCCAGAGGGAGCACGACGCAATGCAGCACGTAGAAGCGCAGCAGAGCGTTTTCTCCCACCACGTTGCCGCCCAAGAGCTGAAAACGGACATATTTGCCCAGCACCGGCATGGCCGAAATGATGTTGGTTCCCACCGTAATGGCCCAGAAAGCCAGTTGATCCCACGGAAGCAGATATCCTGTGTAACTCAGAAACAACGTCAACAAGAGAAGGATGATGCCGACCGCCCAGTTGAACTCATGCGGTGGCTTGTAGCCTCCGCGATAGAACACGTGGAACATGTGAAGAAAGACGGCGAGCACCATCAACTGCGCCGCCAGCCGGTGCAGGTTCCGCAGGAAAACTCCATTCGAGACTACGAAGCGGAGATCCTTCATGTCCCGGTAAGCCTGCGGAGTGGCAGGATGGTAGTAAAACATCAGCAGCACGCCCGTGATCGCGAGAACTGCGAACAAAATAAAAGAAATCGACCCAAGATAATAGGTTGCGCGAACGCGAAGCGATTTGTCGCGGACTTTGACCGGCAGAAAGTGCAGAAAAAGATTGCCAAATATCGCGAGGCTCCGCGTCCGGTTCGTCACCGCCGGGCCGCGGCGAAAGATGGATTTCCAAACGCGAGTTTCCCGCAGCCGGGTGAGCGCTTGATGGAATGTGGTTGCCATCGCCTACACCTTCAAGACCTGACTTGGTTTTACAGTTTCGAGTTTATCCACTTGCAGGTCTCCATCGAGCGTCAGCATGATCAGAAAATGCGGCAACGGGCGCGGCGCGGGCCCTTCGATCTTCTCGCCATCTCGCTTGAACTTGCTTCCATGGCATGGGCAGGCGATCATGTCCGCTTCGGGTTTCCACTGCGTGATGCAGCCGAGATGAGTGCACACGGCTGAGACGGCGTAAAACCCGTCGCTGGTCCGGACGACGTACACCTGCTGGTCCGGCAGGTAAGTAACGCTGTCGAGTGGATAGAGGTCTGGGTTGCCGGCGCGGAATGTTGTCGGCGGTTCGAACAGTACATTCGGCGAGAGGTAGCGGTAAGTCACAACACCGGAGCCGACTCCCGCAATGCCGAGCGCCGCAAACGTGATTTCATTCAGAAAATCTCGCCGACTAACGCCATTCGGCTCCTTGGGCGCCTCCCCACTTTTTCCTTGTTCGCCGGATTCGGTCATTGACGCACGGCCTCCTGAATCTGCACCAGTTCCGGTTCGCGAGTGAAAACTTCAAACGATTCCATCGTGATCGTGTGCGCGGGACAACGCTCCGCGCAGAGGCCGCAACGAATGCAGATCGTCTCGTCTTTCACCATCACCGAGCCTTCGCTTGCCCCCAGATCGTCAACTTCCACATGCTGTAGCGTCACGGTGTGATAAGCCTCTTGGTCTTTGAGCAAGCCTTTTGTGTCCTCGGTGAAAGCGAATTCGCGCAAAGGCACCAGCCGCAGACAATTCTCCGGGCAAACATCCACACAGCCGCCGCAGAGGATGCATTCAGTGCCCTCCGCTTCGTTGCCATCGAAAATCGTATTGATCCAGCAGCGCAGGCAGCGCGACGCTTCGAGCCGCGCCTGCTCTTCGGTGAATCCGGACTCGACTTCCGCCACGCCTGTCCGGCGGTCAATCGGGATTACGGGCACGGCGAGGCGCGAATACTCGTCGTAGTGCGCACTCATTTCGTGGTGGTCAAGCACCGTGATAAGCACTTGCTTCGGTTTGGGCTTCCATTCCGGACCGCGGAGGTAGCGATCGATCCCCTCCGCGGCGCGCTTGCCGTCTGCCACGGCGCTGATAATCAGCCGCGGACCGAATGCAATATCTCCCGCCGCAAAAATGCCCGGAGCTGTGGTTGAAAGTGTTTCCGGATCCACTTTGAGAATTCCCTGCCGCGTCGTCTCGACGCCGAGTTCGGGAGGCAAAAACGAAAGATCGGAAGTCTGGCCAATTGCGAGAATCGCCGTGTCGCACGCGATGACAGACTCCGAGCCGGCTTCGAACACAGGATTGAAGCGGTGGTTTGCGTCGAACACCGAGGTACACCGAATGGCTTCGAGCCCGGTCAATTTTCCTTTAATGCCCACGAATTGCTTCGGCCCAAGCGACGGATGAATCTTCAACCCTTCCTGCATTCCCTCTTCCACTTCCTCCTCGAAGGCAGGCATCTCTTCGCGCGATTCCAGACAAACGAGATGGACTTCCCGCGCTCCCATGCGCAAAGCCGCTCGGGAAACGTCCATCAGTTCCTTCATCGCCACGCTCATTTCGCTTTCGCTCAGGCTGTCCGGGAGCAAAGAACTGCTCAAGGCTTCCAGCGTCAGCTTCTGTTGGGCGCGGAGGGCCGAGCGCGCCACGTCGATCGCCACGTTGCCGCCGCCGATTACGACGACTTTCTTGCCAATTTGGAAACGGTAGCCCAGATTCACGTTAAGCAGAAAATCGACGCCCTTGACCACGCCGTCGAGATCATTTCCCGGAATGCTGAGATCACGGCTGCGATGCAAGCCAAACGCGAGCAGGATGGCTTTGTAGCCCTGCGCCCGCAGGCTGTCAATGGTGAAGTCTTTCCCGAGGCGCGAGTTCACTCGCAACTCGGGTCCGAGATCGAGGATTTCGCGGATCTGCGCCTGCAGGACATCCCGCGGCAATCGGTACTCGGGAATGCCCAGGTGCAGCATGCCTCCGGGGACAGGCGCCGCCTCGAAAACTGTCACGGCATAGCCCAGCAACGCCAAATCGTGCGCGGCGGAGAGTCCCGCGGGGCCGGAGCCAATGACGGCCACCTTTTCCGGCCGCGTCACTGCCGGCTTCTCCGGGAAGACGTCAATTGGGTTGCGCGACTCCGGCCCGTAGCGCTCCGTCAGGAATCGCTTGAGCGCTCGAATGGAGATCGCCGAGTCGAATTTCCCTCGCCGGCAATCCGTTTCGCAGGGGTGGCCGCAGACGCGGCCGCAAATTGAAGCGAACGGATTTGGGGTACGGGCGTAGCGATACGCTTCCTCATATCGCCCCTCAGCAATCAAGGAAACGTACCGCCCGGCCTGGGTGTGGACTGGACAGGCTTTCATGCACGGGAAATTCGACTCCAGCCAGTCCAAGTCCACTAGTTTCGTGCGAGGCTCCACGCGCGACGCTCCCGGCACATTTGCTACTTCTTGACAGTTAATTCGACGTTTGTCGTGCCGGCCGCGACTGTGATTGTCTGAGTTGTGGGTTTGCCGTCTTCGCTCCAGGTTTTCAGCGTGTATGTTCCCGGCGGGACGTCTTTGATATCGAACGCACCATCTTTGTCGGTGACCGCAAAATAGGGCGTGGCGGCAATCACGACGTAACCGGACATCTCCGGATGAACGTTGCAGAGGAGCGACGCGACACCCAGATCGTTGAATTGGAACCCCTTTTTCTCGCCCTTCGGCCAGGTCCCCAGGTTATGTGCCAACTTTTTATTGCCGCTAATCGACGGCCAATAGACGTTGTGTCCGACCGGATCGCTATTGAGAAAATCCACCGTGGTTCCCTGGAGGACAACGGCGACGTGGGGAGCGAATGTCATCTTGCGTTGATCGATCGTGATATGCTGCGCCGGAGGATCGAATTTTTTTCCCGGTATCGCATCGACGTAAACGGCGATATTTTCAGCGGAACGCAGGCCCTGCACCGCCACCTTCCCTTTGACGTCTCCGGCCATTGCGTAGCCCGCAAGAATCAAGGCGCCCAGAAAAATTGCGCCGACAACTGCTGCGCGCTTAAAAGTGCTCATTCACTTTCTCCTCTCGAGATTTCCGCCAGACGTTTCGGTCCGCGGGCTTTCCAAGCATCAGAACAAGAAATCGGTTCCTACGACGAATCCATTAGCGCGAAAGACCTTGGTCGAGTCTGGAATAGGCTGCTCGAAACGGTGCTGGTATTCGAATGCGAGCTTAATGTTGGCCCGCACCAGGAGTTGGACTCCGGGACTGAACCGGTTGCGCGTGTCTCGCCGTGAGATTCCGGTCTGAAAATCGGTGGGGGAATTGACGAAGTCATAGCGCATCAGACCGATCAGCCACGGGTAGGCCCAATATTCGGTCTCAAGGAATCCGCCGGTGAAAGTCACCGGCGCGGCCTTTACGAATCCGGTTGGCTCTTCGGGATCGTTGGGAACAACGTTCGTGTCGTGGCCGTACAGGCCCAATCCCCAAAGTTCAAACTTGCGATACTTGAACCGGAAATCGCCACCGGCGCGGTAGAACGGTTCGCGAATTGTAGGCAGGCCTGGGAACAGAGATTCACCGATGTTGAGTGCGTTCCTCCCGTAGTAACCAAACGCGCCAAGTCGAAGGGACGTATGGTCGCGCGGTCCGGTTGGACCGGAGGCCTGCACCTCTTTTCGTGCGCTTGGGTCGCGATCGAGATTGAACGTCTGCGAAACACGGACGTAAACGTCCTTCGAATTCCGAAGAGCCGGGCCGTCATTGTTGCCGTTCACAATGGCCACCGACCACGAGAAATTGCCGTCATTCGGATAGCCGCCAAACTCGATACCCCGCTGCGGGACGCCGAACATGAATGGATTGTTCGTGGTACAAGGAATTGGTGTTGTTGCAACCGAGAAGGCGCAGAGGGCGGGATTAACGAGAGAAACGCTCGCCTGATCGTAGATATCGTAATCGGACAGGTTGATTGTGCGCGCCTGAGTAAATGGGAGATCAAGCTCGAATTGGCCAAATCGGACGTTGAGAGCATCTTTGGGCAGGTGGAGGTAATGCCCGATATCATTGGCCTTAAGGTAACCATCGCCCAGGCCACCGTCGGCGCCTGAGCCGCCGGTCGAGATGTCGTCGTCAATCCAGAAAGAAAGGTTTGGCCCAAAACTCCCCGCCGCGATTATCGTGAATGTGTTGGGCGCAAACAGGTCGGTTCGCGGCACGAAGCCCACCGCGAGAGGTATCTTGCTGTTGTATTGAGCGAAACCGGAATAGCGGAAGGCGATCGGCAGATTCCCGGGCAATTCGCCCGGATAAAGCGCCTCGGGAAACGCTTCCTTTTGTGCTTTGGCGCCCAACAGTACGGGGGGCTCCTTGACAAAAGTCTCGTCGTCTTTCGGGAACTTGAAGCCGTTCTTCTTAAATGCGATCCCGAAGTCGTTGAGCTCGGGGAAATTGCTGTGGCACGTCGTGCAGGAAGTCTGGTACTTGCGCGAAAATGCGGGAATTGCGTTCGCACGCGGTGCACTGGCAAACGTGTAAACCAAAATACCAATCAGGATAAGGCTTACGCTCACAAGAACGCGTGTACCGTGTCTCTCCATCGGTCGTCCCCCCCTCATTTGCCGTTCGTTCGCCACCACGAATCAAGCGCTGGCGAACTCGTGGCGCGCATTTTACACGTTCGGCGACTCAGAGGAAACGTCTGGAATCACAGTCAAACGTGACCGCCGTCACAAAGAGGCCTCTTAATGTGGAAAGAAGGAGCTGGCAAACCATTGGTCAGCGCGTCGTGGACGAGAGAGGAAGTCGGCTGCTGCACCGAGTTCTCACCCCTCCACCGACAGAGAGCTTCAGGCTGAGGGAGCCGCTCGAGCTGATGCCACCTCGGCGCACGCTGTAACCCTACTCATAGGGCGAACCCCAGTGCCTACTGAAGTGCGAAAGTTATTGGCAGAAAGGCGCTGAGTAAACCATCGCGTTGCGCAGGAACTCCGCGCGGTAATTTCGTTCGGCACAGTCGCCTGTGACAGGCGTCATTGAGCCCTCCTCCGGCTTGTCACAGAATCCCATTCAGTTTGCCGAACAGGCGACCCTAATTGGGAGCGCGCGCCCTCGCGGCCTGCGCAAATTCCTCCACAGGGGCATTCCAATCTGCAATCCCAAGGCTAATCGGGCTGCGGGAATTTCGATGCAGATTTACCGTGATTCGCCCGCCACGATTCGTTTCCCCTTTGTGAGAAGCTGAAATAGACTCCTGCACGATCTTCGCAGCGAGCATTCGCCGGGCGAAGTGGGAAGTGTAAGAGGCGAAGGACGAGATCAGAGGATACACGAAGGAAGAAAACCCGTGACGAAACTCTATTCCAAGTGGGCTCGGGTCTACCACGACTTGTATCAATCGATTTTCAACTACAGAACGGACTTCCTCCGTTTCAAGTCGATCCTGGAAAGATACAGCTGCAAGAATGTGTTGGAAGTTGGGTGCGGGAGCGGCAACTTGGCGCCGTATTTCTTCTCAGCCGGATATCAGTACACCGGACTGGACATCGCCCGGGCGATGCTCGCGATCGCCAGGAACAAGACTCCCGATGCACGGTTCGTACAAGGCGACATGCGGGGGTTTTCCGTGCGAGAGAAAGTCGATGCAGTCTTGGTAGCTGGAAGGAGTTTCAGCTACATGACGACGAATCAAGATGTGCTGGCTGCGCTTGGTTCGATTCACAAGGCGCTAAAGCCCGGAGGAATCCTCATTTTTGATAACTTTGAAGCTGCCCGGATCTTCACAAACTTTCAGAATCGAATCAGAGATGATATTCAAGTGGAGGGCCGAAGATTTATCAGGCAATCAGATCAATCCCCGGACCTCAGGACAGGCTGGACCTGGAAATGGGACGCTAGTTACGTGGTTAACCAAGGCAGAAGGAAACAAAAATTTCACGATCGATCGGTCCTTCGCGCATTTACGCCGGATGAGGTCCGCCTCTTTCTGGCATTGGCAGGTTTCGAGACCTTGCGGATCAGCAGGCAAGGTGTCACGATTTTGACAGTTGCGCGGAAATTCAAATCGAAGAGATGAGGCCGGACGTGCGTGTCCGACGCCTGAGCCCGCAGCGCGCCGCCTTTTTCCGATAGCGTCGATGGACTTCACCAGCTCGCCGGGTTAAATCTTCAAGTGCCCGACTTCCGCTTCAAGTAGCCCTGCTTTCATCCGCAAGGCCGATGGATGACTCGACAGCATCAGGCACGGCGCGATGACCCGTTATCGAGTCGATGTGAACGCAATAAAAAAGTGGTTCGGGGCTTTGATGTCTTGTTGGCAATTGTTTAGCCGCAAAAGCGGTCTGCCACCAGAGCATGCGTTTTTCCAGGACCATCAGGGCATGCGCACGCTCAGCGCTGAGCTCAGCTGTATTGGGCAACTCCTGATATCGGCCGGTTACAATCACGCTCATCCACTGAAAATGGCTTACGATCTCATCCACTTCCACACACACTTTCGGATTTGTGCGCATCCATTCGATCTTCCGCCCGACGGTTGTAAAGCCGTAGAGATGGTCGGGCTCATATGCGAAGTAAATGGGCACTACATAGGGTTGATTGTCTCGAGCGCATCCGAGTCTTCCCAGACCATTTCGAGCCAGCACTTGCCGGCATTCTTGTGACGTCATATCTCTGATTAGCATGTTCGGCCTCGAATCCCCCGCCGGACATCGGCGATACACTGCATTCGGCTGTATCATGTCGAAACCCCTTGCGCAAGCTCAGCGCTGGCGACGGCCACGAAACAGCATGAGCGTACAGATGCGTATGCTCACCGCGTAGGATCCAATCCCAACTGGCACACCCGCCCAGAGCCCGGCTGCTCTTCCAACCCAAATTCCCAGCACGGCGCCCATCAACACAGATACAAGGAGAGAAGCTTGGATCATGATGTAGTCAAAAATGTCTTCGGCCTCGTGTTTCATCCCGAGGAAAGCGGCCTTACGAATTGGTTCGTGGAAACTCATCGCCTGCCTGCGCCGCAGAGTCGCGAGAGTTAGCGGTCGGCGAAGGAATGTGTCTAATTGCGCTCAAACCCATCTGCCCTCGAAAGGAATGTTTACTCGATTCTCACAGGTCGTTCCGTGGCCTGGGTCACAAGGCCCTGTGATGTTGGTTACAAGCCTCCACCGGACATTGGGCGGCGGGTGGGGCCTCCATCGGAGTCGGAGAATGAGACGCGTTTTCTAAGACCTGAGGGCGCGCCTATGCTGATGTCACTGTCCGCTGCCTGACACAAGCACGCTCCCAGGCCACGAACGAGCTAATCCAAAAGCCAATTGTTCTGTTCCGTTTCCAGGATGCCGACTTATCGGGAGCCACAGTTTCTGCTGCTATACTCCCGTTCATGGCAGAGGTCACTGGAGGGATCGCGCTCGATTCGGAAGACACACTGATTAGCACACGTCTTACCGAGCGCTTTGGCATCAGGCACCCGATCGTTTGCGCGCCGATGGCGTTTGTTACCGGCGGGGCACTCGCGGCCGCGGTGTCTTGCGCCGGCGGACTGGGAATCGTTGGGGGAGGCTATGCGGGGACGCTGGGCGAAGAACCTGACTTGGAAACTGAACTTGCCCGGGTGAAATCAGTCAAATTCGGCGTCGGATTCATCACGTGGGCACTGGCGCGTGCGCCCAAGAAGCTGACGAAAGTTTTGCAACACTCGCCATTCTGCGTATTTCTCTCCTTTGGTGACGCTCGCCCGTTCGGAGCAGAGATCCGTGGCGCCGGTGCCGCGCTGATCTGCCAGGTGCAGTTTCTGTCGCAGATCGACATGGCTCTGGAGGCTGGTGCCGCAGCGATCGTCGTACAGGGGACGGAAGCAGGGGGGCACGGAGCATCCCGTTCAACGCTTCCGTTTGTGCCGGAAGCTGCCGACTACCTGAAGCACCATTCGCCAGAAACTTTGCTGGTTGCCGCCGGAGGCATAGCAGACGGAAGGGGATTGGCAGCAGCCCTGATGCTGGGCGCAGATGGTGTATTAGTAGGAACGCGGTTTTGGGCTTCGGCAGAAGCGTTAACCCCGAGATCGCACACGGACAAGGCCATCGCCGCGACCGGCGATGCGACCGTTCGGACGAAAACGCTCGATGCCCTGCGCGGGGTTCCTTGGCCGAGGGAATACTCATTCCGCTTCCTGAAGAACAAGCTGACCGACGAATGGGTTGACCGGGAAGGTGAGGCGTTCCGGGCATTCGGCACGCTGTCTGAGAGATACGCTCAAGCACGCGCGCAGAACGATCTCGATACCGTCGCAATTGTCTGCGGAGAAGCTGCGGGCCTACTCTGGGATCGCCCGACAGCTGCATCAGTCGTGAAATCGATGGTAACGCAAGCGGTAGCTCTCCTCCGCAACGGTGGCAAACTCAGGTTCACTTAACTCCTGGTAACGCGTTCATCGGAGTCTGGAGGTCCAGAGTCTCCAAATCAAGAGGTATTGGCGAGGTTGAATCAAGAGGCAAGGAAAGAGAGCATCATGGTGGGCACGAGCAGCTTAGTGATCGATGGAATGTTGCCGGAGGGTGTAGGAGCTGAGGACGCGCATGTAGTTGCCACGCTCGAATGCAGCCGGGTTGAAAACTGAACGCTGGCTCATACTCCCGCGCATCTGTCGAATTGACTCATATTCGTGCTCTTCCATCCAACGGCGCAAATCTTTGAGCACAACGGCCGCGTGCTCGATGCCGTTCTGCAACAGTGCGGAAGTCATCATCGCGACGTGCGCCCCAGCCATCATGGATTTCAGCACATCTTGAGCGCTGTGTACGCCACCGGTGACCGCCAGATCGGCTCGGACATGCCCGAATAGAATCGCAATCCAGTGGAGCCGCAGCAGCAATTCCTGGGGATTGCTCAGTGTGAGCGTCGGAACGATTTCCAAGGATTCGATGTCGAAGTCCGGCTGATAGAAGCGATTAAAGAGCACGAGCCCGTCCGCACCAGCCTCATCAAGTCTTGCGCCTATATAGGCCATGGCGCTGAAGAAATGAGATAGCTTCACAGCAACCGGGATCCCGACGCATCCTTTCACCTGGCTTACCAACTCGCAGTAGCCCTGCTCCACCTGGGCGCTGCTGATAGTCGGGTCCGTGGGAATGGAGTAGATGTTTAGTTCTATCGCATCGGCTCCGGCTTCCTCGATCAGCCGCGCGTAGCGGGTCCATCCACCCAGAGAAACGCCGTTCAGGCTGGCGATAACGGGGATGGAAACGCTTTTCTTTGCCTGTCGTATGAGGTCGAGGTAGCCGTCGGGCCCGAGGTTATAGCTACTCAAATTCGGAAAATAATTGAGGGATTCCGGGAAGCTTTCCGCGCCACGCGAGAGATCCGAGTCGATTGCCAGACTCTCCAAGTCGAGCTGTTCCTCAAACAGCGACGGGAGCACGACAGCCGCCACGCCGCAGTCCTCAAGTTGACGGATGTTTGCGACTGATTCGCCCAGTGGAGAGGCCGACGCAATGATAGGGGATTTCAATGAAAGACCAAGATACGTCGTCGTGATGTCGATCATTTCTCTTCTCCTGCCTCCGGCGTTGCCGGCACAGACGCCTCAGTTTCAGCCGGCGCGATGCCGGGCGTCTCCGCGCGGCCGGGCATTCCTGCACGATTGGAATAGACGCGCCATTGGCGCTCAACATCGTCCTGCGCGGCACGAAGAAGATCGCGTGCGGCTTCGGGATTGCTTCGGGCCAGCATCGTATAGCGTGCTTCCTGATACGCATACTTCTTGAGAGGGATACTGGGTGCCTTGGAATCAAGCTGGAATGGGTTTTTTCCTTCCAAACGGAGTGAAGGGTTATAACGCATCAATGGCCAGTAGCCGGATAGGACGGCGGCTTTCTGTTGATCCATGCCGAAGCCCATATCGTAGCCATGGGCGATGCAATGGCTATAGGCGATGATTATGGAAGGTCCCTCATACGCCTCGGCTTCGAGAAATGCTTTTACGGTGTGAGTGTCGCCACCGCCCATGGCCACGCGTGCAACATACACGGATCCGTAGCTGATGGCTTCCATCGCCAGATCTTTTTTCCCGGTGCGTTTGCCGCCGGTGGCGAATTTCGCAACGGCGGCACGAGGGGTAGCCTTCGACATTTGGCCGCCTGTGTTCGAATAAACTTCCGTATCGAGCACAAGAACATTGACGTTCATGCCTGACCCGAGCACATGATCGAGCCCGCCTGCGCCGATGTCGTAGGCCCATCCATCACCGCCAACAAGCCAGACACTCTTACGGACCAAAGCGTCGGCGACTGCAAGTAGATCACGCGCTTCGGGCGAATCGAGCGAAGAAATCCTCCTCTTGAGCTCAACCACGCGCTCACGCTGCGCTTCGATCCCCGCCTCGGTCGATTGGTCAGCAGTCAGCAATGCGGTTACGAGTGCATCGCCAAAATTCACGAATAGCCGCGCCACAAGAGCACGCGCATAGTCGGTTTTCTTGTCCGCAGCCAACCGCATGCCCAGGCCGAATTCAGCGTTGTCCTCGAAGAGCGAGTTGGACCAGCTGGGGCCCCGGCCCTGCGCGTTGGCGGTGTAGGGTGTCGTAGGCAGATTGCCGCCGTAGATGGAAGAGCATCCTGTGGCGTTGGCGATCAACAGCCGGTCTCCGAATAATTGCGTGAGCAATTTGATGTACGGAGTTTCACCGCAACCGGCGCATGCACCGGAAAACTCAAACAGTGGCTCGAGTAGCTGCACGTCCTTCACCTGAGTGTGCGAGAGGCGATTGCGATCGGGGTCCGGCAGGTTGATGAAAAACTCCCAATTCGTGCTCTCGGTTTCGCGGAGCGGCGGTTGCGCCTCCATGTTAATGGCTTTGTGTTTCACCTCGCTCTTGCTCTTTGCCGGACAGATCTCCACGCAGAGGCGGCATCCGGTGCAATCCTCGGGAGACACTTGAAGCGTGTAACGGAGGCTCTCGAATTCTCGCCATCGTGGCTTCGCGGACTTAAAACTCGAAGGGGCGCTTTCGAGCAACGAAGAGTCATAGACTTTCGCGCGAATCACAGCATGCGGACACACGAGCACGCATTTGCCGCACTGAATGCAGAGTTGCTCGTCCCAGACGGGAATCTGTTGTGCGATATTGCGCTTCTCCCAGTAAGCGGTGCCTGTGGGGAATGTGCCGTCGATGGGCATGGCGCTGACGGGCAAAGAATCACCCCGGCCGGCGATCATTGCGCCAAGCACGTTGCGAACAAATTCCGGCGCCCGCTCCGGGACTGGAGGCAGGATGTCAAAGCCAGAGGTCACCTTCGCTGGAACAGAGACGGGATGCAGGTGGGCCAGCGCCTGGTCCACAGCAGCAAAATTTTTCTCAACAACGGCTTCGCCTCGTTTTCCGTAGGTCTCGCGTATGGCGTTCTTTATCGCCTCGATCGCTTGCTCCCGGGGCAAGACGCCGCTGATGGCAAAGAAACAGGTCTGCATGATGGTGTTGATGCGGTTGCCCATGCCGGCTTCGCGAGCGACCCTGTATGCGTCAATGACGTAGAACTTGAGTCCTTTGATGATGATGGTTTCCTGCGCGGACCGTGGCAGGTGGTTCCAAATGTCGTCAGGGCCGAACGGCGCATTCAGCAGAAAAGTCGCGCCGCGCTCGGCAGCCTCAAGAACATTCATCCGCTCCAAAAACTGGAATTGGTGGCAAGCGATGAAGCTGGCCTTGCTGATCAGATAAGACGACCGGATTGGATGAGGCCCAAAACGAAGGTGGGAAACCGTGACCGAGCCTGCCTTCTTCGAGTCGTACACAAAGTAGCCCTGCGCATAATTTTCGGTGTCTTTCCCAATGATTTTGATCGAATTCTTATTCGCCCCTACGGTGCCGTCCGATCCCAGCCCATAAAAGAGCGCTCGGACCGTCTGCGGCTCCTCCGTCGAGAATTCGGAGTCGTACTCGAGGCTCGTGTGCGTGACATCGTCATGAATCCCGACGGTGAAGTGATTCTTTGGGGCGGCTTCTTTGAGTTCATCAAAAACAGCCTTGACCATGGCTGGAGTGAACTCTTTCGACGAAAGGCCATAGCGGCCGCCCACAACACGGGGAAATGGCTTTTCCTGCGAGGCTGCAACAGACGACGATTCGCTGATCGCCGTCAGTACATCGAGATAAAGAGGCTCGCCCAGGCTCCCAGGCTCCTTTGTGCGATCCAATACGGCGAGGGTGCGCACTGTTTTCGGAAGCGCGGATAGGAATGCCTCCGCTGCGAAGGGCCGGAAAAGCCGAACCTTCAGCAGCCCGACCTTTTCACCTTGCTGCATCAAGCGCTCAACCGTTTCTTCGGTGGCCCCGGCTCCGGAGCCCATAATGACGATCACGCGTTCCGCATCGGGCGCCCCAAAGTAATCAAACAGGTGGTAACTCCTGCCGATGCGTTGCGCGAATCGGTCCATCACGGCCTGCACGATGGTTGGGCATGCCCGGTAAAACGGATTGATGGCTTCCCGCGCTTGAAAAAACACGTCCGGGTTCTGTGCACTGCCGCGCAGAATCGGATGGTCGGGCGACAATGCGCGCTCGCGGTGCTCGCGTACAAAGGCGTCATCGATCAGCGCGCGAAGATCATCATCTGAAAGGAGCGTAATTTTGTTGACTTCGTGAGAAGTTCGAAAGCCATCGAAAAAGTGTAGGAAAGGTATTCGCGATTCGAGCGTCGCGGCCTGTGCGATGAGAGCAAAATCGGCGGCTTCCTGGACGGAGTTTGAAGACAGCAGTGCGAAGCCCGTTCCCCGCGTCGCCATCACGTCGCTGTGATCGCCAAAAATCGAGAGCGCGTGTGTGGCCAGGGTGCGTGCCGCGACGTGGATAACGGCCGGTGTTAGTTCACCGGCAATCTTATACATGTTGGGGATCATCAGGAGGAGCCCCTGAGAGGACGTGAATGTGGTCCCCAGTGCGCCGGCTTGAAGCGCGCCGTGCAGAGTGCCTGCCGCGCCTCCCTCACTTTGCATCTCAATCACGGTGGGCACGATGCCCCAGATGTTTTTGTGGCCTTCTTCTTTCCACTGATCCGACCACTCACCCATCGGTGAAGAGGGAGTGATGGGGTAGATGGCGATCACCTCATTGAGCCTGTAAGCAACCCACGCCGCCGCTTCATTTCCGTCGAGAATGGCTATTTTATCTGTCATGTCTCTTCTTCCGGGCCTGTCGGCGCTCAATAACGTCGCTAGGCTCCACCCTGAGTGCTCTCTCCCATCACTTGGCGTATCAAGGATTTATGACAAAATCAGGGCGCGCCACATTCCGCGCCATTGGCTACTCATAAGGCTCTCAAATGCGACGGGTTGTTTACTGTGATGTACGTCACAAACCGGTGTGACGAAACACCTAAAACGTATTCCCGAGCAACCGGTTCAAATTCGACAAAGCAAGGACGCAGCGAAGGGATCGGAGCGTTTGACATCCTCGGCCAAGTGTTCAGCGTATTTGCTGCGCTGAGTCAGTCGCTGCTTAAGACGCACCAGAGACCGACGAGAAAATTGAGCTCACTCTCCGCCCAGTCTGGATGAGATCAGATCGAGCACTACGTCGCCCAGCAACCGCCGTTGACCGACTGGGGAGTCATGCCTTCACCTCGCCCAGGCACAGGACAGAGAGACTCCGAGTGCTTGCCGTGTACCTCGCTCCGGAGTTTCCGCCGTTTTTGTCGGATTTGTGGAATCGTGTTATGAATAACTTATGTGGTTGCCATCGGGCCAAGGGTTCGAGCCCCACCCCGGGCACTTCTTCGATTGAAACGATGCGTCAGAAAGAAAAAATTTATTCCAGTGTCGATTCGGCCGTCGCGGATATTCCCGACGGTGCTTCGATCATGTTCGGCGGTTTCGGCGGCGCGGGATTTCCCAACAACCTCATTCAAGGCCTGGCACGCCAGGGCGCCCGGAATCTCACCGTGATCAGCAACAATTGCGGGACGGGCGAAGGCGAGCTCGGAATTCTCTTCAAGAATCGCCAGATTCGCCGCGTGGTCGCGGCATTTCCAGGCCCCGGCGCGCAGTATTTTCAGGAGCAGTTCGACGCGGGCAAGATCGAGCTCGAGCTTGTGCCGCAGGGCATTTTGTGCGAGCGGATGAGGGCGTACGGCGCCGGAATCCCCGCTTTTTTTTCGCCAGTGGGTGTCGGCACGGAGGTCGCGCGCGGCAAAGAAGAGCGCGTGATTCACGGTAAGCGCTACATTCTCGAAGAGGCGCTCGGCGCGGACTTTGCGTTTATCAAGGCCTGCAAATCGGATGGCATCGGTAACCTCGTGTATCGGAAAGCGGCGCGAAACTTCAACCCCATCATGGCCACCGCGGCGGCAACCACGATCGTCGAGGTGGACGAGATTGTTCCCGTCGGAAAACTGGACCCCGAGACGATTTCGACGCCCTCGATTTTTGTGGACCGCATCGTTCAAGCGAAAGGCATCCGAAATGTCTAAGCCGCGGCTCACGCGCGATCAAATCGCCGAGCGCGCCGCGCTCGAACTGCCCGACGGCGCCTGCGTGAATCTTGGTTGGGGCATTCCCAATCTCGTCGCAGCCTACGTCCCCAAGGGCGTGAACGTCCTCTTTCATAGTGAGAACGGGATTTTGGGAATGGGACCGCGCGCGAAACCCGGGGAAGAGGACTACGACCTCGTGGACGCCATGAAGGTCCCCGTGACGTTGGTACCCGGCGCTGCCTTTTTCTCGCAAGTGGACGCTCACGTGATGACTCGCGGCGGGCATCTCGACATCTGCATCCTCGGCGGCTTGCAGGTCTCGGAGAAAGGCGACCTGGCAAACTGGAAAGTTCCCGGCGCGAAGGGCGCCGGAGGAATCGGCGGCGCGATGGACATCGCCGTGGGATCGAAACGCCTGATTGTAACTATGGAACACAACGCGAAGGACGGCTCGAATAAGGTTTTGAAATCCTGCACCTATCCGCTCACCGCCATCGAATGCGTCAGGACGATTATTACGGATCTCGCAGTGATGGATGTTGCGCGGGAGGGTCTGATCCTGCGCGAGGTCGCGCCCGGTTTCACGCCGGAAGAAGTCCAGAAATTCACCGAGCCGAAGTTGCACTACAGCGGCAGGGTGCCCGAGATGCAATTCCCGAATCGCTGACGCGCCGCGCGAAGCCATACCCGATTGTTGCTTTCCAGTGTATGATTTTCAGCCGATGGAAAAAGAGCGCATGGATCGAAGTAGGCCGGTCACATACTGGATCGGCGAAGGCGGCGGATGGCTCTTGCGCCACGTCGTCAGCGGGCTTGCCGCCACCGGCATCACGCCCAACATGTTCACGTTTTTTGCCCTCGCCGTGAACACGTGGGCGGCGGCGCTTTTCGCAATGGGGAGATTCCGACAGGCCGCAGCAGTCTTGTTTCTTGCAGGTTTTCTCGACATGGCCGACGGCCAGGTGGCCCGTCGCGTGGGCCGCGTCACGGCATTCGGCGGATTCCTTGATTCCACGCTCGACCGATACTCGGACCTCGCCCTCTACATGGGCCTCGTCGTCTATTACACGCTGATCGGCCGCGCGTTTTACATGACGCTTGCGGCCGTCGCCATGGCGAGTTCGTTCATGGTGAGTTACTCGCGCGCCCGCGCCGAATCGCTAATCCCTTCCTGCAAAGTGGGGTTCATGGAACGGCCTGAGCGGCTTGTCCTGCTGATCATGGGCGGCGCGTTTAACCGGATGGCGCAGGTGCTCTGGGTGATTGCGACAATTTCAACGATTACGGTGATTCATCGCGTCGTGTACACCTGGCAGGAACTTCGCGCCGGACGCACGCTCCCCGAAGCGGGCGCTCCTCAGGTGTCCTGAATTTTCTTCTTCTGCATGAATTCTTCAATGGGCGCGGCCACGATATCCTGCACTCGCTCGCGCATTTCATCTAACTCGCCGCGGGTGATATTCGTCATGTCGATCGTGTCGTGCAAATGGACCGTGATTTTCCCCGGATTCAGCATCCAATTTCCGGTCTGAAAGAATTCATACGAGCCAACGATGCTCATCGGCACGATCGGCACGCCGAACTTCTGCGCCAGATTGAAAACTCCCTTCTTGAACGGCTGAATGTGGCCGTCAGGCGTCCGCCCGCCTTCCGCAAACGCGATCAGGCTGATGCCGGAATCGAGCGCTCTTTTCGCGCCAGCCGTCATTTTCTCGAGTCCCGCCCGGCTCGGCACGTCCGGCACGGGAACATTTCCGAATCGTCCCATCATCCAGCCGTAAATGGGATAGCTGAAATGCGACTCCAGCTCAAAGCCGCGCACAAACTGGGGAATGGCGGAATAGATGACGAACGCGTCGAATATATTCACGTGATTGCAGATGAAAATGCTGGTGCGCGTGGAATCGAAGCCGGGGGATCGCTTCACTTCAAATCCCACGCCCGCGAGGCGGAGTATGTTGCGGAAAAAAGCGCGCTGCGGCCAGTCGTTCTTGCGCGGGTCGATGAAAATTCCAAGAAGCACAAGAAACGTGCAGACCACGCCGAAATGGATTCCGCTGATCGCCCACAAGAGCAGCGAGCGAATCGTGAGATAGGCTTTCCTCATACGACCACGTCCAGCGCTCCCGGCAGGATTTCGAGCGATCGGCATTCGAGCTTCAAAATTTCTCCATCCACCATCACATTCACGGGACCGCCGAGCTCGAAATCGATTCGCCGTGTGGCCGCGCGGCTGGCGCGAGGGTGCTCGATGTGCGTACCCGTGAACAAACGCGGCAATGTCCAGATCAAGCCAAGCCGTCCAATCGGCCCCCAGCGTACATATTCGATTTGACCGTCCGTGGGATCTGCTTTCGGCGCAATCATCATTTTCCCGCCCGTAAATTTGCTGTTGCTGAATGTGAGAAAGAGGCACGGACGGCGGTCCCAATCGCTCGAGCCTTCCACACGATGCGGAAATGCAAGGTGCCGTAAGCGGATAAGGCGCGTGAAAACTCCGAAAATGTATCCGAGCTCGCCCCAGCCCTTGAATCGCCGATTCGTCGTTTCGCCCACGTCGGCTGGAAATCCCAGGCTGAGAAGATTGATGTAATAAGTCTCTCCCTGTGCGTGGCGAAGCCGGATGACATCGCAGGAGCGGCGGCTTCCTCTGCGCAGGGCCTCGATCGTGTGTTCCACGCCGCGCGAAGTGAAATCTTTCAGGAATGAGTTTCCCGTTCCGAGCGGAAGAAAGCCGAGCGCCACTTTCGGCCCTTTCGCCGCCTGCGGAAAAAGTCCGTTCACCACTTCGTAAGAAGTACCGTCGCCGCCAACGGCGAGAAAATTGCGAATCCCTCGCTCGTACGCTTTGCGCACGAGCTCGGTTGCTTCGCCGGCGCGGCTTGTCGTCGCAACTTCCAGCTCGATTCCTGCTAGGCGAACTCGTTCGAGCGCCGCCCCGGCTAGCTGGCCCGAGCGGCCGCCGCCTGCTGTCGGATTCACGATGGCAAAGAAGCGCTCGCTCACCGCCAGAAAACCTCTGAAGACGAGAGCCGCGCGTGGATCACAGCGGCACCACGGCTTCGCAGCCAACGCTCTGCCGGATTTGCTCCGCCAGTTCGGCGCGCTTGATTTTGAGCGAAGCCGTAAGCGGGAAATCGCGATCCCACGCGAGATAGCCGCTGATGCGTTTGTAATTCAGTAGGCGTCGATTGCGCTCCGCCACATTCGCAGTCAATTCCGCCGTGATGGCATGCCCCGGCTCGGGGTGCAGTACGAGAACAAGCTTTTCTCCGACCATCGTCCGCGCGGGCCAAAGGTAGTTCGCCGCAAACACGCAGAATTCTTTCACCGGAAGCCCCTCGAATGAGTTCTCGATGTCCTCGGGGTAGATATTCTTGCCTTCCTCGGTGACGATCATGTTTTTCTTGCGGCCGAAAAGTTGCAAGTGCCCAGTGCTGTCAATACGACCAAGATCACCCGTCATCAGCCAGCCATCGACGATCGCTTCAGCCGTCATCTCCGGCTCGTCGAGGTAGTGCGACATCAACGTCTTGCCCCGCGCGGCGACTTCACCGATTCCGTCTGCATCTGGGTTCACGATTTGTACTTCCAATCCGGGCAGCGCCTTCCCGACGGTGTCCGCTCGAAAAGGTTTGAAATCATTCAGAGTAATCACGGTGCCGGCTTCGGTGCATCCGTACCCGTTGCCGACCGGGACCCCGAGATCGTAGAAGAATTGAAGCGTCGCCGGCTCCGTAAACGCGCCGCCCACAAAAAGCGCCCGGAGTCCGCCTCCGAAGGCCTGGTGAACTTGCCGCAGTAAGAATCGGCTGACGTTCGGATTCGGGCGGCGGCGCGTCAACATACGGTTCATCGCGATCAAGGCATTCAGGATCTTGCGGCGGCCTGGCGGCAATGCGTCGAATCGTTGGCGCAATCCGCGTTCGAGACTCTTCAGCACCATCGGCACGAGACTCATGTACGTAATCTTGTATCGCGTGAACGCGTCGCGGATGTACTCCGGCCGCAGCGAGCGCAGGTGAACGACGGCTGCGCCGCACGTGAAAGGCCCGATGAACCCAACCATGAAATCAATCGCATGATTCGTCGGGAGAATGCTCAGATACCGCACGCCGGGCCAGAACGGATAGAGCGCGGTAAGCGCCATGCATTGTTCGAGGTAATTTTCGTGCGTGAGGACGCATCCCTTGGGCCGTCCACCCGTGCCGGAGGAATATACGATGCACGCGGCGTCCTTGAGGCCACGCGCTGCAAAAACTGGCTCGGCTGCACCTTGAAAATCTTCCCACCGCTTGGCGCCTCCGAGATCTGCGCCAACCGGCGCCTCTGTGACCAACACGGCGCGAGCGGCCAGATTCCGAAATCCGTCGGCCTGCGTGAGGGCGCGCCAGATGTGATATTCGATGATTACGAATTCCGATTTTGAATGCGCGAGAAGCTTTAGCTGCTCGGCCGCGGTGAGTTTGTAATCGAGCGGAACCAGGACGCCGCCGCAGAAAAAAACGGCGTACGCCGAAATCAGCCACTTCGACTGATTTGTCATGATGATCGCGGCGCGCGTGCCGCTTTGAAATCTCGAGTCTTGCAGCGCGCGAGCGAGCGGAAGTGCTGCTTCCTTGAATCCCCGGTAGGTCAGCCGGGCGACTTCGCGGTCGCGATCCGCCTCGATCAGGCAGATTTCGTTGGGCCAGCGCTCGAGCGCCTCGCGCAGCGCTTCGCCGAGAGAATTGTATTGGCGGAGATCCAGCATCAGGAATTGGCCACAGAGACCCGGAGACACGGAGAGACAAAGGGAGTCAAAGAACAAACCTCTTCACGCCGTCGCGCAGCAGCCGGGAGTTGAAATTCAGCAAGAGCCCGATTTTTTTCCCCGTGGCTTTCAAATACGTAAGCACCTGTGCCTCAAAGACGGGGTCGAATCGTTCCACGCTTTTGATCTCGACGATGACTGCGTCTTCTACGAGCAGATCTAGCCGAAACTCCCCGAGCGTCCTTCCTTTGTATAAAATGGGGAACGGGACTTGTCTCCCGTATTTTATTCCCTCATCTGCAAGCTCAAAGCACAACGCCTCTTCATAAGTGTTCTCGAGTAATCCTGGACCCAGGTTCCGATGTACCTCAATCGCACAACCAATAATCCTTTCGGTAATCCGGTTTTAGTCATCCAAGCTCTGTGCCTCTGCGTCTCTGTGGCTCACAGGCGCGACTGGATGCGTTCTGCCAGAGTGCGGAAGTCGCTGACGCCCTGCAACTCGTAGTCGGGAAGCTCGATTTGAAAATGCTGTTCGATGCGGGTCAGCAGGTCGAGTGCTTGCAGGCTGTTAATCCCCAGTTTCTTGAAGAAATCGTCGTCGGGACGCAATTGCTCGCGCGGCACGCTGAAATGTTCCGCCGCAAGCTGGAGGATCTGTTCGGTCGTCGTTTGAAGGCTGCTCATATGATTCTATCTTGCCACAACTCACGCCATGAGACCGCGGCCACCTCGCTCACTTCATATATTGATCGATCCATTCAACCCAACGGCGAAACACATCCGACGCGCGCACGGGATCGCCCGGCGAATGCCCCGCCACGGGAATCGCGACGAACTTTACGGTGACGCCATTGTCCTTCAGCGCGTGATACATCGCGTAAGAATTCGTGATTGGCACGCGTGCGTCGCCCGTATCGTGCAAGATCAAAGTGGGCGTCGTAATCGCGCCAGCAAAAGTAATCGGCGATTGGTCGTTGTACGCCTTAGCAAATTGCGGCTTCCAGGGCGAGCCGCCGAAAGCGAAGCGCTGCGTCACGTTGAAATCCGACAGATTGTAAGCGTCAACCATGCTGTTGACCGCCGCGCCGGAAACCGCCACCTTCCAGACGTGATAATGGCCGGTGAGCCATGACGTCATGTACCCGCCGTAAGACCAGCCGGAAACTGCGATGCGCGATACGTCAATGAATTCCTGCTTTTCGAGCGTGGCAAGTCCGGCCATCACGTCGCGGCCCGGCCCGTCGCCCGCGTCGTTGAAAATTGCATGCTCGTATGTATTC
>JBAWGF010000235.1:0-7849 GCA_049592615.1 Candidatus Acidiferrales bacterium
CTACGTGGATTTCTCCGACATCGCACGCGAAGTGATTCGCGACGTAGGCTACACGCGCGCGAAGTATGGATTCGACTCCGAAACCTGTGGCGTCATCAGCGCGATCAAGAAGCAGTCACCCGACATCGCCATGGGCGTTGATACTGGCGGCGCGGGCGACCAGGGCCTGATGTTCGGCTTCGCTTGCGACGAAACGCCCGAGCTGATGCCCATGCCGATCCAGATGGCTCACCAGCTCACGCGGCGCCTCGCCGAAGTCCGCAAATCCGGCGTGGTGGATTTTCTGCGGCCCGACGGAAAATCGCAGGTCACCATCGAATACATCGACGGCCGCCCCGCCCGCGTTGATTGCGCCGTCATCTCGACGCAGCACAGCGACAAAGTTTCGCACGGCGATTTGAAAGACGCCGTCATCAACGAAATCATCAAGCCTGTCCTGCCCCCCGCCATGGTTGACAAGAACACGAAGTATCACGTCAACCCGACCGGACGTTTCGTCACCGGCGGGCCCATGGGTGATGCGGGCCTCACGGGACGCAAGATAATCGTGGACACCTACGGCGGTTACAGCCGTCACGGCGGCGGCGCGCTTTCCGGCAAAGATCCTTCGAAGGTGGACCGCTCGGCATGTTACATGGCGCGCTACGTTGCAAAGAATATTGTCGCAGCGGGCCTTGCGACCAAGGTGGAAGTTCAGCTCGCCTACGCCATCGGCGTGGCCGAGCCTGTTTCCGTCATGGCCGACACGTTTGGCACCGGCACGATTTCCAACTCGCAGATGACGGAATTGATTCGCGCGTTTTTCAAATTGACGCCGCAGGGAATCATCGAGGCGCTCGATCTTCGCCGGCCGATTTACCGTCCGACCGCAACCTACGGCCATTTCGGCCGCACCGGCCCGGG
Organism: Candidatus Acidiferrales bacterium; assembly: GCA_049592615.1. Taxonomy (GTDB): domain Bacteria; phylum Acidobacteriota; class Terriglobia; order Acidiferrales; family UBA7541; genus Palsa-295. The sequence goes on from JBAWGF010000235.1 coordinate 904, forward strand.
CTTCACGTGGGAACACACCGACAAGGCCGATGCCATCCGCAAGGAGGCCGGCTCGCGCGGTGCCGTGGCCGTTTCGCGGCAGTAGATTTAGGGCGCCGTTTGCAGCGCCCGTTCAGCGATCTGCGAACTGTTATCTTTTTCCATCTCCGCAGAAAAAATTGAAAGGGAGTCTCTTGTGGAAACAGCACCCAAACTAACCGGCGACGTGAAAGACATCGCCCTGGCGGAAAAGGGCAAGCGCAAAATCGAATGGGCCAATCAGCACATGCCCGTTCTGCAATTGATCCGCAAGCAGTTCATCAAGGACCAGCCGCTCAAGGGCATCCGCATGTCTGCCTGCCTGCATGTGACGAGCGAGACCGCGAACCTCGCTATCACATTGCGCGACGGTGGCGCGGACGTCGTCCTGTGCGCGTCGAATCCGCTTTCGACGCAGGACGAAGTCGCGGCGTGCCTTGTGAAGGACTACGGCATTCCCACGTTCGCCATCAAGGGCGAGGACAACGCCACCTACTACGCGCACATCAACGCCGCGCTCGACCATCAGCCGCAGATCACCATGGACGATGGCGCGGACCTGGTCACGCAGCTTCTCACCAAGCGCCCCGATCTTTTGAAAAATGTCATCGGCGGCACGGAAGAAACCACCACCGGCGTCATTCGCCTGCGCGCCATGGCCAAGGACGGCACGCTGAAATATCCCGTCATCGCCGTCAACGATGCGCTCACCAAGCACATGTTCGACAATCGCTACGGCACGGGCCAGTCCTCGATCGACGGAATTCTGCGCGCCACGAACTTGCTCATCGCCGGCATGCGCTTCGTCGTCGCAGGCTACGGCTGGTGCGGCAAAGGCGTTGCAATGCGCGCGAAGGGCCTCGGTGCGGACGTCATCGTGACCGAGACCAGCCCCGTCCGCGCGCTCGAAGCTGTGATGGACGGCTTCCGCGTGATGCCGATGACGGAAGCCGCCAAGATCGGCGACGTCTTCATTACCGTCACCGGAAACAAGTCGATTCTCGCGCACGAGCATTTCGAGAAAATGAAAGACGGCGCGGTCATCTGCAACTCCGGCCACTTCAACGTGGAAATCGATATCCCCGCGCTCGAGAAGCTTTCGAGCGGCAAGAAAATCGCGCGCCCGTTCGTCGAAGAATATGCGATGAAGGACGGACGCAAGATTTTCCTTCTCGGCGAAGGCCGCCTGATCAATCTCGCCGCCGCCGAAGGCCACCCCGCTGCCGTGATGGATATGAGCTTCGCGAACCAGGCACTCGCGTCCGAATATCTCGTCAAGAATGCGCCCCAGCTCAAGGCGCAGGTCTATTCCGTGCCCGAAGCGATCGACCGCCAGATTGCCAAGCTCAAGCTCGAATCCATGGGCGTGCAGGTGGACAAGCTCACGCCCGATCAGGAGCAGTACCTCTCGTCCTGGAGCGAAGGCACGTAGTAGTCTGAGTTTGGTGGCACAGACAGTCCTGTGTGCGCTCCAGTTCTTGACGCGTTCATTCCCGCTGCGTCTCTCTCGCTGCGCCATGTGCTAGAACCCGTCGCGCCCTCTTGCTCCGCGAGAGGACTTCGAATGGGCAGTTGTGCTAGAATGTGTACAAGAGGAGGTGCTTGTGAGCACTACGACGACGATGACCGTTCGCATTCCCTCCGCGCTTAAAAAGCGCCTGAACGAGCTCGCCGACGCCACCGCTCGTACCCGGTCTTGGCTTGCCGCGAATGCTCTCCAGGTGTACGTCGAAGATCAGGAATGGCAGATCGCTACTATCCGGAAGGGTAAAGCAGACGTACAAGCAGGCCGCGCCGCATCTCACAAAAATGTCTCGCGGTGGTTAAGGTCCTGGGGCCGAAAGCGCAAATTGCCGCCGCCGTCATGCGAATAGTTTGGTCCGCCACTGCAATCGCAAACCTCGCACAAATTCGGAAGTACATCGAGCAGGACAGTCCGGCCGCTGCGGCTCGTGTGGCGCAGAGAATTCTCGCATCGGTTGAACGTCTCGCGAAGCACCCGCACCTTGGCCGCCCCGGACGCGAGCCTCGCACGCGCGAGCTGATCGTAGCTGGGACGCCGTACATCATTCCATATACCGTACACAGCGGCCGGTTGGCGATTCTCGCAGTTCTGCATGCGGCCCAGCATGACCCGCGAAAATGACGGCTCTCCGCAGTGGACCCGGCGCCTCTCAACCGCGCACGTCGCTTTCCCCATGATTCTTCGTTCTGCAACCTCAAACACTGGGCTCCAAACTTTACAGCTACACGTCCTTGCATCCGTGCCGGATTCCATTTAAATTGTGGGATTGTTTTGTGCATTTGGGCGGCTTCCATGTGAAGGCGCTTGGGCCTTTCGGATGCGCCGGACTGCCCGGTTCAGCCCGTCAGTCGATGTCAGACTGAAATTGATGTAAAGCATTGAAAATAAAGGACGGCCATGCTTCCAGCCCGTCACAGAATGCAAGGGTCTTTCGAGGAGAATTTGGGGCTCGAATCTTGAGTCTTCAACCATGATGCACGAATGGGCAAATTCGGCAATCGACACGGCCACGCGCCGCGGCGCTTCTTACGCCGATGCACGCGTGATGGACATTCATCAGCGCGACATTGGCACCAAGAACGGCGAAGTCGGCACTCTGATGGAAAGCGAATCGCTCGGCATCGGCATCCGTGTGATCGCGCGCGGCGCCTGGGGATTTGCTTCCACCGATAACCTCACGCGCGAAGGTGTGCAAGCCTGCGCCGCGGAAGCCGTGGCCATCGCGAAAGCCTCCGCGCTCGCCAAGCGCGAAAATGTTTCGCTCGTCCCCGAGCAGACGTATGTGGACACCTGGCAAAATCCGTTTCTGAAAGATCCATTTCGCATTCCCGTGGAGCGGCAAATCGACCTCCTCCTCGCGGCGGACAAAGCCATGCGCCGTGTGAAGGGCGTCACGCTCGCGGAAGGCTCGATGTCCTTTCGGCGCATCGAGCAGCTTTTCGTTTCGAGCATCGGCTCTTCGATTCATCAGGTGAAAATGCAATCCGGCGCGGGAATCATCGCGACGACATTTTCCGGAAACGAAATCCAGAAGCGCTCGTACCCAAACAGCTTTGGCGGCCAGCACGCTCTCCAGGGTTACGAACTGATTGAATCCTTCGACCTCGCCGGCAACGCGCCGCGCATCGCTGAAGAATGCGCCGCGCTTCACTCGGCAGCCCAATGCCCGGAAGGAGCGCGCACGATCATCCTCGGCAGCGCTCAGCTCGGCTTGCAGATTCACGAATCGATCGGACATCCGATCGAGCTCGACCGCGTTCTTGGGATGGAAGCAAACTTTGCGGGAATGAGTTTTCTCACCGTGGACAAGCTGCGCAAATTGAAATACGGCTCCGAGATCGTAAACGTCGTCGCCGACGCGCGGCTCTCGCACGGCCCCGGCCTCGGCACGTTCGCTTACGACGACGAAGGCGTACCCGCGCAGTGCACTCCCATCATCACCAACGGATTATTCACCGGCTACCTCAGCAATCGTGAAACGGCCTCCGCCATCGGCGAATCCCGCTCGAGCGGAACCATGCGCACCGAAAGCTGGAATCGCCTGCCCATGATTCGCATGACGAATATCAGCATCAATCCGGGCACGTGGAAATACGACGACCTGATCGCCGATACCGACGACGCCATCTTGATGGAAACGAACCGCTCGTGGTCCATTGACGACCGCCGCTATCAATTTCAGTTTTCGACGGAAATCGGCTGGGAAATCAAAGGCGGCAAGAAAACGCGCATGATCAAAAATCCGAGCTACAGCGGGATCACCACTGAATTCTGGAACAGTTGCGACGCCATCTGTTCGCGCGATCATTGGACGCTCTGGGGCACGCCGAATTGCGGGAAAGGCCAGCCGATGCAGACGATGGGTACGGGCCACGGCGCTTCGCCCTCGCGCTTCCGCAACATCAAAGTCGGAGTCGCCTTCGCAAAATGACAACTCCCTTAAAGAAAAAATCGCCCGCACATCGATCGCGACCCGCGCGCGCCACTTCCGCCGAACTCGAGCGCATTATCGAACGCGTCCTCAAGTTCAGCAAAGCGCAAGAAACGGAAATCGAAGCCGAACTCACGATTGATGCGCTGACGCGCTTCGCTAACAACACGATTCACCAGCACGTCGCCGAGCACACGCTCTCCATTTCCGTTCGCGCCGTTGTGGACGGCCGCACCGCGCGCGCCACGACGAACAAAACGGATGATGAATCCCTTCGCCGCATCGCCGATTCGGCCGTGAGCCTCGCGCGCAACCAGCCTGAAAATCCCGATCTGCTCCCCATGCCCGGCCCGCAGAAAATTCAGAAGGTCGCGCGTTATTCGGCGGCGACCGCCGCAGTCACCGCCCAGGAACGCGCCCGCGCCGTTGCGCGTGTGTGCCAGATGGCGGAAAAGAACAAGCAGACTGCCGCCGGAATTTTTTCGACCGGCGCTTCCCATTCGATTCTCGCGAATTCGAAGGGCCTCTTTGCCCGCTATGACGAAACCAACGCGGAATTTTCGGTCACGATGCTGGAAGAGAATTCCTCAGGCTGGGCCAAGCAGAATTCCCCGGACATCCGCGACATTCATGCCGGCGAACTCGCAGCGTCCGCAAGCCGCAAGGCTTCCGAGTCGCGCAGGCCGCGCGAACTCCCGCCGGGCCGTTACGCAACGATTCTCGAGCCTTCTGCCACTCTCGATCTCGTCGGCTTCCTCTTTTACGATTTCGCCGCCACCGCCGTGCTCGACAAACGCTCGTGCCTCACGGGGCGGATGGGGAAGCAAATTTTCGGCGAAAATATTTCCGTGTGGGACGACGCGTATCACCCCCTCCAGGTCGGTGAGCCGTTCGATGGCGAGGGAATGCCGCGGCAGAAAATTCTTTTGGTGGATCGCGGCGTGCCGAAGCGGCTCGTCTATTCGCGCGCGACCGCGAAAAAAATGAAAGCGAAACCGACCGGCCACGGCTTCTCGCTTCCGAACGAATATGGCGAGGCGCCGATGAATCTTGTTTTCACAGGCGGCGATAAATCCATCGACGACATGGTGCGCTCCACCGAGCGCGGAATTCTGGTCACTCGTCTCTGGTACATTCGCGAAGTCGATCCCTACGAAAAAGTTCTTACGGGAATGACGCGCGACGGCACGTTCCTCGTCGAAAATGGCCGCATTGCGTGCGGCATTCGCAATTTTCGCTTTAATCAAAATATTCTCGAAATGTTGTCGAACGTCGAGATGCTCGGGCCCGCCGTCCGCGCAGCCGGGGAAGAATCTTTTGAGATGGTAGTGCCCGCGATGAAGATCCGCGACTTTCACTTCAGCGAAGTCACGAAATTTTAGACGGACTCCGAAAAGGATGCGCAGCTTCGGCTTAATGCGCGGCGCCGCTGCGAAGGAAGTACTTCCATTTGTCGAGATCGGCCCGCACCGCGACGTCGAAAAATCCAACCATCATTTCATCGGAGGTTTGATCGCCCCAGCGCACCGCTGTGTCCGGATCGGGATTGTGCGGATTGCTTTTCGAATTGTCGTACCACGCCACGGCCTGAAGTTCCGTTCCCGCTTTCAGCGCGCGCGGTTCGGCGAGCCGGTAACTCAACTGCCAGTAAAAATCCCAGCGGACTCGCAAAAGCGTCTCGGTCTTTTTATCCGCGCCGGCGATGTTGTACTCGAATTGCTTTCCGCGCAGATGCATGTGAGGAAGAAAGCTCAGGAGCGTGGCGTCATTTGGCAGCGTGCCGCGAGCTTCTACGCGGTAGTCGTCCGCGCCCGGCGGTATCACAAAGTGATCGTTCGTCAATTGCAGCGTCAGCACCCGCTGCTTCGGCGGCTGCTTCGCGAAGGCAATTCCGACGCTCGTGCGATCGCTCGTCGCGTGGCCATGCGCCATGTAATGCATTTGAAAAACGAGGTCCGATCCTGCTGGAACAAATTTTGCCATTCCTTCCGGCCAGTTGTCCGGCGAACTCCCCGGCGCGTACACGAGAAGAATATCCGCGTCGGTCCAATGCGTGTCGCGGCGCGATTCTTCATCCGTTATGTCCGACGCGGTGAAAGGTGCGCCGATCGGTGCCCGCGCGAGCCACTTCGAATCCGGCGCGCGAATGTAAACGACCGCATGGTGCACGTTCTCGGGACTCGATGGACGAATCTCCGACATTCGCACCCACTTTCCCTCGGTGAAATGCGTCGGAACAATTTCGTATGTGTATTCAACTTCGCCATCCGCCGGAAGCGCGACAGGTTTTGGCATTTCGAAAACGACGTCTGGTTTTGGAATGCTCCATCCCTCAGTCCAACGGCGCACCGGAGGCGCATCGCGCGAATCGCCCGCCGGTGCGCCCGCTTCGGCCCATGCAGTGAAAGTCTGAATTTCCTGCGGCGTAAGCGACGGATCGTTCGAAAAATGGCCGAATTGAGGATCGGCGAACCACGGCGGCATTTTCTTTTCGCGAACTGCCGCCGCAATCGCGCGCGCTTTCGGCCGCGTTTGCTCGTACGTGACGAAAGGCGCGGGGCCGACTTCGCCGGGCCGATGGCAGCTCTGGCAGTGTTTTTCGAGCAGAGGCAAAACATCGCGATAGAAAGTCGGCGCAGAATTTTCTATTCGAGTTGGCGGCGTACTTTCCTGCCGCAGGAAAAAACCTGCGGCAGCAAGCAAGACACAAATTGTCGAAAGGAATTTCATGCGCGCCAAAGAGATTAGTTACGTTTTCTCGCTGCTTGGTTGCAAGCGATTTGAGATGCGAAGCGCTACTGCTTCGTGAATTGGAGGCTCGTGATCGCACGCGAGATTACGTTTTCTTGAATCTGCACGAGGTCGTTGTCGGCGTACGTCATGCCGAAGATCGTGTACAGGTGCGTGTCGCGGGGGACGAAAACGACCACGCCCGACCAATCGTGTTTGTCCACGCTCCCGCGGAAGCGGTG
>JBAWGF010000236.1:0-2416 GCA_049592615.1 Candidatus Acidiferrales bacterium
GACATTTTTACGCGCTGCCGCAGTCGCCGCAAATCTTCAAGCAAATCCTGATGATTTCCGGCATGGACCGCTATTTTCAGATCGTGAAATGTTTTCGCGACGAGGACAGTCGCGGCGACCGCCAGCCGGAGTTCACGCAGATCGATCTCGAGATGTCGTTCCCGCACCAGGAAGAAATCTTCGGTACGATGGAACGGATGATGGAGCGCGCCTGCGCGGTCGCCGGAGTGAATGCGAAAGGGCCGTACCGACATCTCGATTACAAAGACGCGCTGCGAAAATATGGCTCAGACAAGCCCGACCTCCGCTTCGGGATGGAATTGCACAACGTCACGCAATACTTTGAGCCGGGACGCGAAAAACTTCAGATTGCAGGAAACGTGCAGGCGGTTGTTGCGACGGGTGCGGCGGCGTGGTCGCGTAAACAGATCGACGAGCTTTCGGAATATGCGAAATCCGTGGGCGCGCGCGGAGTCTACACCGTCAAGGTGACGGCGGAGGGCGTCAGCTCACCGCTCGAGAAAACGCTGAGCGCGGATTCGCTCGCGAAAATGGCCGCGGAGGTGGGCGCGAAGCCGGGCGATTTGATTGTCGCCGTCGCGGCGAAGGAGCAGATCCCGCATTCGGATACCGCGCTTTACGTCGCGGGGCAGATTCGGCTTTATCTCGGCGACAAACTCAATTTGATCGATCGAAGCAGGTGGGAATTCGCGTGGATCACGGGCTTTGCGCTTTTTGAGTGGAGCGAAAGAGAAAAGCGCTGGGTGAGCGCGCAACATCCTTTCACGGGAATCTACGAAGAGGATTTGGAAAAGCTCGAAACAGCGCCGTGGGAATGCCGGTCGAAAGGATACGACTTGGTTCTCAACGGCGTCGAGCTTGGCTCCGGCAGCATTCGAATTCACCGGCAGGATATTCAGGCGCGAATGTTCAAGGCGCTTGGCCTGACGGATGAGCAGGCGCGCCAGCGGTTTGGATTTTTCCTTGACGCGCTCACATACGGCACGCCGCCACACGGCGGCATTGCGCTCGGCATTGACCGAATTGTCATGCTGCTCGCGGGAGAAAAATCCATACGCGAGGTTATCGCGTTTCCGAAGACAACTGCCGCGCAGGATTTAATGGCGGATTCGCCGTCGAGCGTCAGCACCGATCAGTTGGATGAGCTTGGCATCGAAATTAAGAAGGCAGAAAGCTGATGTCGCGCATACGGATACTTCCGGAGAATGTGGCGAACAAGATTGCGGCGGGCGAGGTGGTGGAGCGGCCCGCGTCGGTGGTGAAGGAGCTGCTCGAAAACGCGCTCGATGCAGGCGCGCGCTCGATTCGCGTGGAAGCGGAATCGGGCGGCAAGCGGATGATCCGGGTGATCGACGACGGCAGCGGGATGAATCACGATGACGTGCTGCTCGCTTTCGAGCGCCACGCGACTTCGAAACTTCGCACAGCCGACGATTTGCTCTCGATCGCGACGCTGGGATTTCGCGGCGAGGCTCTGCCTACTATTGCTGCGATTTCCCGACTGCTGCTCGAAACGCGAACCGCCGAAGAAGAGCAGGGAACTCGCATCGAGTTCGCGGGCGGAAAATTGATCGGCGTGAAGCCGGCGGGCGTGCCGACGGGAACCTCCATCAGCGTCGCGGATATTTTCTACTGCGTTCCCGCGCGTCGAAAGTTTCTGAAATCCGAAACGACGGAGCTGGGCCACATCGCTTCGCTCGTCACGCACTACGCGCTCGCGCATCCGGAAACGCATTTCGTGCTTAAGACGCCGTCGCAGGAAATTCTGAACTGCGCGCCCGTTGAAAAATTGTCCGAGCGCGTGTATCAGGTTTTCGGGCGACAGGCCCTCGATGAGCTGATGGAAATTCCGGCGGCCGAATCGTCGGTGCGGTCGGCGATCACGGAGCCGGCGCTCGAAGCGGACGAGCAGGCGGCGACTCTGCGCGTCACCGGTTTCACGTCGCGCCCCGAAGTGCAGCGCACGAACCGCAACGGAATTTACATTTTCGTGAATCGCCGGCTGGTGCGCGACCATTTGCTTCTGCACGCGATCGGCGAGGCGTACCGCAACATTACGCCGCCCGGCGGTTTCCCCATCGTCCTGCTGTTCCTCGATCTGCCGTATCAGGAAGTTGACGTCAACGTGCATCCCGCGAAGATCGAAGTGCGATTCCGGCATCCGCAATTCGTTCACGATTTCACGCGCGACTCGCTGCGCCTGGCGCTTGCGGATGCGCGTCCGATTCCAGGTTTTCCCGCCGCCCGCGCTGCCGCCGCCGGAGCTTCGACTGCATTGGGTCCGGCGAATTCATCCGGAAATCGTGCAGCGGCCGCTGCCGCAGGCAGCGTCGCCGGCCCGCCGCGAGCCGCGATTCCAAATCCTCCCGAGTCGTTCGCATCGAGCGCCGCCGTC
>JBAWGF010000237.1:0-2019 GCA_049592615.1 Candidatus Acidiferrales bacterium
CCGCTCGAGGAATTCGAAGTCCGGGTGATATCCGGTCATGGCGAAGACCTGCACCGCCGGAATCGCCTGCTGGCCGCTGCCATTCTTCACCACCACTTGCCGCGGCTCGATGCGCAGCACCTGTGTCGAAAACATGGCGCGAATTTCGCTGGCGCGAATCCGGTTCTCGATGTCGGGCCTGACCCAATACTTGAGCGTCTTGCCCATCTCCGCGTCGCGGTGGACGATCGTCACCCGCGCGCCTCCGCGGAACAGATCGAGCGCGGCCTCGGCCGCCGAATTCCGCCCGCCGATGACGACGACGTCCTGATTCCAGAACGGGTGCGCGTCGGTGAAGTAGTGTGAAACGTGCGGCAAATCTTCGCCGGGAATCCCGATGAGGTTGGGCATGTCGTAGTATCCGGTCGCGAGAATAATTTTCTTCGCGCGATACTCCCCTTTCGCGCCCGCGCCATCCTTCGTATTCACGACAAACGCGCCGTCATGCCCCGCGACGCTTTCGACCCGTTCGTACTGCCGCACTTCGATTCCGTAGTGCTCGGTGGCGCGCAGATAATATTTCAGCGCTTCGGCGCGCGTGGGCTTGGTTCCCACCGTCGTCAGCGGCAGGTCGCCGATTTCCATGCGCTCGGCCGTGGTGAAGAAGACCAGATTCGCCGGATAGTGGTACAGCGAGTTGCAGACGCAGCCCTTGTCAATGACGAGCGGGCGCATCCCTTCGCGCTTCGCTTCGATCGCGCATGCCAGCCCCGTGGGTCCGGCTCCGATGCAGATAACGTCGTATGAATTGCTCATCTCAGTAGTGTGCCCTCAGCCGTGCCGGGATTTCAACTCCTCTGACAATCCGACAAGGATTGTCATCCCGAGTGAGTCCGCGTGTGCGGACGACGAGGGATCTGCTTCTCCGCCCTCTCTTCCCCGCCCCCTGCGCTCCTCCTTTGGGGCCTGCTCGTCGATTCCAGAACAGGCCCTGTTTGTTGCGGTTAGGTTTTTGTTCGTCATTTATTTTCAGCGAGTTGCGGCGATTTCTAATTCAGATTTGTTGCGGTTAGAAATTGATTTGGAGGGCCCGGGACGCTTGGTCTGGCTTATGAGTCGCTCCCTGTTCATGCACATAACTCCAGCATCTACCATGCACACCGGGAGTACAAATTTCAAGGGATCGTGTGTGTAAAGATTGGGAGGCTGACATCTTTCGCGCCTCAACGCGTCTCGACCGTCTTCGGCCTTAGCTTTTGTTGTCATCCCGAACCCGGCCGCTTTTCGGACGGGGGTGAGGGACCTGCTTTTCGACCCTCTCTTCCCTCTTCTCTCTCCTTGCTGTCATCTGACAATCCGATGAGGATTGCCATCCCGAGCGAGTCCGAGTTAGCGGACGACGAGGGACCTGCTTCTACGCCGCGCGTCGTGAAGGACCTGCTTCTCAATTCTCCTCCGCCCTTCGCATCCGCTCTTCCGGAAATAGAACGTCCGCCAGATCTTCCCACGTCGGATTTTCCCTCTTTATCAACCACACTTTCTTTTCACGCCGCCACGCCTTGATCTCCTTCTCCCTTTGGATGGCGAGGCGAATATCGGCAAACATTTCAAAGTAAACCAGCCGCTGAATTTTGTATTTCGACGTAAACCCATGCACGAGCCCTTCGCGATGCTCAATCACTCTCCTCTGTAGTTTATTCGTCACACCCGTGTAAAGCGTTCGCGACCGGCTCGCCAGAATGTAAACGTAGAACGTTCGGCTCATTTCAAATTCTCAGGAGCAGACCTAAAGCGAGACAGAAAAAGCAGGTCCCTCACCCCCGTCCGCAAACCACGCGGCCGGGTTCGGGATGACAACCGAGAGACAAGCAACTTCTACACCCTTACAAATCAAAGGGTGGCCCGCTCGCTCAACTTAATGGCAAGGCGGGGGCAGTTGCTCAACGAATTTCAACAACAGGTATCCATTTGCTACGGAGATAAGCGCAAAAAAAAGACCGTAAAGCCATACCACGGCAATACGCATGCGAACCGCTAGGA
>JBAWGF010000238.1:0-5104 GCA_049592615.1 Candidatus Acidiferrales bacterium
ACTCCCGATAGCACGCAGACAACGACTGTGAATCCCAGCACCAGACTGTTGAGTCCACTTTCCTTCAAACCGGCCAGGTCCGATGGAACGAAACGGTCGAGGATTTCGAGGCCCGCGCCTGCGAGAAAAACTCCCAGCGCGCCGCCAAGGAGTGAAAGTAGAACGCTTTCTGTCAGCAATTGACCGATTAGTCTCGACCGGCTTGCTCCGAGGGCAATGCGCAGCGCAATTTCTTTTTGCCGGGCCGCATTTCGTGCGAGAAGCAAATTCACGATGTTCGCGCAGGCAATCAGAAGCACGAATCCCACCGCCACGAAGAGAACCAGGAGTGCTCGTCGCATGCGGGCCGCAGAAGCATCCTCCATGCGTTGGACGGCCACGCCCCAATTCTTGTGAGTATCGGGGAACGCGAGTGCGGTCTGATGATTGAGCGCGACGAGTTCGGCCCGGGCTTGCGAAACTCCGACGCCCGGCTTCAGGCGCGCAACTGCGGTGTAAGGATGATGAATGCGCGTGGTCAAATCATCCTGATATTGGCCGACGGGCATCCACAAATCGGCCCACGGAACGAGAGGGAAATTTCCGGGAAGAACTCCAATCAGCGTGTAGCGTTTCCCGTCGAGAGTGAGCGTCCGCTGCACCACGGCGGGATCGGACCCGAACCGGCTCACCCAGAAGCGGTGACTGACCATCACGACCGGCGCGCTGCCGGGCTTGTCTTCTTCCGGAACGAACCCGCGCCCCACAGCTGGATGAATCCCGAGCAAGGAAAATAAGTTAGAGGTCGCGTAGGTGGATTGGACGCGCTGGGGTTCCCCTTCGCCGGTGAGATTGAATCCCACCGCCACGCTGACATATGCCGCCATGTCCGAAAAGTTGGTTGCCTGACTTCGCCAGTCCTGAAAATCACCGGGAGACAATCCGAACTGCGGCCAATTGGGGTAATACGTGTTCCAGATTTCAACGAGGCTTTCTGGATTCTGATACGGCAGGGGCCGAACGAGAACGCGCTCGACGACGCTGAAAATTGCGGTGTTCGCGCCGATCCCCAGAGCGAGCGTCAGCACCGCCACAAACGTAAAGCCCGGATTCTTCGCCAGCATCCGGATGCCGTAGCGAATATCCTGAAGGAGCCTTCCCATGTTGCCTTTCTGGTGATTCGTGCCCCCAACGAATCACGACCTGCGGATTACGAAGATGTTGCGTTCACGCAGCGCCTGCTTTGGTTTGTCCGTCCACGATCCAGCCGTCCGCCAGCTGGATGATGCGGTCGCCATAGGCGGCCCAGGCATCGTTGTGCGTCACCTGAATAATCGTGGTCCCGTCGTCGTTCAATTTTTTCAGCAGGTCCATAATCATTTTTCCCTGGCTTGAGTGCAGGCTGCCGGTCGGCTCGTCCGCGAGGATCAGTTTTGGTTTTCCGATTACGGCGCGCGCGACGGCCACGAGCTGCTGCTGGCCGCCGGAGAGCTGATTTGGGTAGAGAGATTTTTTGCCCACGATCTGGAAGCGGTCGAGGATGTCGGCAACCATCCCTTCGCGCTCCGCTTTTTTAATGTCGCGGTAGGAGAGGGGCAAGTCGAGATTCTCGGCGACGGTAAGATTGTCGAGCAAGTGATATTGCTGGAAAACGAAGCCGATATATTTTTTGTGCAACTCGACCCGGCGGCGATTGTCGAGTTTGTGCACGGCATTCTCGAGCAGATAGAACTCGCCCTTCCATGCGCCGTCGAGCATCCCGATGATGCCCATCAGCGTGGATTTCCCCGCACCGGAAGGTCCCATGATGGTGACGAATTCGCCCTCGCGGATTTCCAGGTTGATCCGGCGCAGCACCCACGTTTTTCCCGCGCCCGATTCGTACACTTTTTCCACGTCTATCAGCTTGATCACGTTTCATCTCCCTCGTATTTCCAAAATCATTCGTACCGCAATGCCACCATGGGGTCCACTCGCGTAGCGCGTCGCGCCGGCAGGTACGCGGCGAAGCCCGCCACCAGCGTGACGAGCAGCGCCACGGCGGCAAACGTCGCCGGGTCGGACGAGCTCACGCCAAACAGCAAGCTGCTCATACCGCGCGTGACGACAAGCGCTGCTGCGATTCCCACAGCGGCGCCGAAAACGGCGAGCCGCAATCCCTGTCCCACGACGAGCCGCAAAACGTGAGCCCTTTGCGCGCCGAGTGCGATGCGAATCCCGATTTCACGGAAACGCTGGTTCACGTTGTAAGACAGCACGCCGTAGATTCCGAGTGCTGCGAGAAGCATTCCCAGCGCGCCGAGCACCGCCGCTATCGTTGCGGCGATCCGGTTCGCAAATAATGAGACGTGCAACAGCCCTGCGAGGTCATCGGTTTCGACTGGCTGCACTTTTGAATCGAGCGACAGCACGGCGGCCCGGACGGCGCTGATGACGGTTGCCGTCGGCAGTTGCGAGCGGACCAGGATGTTTGCGTCCGTCCCCTCAACCTGGAGTTCCGGAAGATAGATAAAAGATTCGGGCGGCTCATTCATTCGGTGGTACTTGATGTCGCGCGCCACGCCCACAATGGTTCGCCAATCGCTATAGATGTGCACTCGATGACCGGATGCGTCCTGCCCCGGCCAGAAACGATTCGCCATCGTTTGATTGACGATTACAACCTTTGGCGCTCCGGGGCGGTCCTGCTCCGAAAAATCCCGGCCGGAAATGAGCGGAATTTGCGTGACCTTGAAATACTCTGGACCGACGACGTTTAGATCGATGCCCATGTCTTCGTTCGGGCCGGGAGTGTAGTTTTCGACCCTGGTAGTCGAATAGCTGCGGCCCGTGAACCAGAGCGGGACGTAGCGTTCCAGGCTTGCCGATTCGATTCCCGGATACGCGCGCAGCCGTTCGAGCAATCGATCGTAGAAAGATGCTGCCTGCTCGCCTGAATAGCCCTTGGTTCGCAAATCAAACGCGGCAAGGGCCACATGATTCGAGTTGAAGCCGGGGCCGACCGTTTCCGCATTTCGCAAGCTGCGCAGCAGCAATCCGGCGCCCACGAGCAGGACTGTGGCGAGGACCATCTCGGAAACAACCAGAAGATCGCGGAGACGGTGACTACCGGCACTTGCTCCCGACGAGCGACCGCCTTCTTTCAAGGATTGATTCAAATCCGTGCGGGAGGCGCGCCACGCCGGGGCGAGACCGAATGTGATTCCGGTCGTGAGTGAAAGTAACAGTGTAAATGCAAGAACGGGCGCGTCAACCCGCAGATCCATTCCGATCGGCAAATGGACGGGCGGCAGGAAGAATGTGAGGAGATTCGTTCCCCAGACCGCGAGAAAAATTCCACCCACCCCTCCGGCCAGGGCCAGCAATAAACTCTCGGCGAGCAACTGCCGGACCAGGCGCCCCCGGCTTGCCCCCATGGCGCCGCGAATCGCGATTTCCCTCTCACGCGAGGTCGCGCGAGCCAGCAGGAGGTTCGCCACGTTTACACACGCAATCAAGACGACGAACACCGCGACGATCATCAAGAATCCGAGAACGCTGCGGAGAAAATCCTGGACTCCGTAGTGCGCTTCCCACACCGGAGCGACAAAAATTCCCACGCCTTTCTCTGAGTTCGGGAATTCTTTTTGAAAATCAACGGCCAGCGTGCTCAATTCCGCCTGCGCTTGAGCTTTTGTGACGCCCGGCTTCAGCCGTCCCATGATGTGCACGAAGGTTGGATACCGCTCTTCGATGTCTTCCCACGGCAAAACTTGCGGCTGCATCATCATGGGAACGAAATACTCGGCATTGATTCCCACAATCGTCCCGTAAAAATTCCGCGGCATCACACCGATGACTGTAAATGGATGCCCGTTGATGCGAACGGTTCGCCCCACAACATTTGGATCGGAGCCAAACCTTCGCGCCCACAGTCCATGGCCCAGAACAATGTAGGGGTCGGAATTCAGCGCCTGATTCGGCGCCTCGTGGAACGTGCGTCCCATCGCGGGGCGCACTCCGAGGACGTCGAAATAATTTTCCGTCGCGATAATTCCCCAGACGCGCTCGGAAGGCGCGTCATTGCGCAGGCTCATATCCACGCCCGCCAGCTCGAATCCAAAAAGATCATCGAACACGTGGTTCCGGTTGCGGTAATCCTTGAAATCCGGAAAGGAACTGGTGTGGTACTCGCCGCTCGGCAACACCGTCTCGACCGCAACGAGTTGATCCGCATTGGCGATTCCGGGAAGCGGGTTCAACAGGATCGAGCGAATCCAGCTGAACACGGTGGCATTGCCGCCGATGCCGAGCGCAAGCGTCAGAATGGCGACAAGCGTGAAGCCGGGACTCTTCGCCAGCATCCGGATCCCGTAGCGCAGGTCTTGAAGCAACGTTCCCATTGAATCTCCGTTGTGCGAACGCTAGGCGACGGCAATCACGATCAATGTTGCGTCGTCGTCCCAATTGCTGTGGCTGAACTCCCCCGCAGCGGCTAAAATCCTTTTCTGTAAATCTTCGGCGGATGTTTCGCGGTTCTCTTGAATCAATTGGAGGAGGTGCGCTTCTCCGAATTCTTCGCCTTCCGGGCTGCAGGCTTCGGTCACACCGTCCGTAAAAAAAACCACGCGGTCGCCCGACGCGAGATCCATCATTCCCGCGGCAAACGTCTGGGCTGGGAATACGCCGAGCACGCCGCCGCCATCCTGAAGACGATCGTGCGAGCCATCCCGGTGCAAAACGACTGGGGCATTGTGTCCCGCATTTGCATATTTCAATCGGCGCGCCGAGCCGTCGAGTTCCGCGTAAAAGAAGGTGATGAATCGGTCGTTCGCGATATTCCGGCACACGAGAGAATTCAACCGATCGCACAAAGTGTTTGCAGCCATCGAAGGCGATGCCAAGCCGCGGACGGCTGCCTGGAGATTTGACATCAACAACGCCGCGGGCATTCCCTTCCCCGCTACGTCGGCGATACACAGCCCCAGTGTCTGGGCGCCAAACGGGAGGATATCGAAGTAGTCTCCGCCGACGACTCGTGCCGGTTGCCACGCGGTTGCGATTTCGAAGCCGGCGATCTGCGGAATATCCTTGGGGAGAAATCCCTCCTGGATTGCCCGCGCTTCTTCGATTTCGCGATCCTGCA